>NZ_LQXG01000016.1:0-352955 GCF_001924955.1 Maricaulis sp. W15 | reverse complement strand
ATAATCGCCCACTCCGTATCGCTCAAATCAAAACGGGCCATGAGCCAACTCCTTTCAAGGAGCTTGAATCACGACCCGCCAGACTTGGGAATCCCGTTTATGGGTACAGAACCTAGGCCGGCAACCACCGGAAGCGCTTGGTACGCTACCCGTCACGCACTCACACTCGCCGGAGCCGGGTCACAGAACGCCGTCACGTCAAATATCCGCGGATCAGAGATGACATCGTTGGGCGTCAGCGGGCGGGAGAGTTCCAGGCCTTCCAGTGACCGCGCCCGCGACAGGGCCACATAAGCCTGGCCATGCGCAAACAGGCGCCGGGCGAGGTCGAGATAGACCTTGTCGAGCGTCAGGCCCTGGGCCTTGTGGATGGTCATTGCCCAGGCGAGACGAAGCGGGAATTGGGTGAAAGCGCCGGCGGTGGTCTTGGTCAGGGCCTGTTTTTCCGGGTCGAAGGCATAGGCATTGCGTTCCCATTTCTGGGCCTCGACGGCATGGACCACCTCGCCGATGCGCACACGCACGGCCTTCTCATCAAAGCCTTCCACCTGCCCCAGCGTGCCATTGACCCAGCGGCCCTGCGGGTCGTTTCGGGTCAGCATGACGCGGGCGCCGATCTTGAGCACCAGCGGTTCCTCGGCCGGGAAGAGGCGCTGGTCGAACTGGCCCTCGACCTTGGCCTCGAAGGCCTTGTGCGAGGTCGGCAAGCCTTCTAGTCGCGCCTGGTTGATGCGCCAAGCGGTCTCATTGGTGGCCGTCAGCACGATATGCGACAGCGAGGCCTCGAGGCCGGACCGGCCCGTCACCCGGTCATTGAGATCCGCGGCCTTGTCGCTGTCGAGATCGCCATCGCGGATCGCGTTGAGGATATCGACGAAATACTCGTCGGTCTGGCGAAACACCTGCTCGAGCTCGACATAGGAAAAACCGGCATCACGGAAGCTTTCCGGATGAAAAAAGAAAGGCCCGCCATAGGTCGATTCCAGATATTCCGCCTCGGCGCCCTGGATCACCGGCGGCAATTGCGCGAGATCACCGACCAGCACGATCTGGACCCCGCCGAACGGTTCATTGCGCTCGCGATTGAGCCGCAGGGACTTGTCGATCGCCCACATCATGTCGGCACGGACCATCGAGATCTCGTCGATGACCAGGGTTTCCAGCGCCTGCACCACGCGGCGGTGGCGAACCTTGCGGATGTCCCGGGCGCCAATCATGCGCGGCGGGAAATGGAAGAAGGAGTGGATCGTCTGGCCACCCGCCTGCATCGCGGCCACGCCGGTCGGAGCGATCACCGCCGCCCGCGGCCCGGCCCGGCGCAGGAATTCTCGCATCAGCGTTGTCTTGCCGGTACCCGCCCGTCCTGTGAGAAAGACATTCGGCCGCGCGCTGGCGAGCCAGTCGAGCAGGCGCTCCTGGTGCTCGGACAAGGCCGGGGCGGGCAGGGTCGGATTGGCGGGAACGGACATGGCGCCAGATTGCCCGTGTTCGCGCGATGGACAAGCCTTGATCGCGTCTTTGCAGGCGCCGGTGCCGGCGGACGGGATTCCCCCTTGAAGCGCGGCGGCAATCCCGGCACCTATGGCGCATGACCTCGGAAATCGATATCGACCGCTTCGCCCGCCACCTTGTGCTCAAGGAAATCGGCGGCCCCGGCCAGCAGGCCCTCGCCCGTACCAGCATCGCCATCATCGGTGCTGGCGGGTTGGGAGCGCCCGCCGCGCTTTACCTTGCCGCCGCCGGGATCGGGACGATCAGCCTGATCGATGCCGATACGGTGAGCGTCGACAATCTGCAGCGCCAGATCATCTACCGCACCGGTCAGATCGGCACCGCCAAGGCCAAGACCGCGGCCCGCGCCCTGCGCGCACTCAATCCGGGGACACGGGTCAAGCCGGTGGTGAAGGCGATTGATGGCGAGAATGCCAAACGCCTTCTCGGCAAGGTCGACCTGGTGCTGGATGGTTGCGACAATTACGAGACCCGCTACGCGGTCAACGCCGCCTGCCTCGCCAAGGGCAAACCGCTGATCTCCGGCGCTGTCGGTCGCTGGGACGGCCAGGTCTCGATCTTCAATGCCCGCCCGGATGCGCCCTGCTATCGCTGCTGGGTGCCGCAAACCCCGCCGGACGCGGAAACCTGCGAGCGCGTCGGCGTGGTCGGTGCCCTCACCGGCGTGATTGGCTCGATGATGGCGATGGAAGCCATCAAGCACATTTGCGGCGCCGGCCAGACCCTGGACGGCCGCATCCATCTTTTCGACGGCCTGTCGATGGAAAGCCGCACTGTCAAACTGGACAAGGACCCGGCGTGCCCGGCCTGCGCGGGTTGACGGATCAGCGCTTGGCGGTGAGGTGAAGGCCCAGCCCGATGGCAAGACCGGGCACGAGGCCGAAAAACACCCCCATCACGACACTGTCGGTCACAACCGCAATGATCAGCCAAAGGGCGAGACCGGCCATCAGGCCGGCGATGAAACCGAGCGGTTTGCGAAAACGGGCGGGTGCCCGGTTCGGACCCTGCGGGGCGGGGGGAGGCGAAGAGGCAGTCATGGCATCCTTCATGGACGCCATGACCTCACCGGAAGCTGGTCGGCGCTTTAAATCTTGGTCAGACGCTTCACGCCTCAGCGCGAGAAGGACTGGCCGTTGCCGACGGCATCATTGTAGAGCGTCTCGACCATGCGGTCGGTGGTGATGAAACCCCAGCTCCAGTCATCGTGGAAATCGGCAAGCGGTTCGGCCGCGCGGACAGCGTCAAGATCGGCACCGCCCTCGACCAGCGTGCGGACCCGGAAACTGGCCTCGCGCAGCATGGCAATCGAGGCTTCCAGCTCGGTTGCGGTCGACAGCGGACCATGGCCGGGAATGATGCGGGTGTCCTCGCCGACCATCGCAAGACCGTGCTCCATCGCCGCGAGATAACCGTCAACCGAACCGCCCGACGCGATATCGATGAAGGGGAACCAGCCGGAGAAGAAGACATCACCCATGTGCAGGATGTCGGCTTCACGGAAGTACACGAAAGCATCGCCATCGGTGTGGGCGGCGGGAATGTGTGTCACTTCGACGGTCTGGCCGTTCATGTGGAAGGTCAGGTCCTCGCCGAAAGTCAGGATCGGCAGGGCGCCGGGCTCTTGCGTCCAGGCGTCGTCGGAGGCCTCGATACGGGCGCGGATATTGTGATGCGCAGCGATGGTCGAGCCGAGCTGGGCAAAATGGGCATTGCCGCCCGAGTGATCACCATGCCAGTGGGTGGAAACGATGAAGCGCGGCGCGCCTTCACCGACGATCTCGACGATGGCGCCCTCAATGACCGGACCGGTATTGGGCAGCTGGTCATCGACCATCACCACGCCGTCCTCGCCGGTCAGGATCGCCAGATTGCCGGCAATGCCTGTCGAGACCATGTGGATGCCGTCACCCATATCGGTCGAGTCGGCGACGACTTCGCGCTGTTGCGCGGCGCCCGCCACGGCCGGTGCCGACATTGCGCCGCCGGCAGCCAGAATGGCCGCAGCACTGGTAATGGCCAGACGAAAACTCATGGAATCCCCTCCCGATTGCGACCTGCCGGACCGTCCCGCCGGGTCTGCTCGTCAAGATATAGGAAGGCGGGCGGCGATTTCACCCTCTCATGCGACACGATTGCGTGTGGCGGCGTAAAAGCGCCACCGGATTTACCGCCTATTCACCGAAACAGCCCACAGCTTTGGTCGAAGGAGTCCCGCATGATCCGCGCCATCACATCCGCACTTGCCCTGGCCTGCCTGTCGATGCTTGCCGGTCCGGCCGCGCTCGACGCCCAGGACAGCGAACATACGGCCACGCCGTCCGGCCAGGCCGTGCCGCGTTTCGTGTCGCTGAAAGTCGATGTCGCCAATGGCCGCTCCGGCCCCTCCTCGCAGCATCCCATCGCCTGGCGCTATCTGCGCGCCGGCCTGCCGATGGAAGTCATCGCCGAAACCCCGGACTGGCGCCGCGTGCGTGACCCCGAAGGCGAAGTGACCTGGATGCACCGCTCGATCCTGTCCGGTCGCCGCTCGGTCTACACGCTCGAGGAAACCGAATTGCATGCCCGCGACAGCGACAGCTCGCCGATCGAGGCCGTCGCCGAGCCCGGCGTGATCCTGTCGCTCGAACGCTGCCGCACCGGCTGGTGCCGTGTCGAGGCCCAGGGATTTCGCGGCTGGGTGCGCCCCCACACCTTGTGGGGCGTGTATCCGCAGGAGCTGGACGGCGAAATCGGTGATGACGCCGACGGCAACCCCGCCTTGAGCACGTCGGTCGCGCATGATACCGCTCTGCCCTGATCTTTCCGGCTGATCACAGACAGCCGGGTTTTCTTGACCAGCCCGGTGATCGCCAAGCGCCTTCACACGCGGCGCAACTGATCGGCTACATGACTGAACGCCAAAGCTCTTTCAGCTATAATGACCTGATCGACTCCAGCAATGGAAAGATGTGGGGACCCGACAACGCGCAGCTCCCCGCGCCGCCCATGCTGATGATGGATCGCATCGTCCACATTGATGACGAAACCGGCGAACATGGCAAAGGCCAGATTGTCGCCGAACTCGACATCAAACCCGACCTCTGGTTCTTCGATTGCCACTTCAGGGGCGATCCGGTGATGCCGGGCTGCCTCGGCCTCGACGCCATGTGGCAGCTGGTCGGCTTTTTCCTGTGCTGGAAAGGCAATCCCGGCAAGGGCCGCGCCCTGGGCGTCGGCGAGGTGAAATTCACCGGCCAGATCACGCCCGATTGCAAAACGGTCCGCTATGTCATTGATCTCAAGCGCGTTATCCAACGCCGCCTGATCATGGCCATTGGTGATGGCCGTGTCGAAGTTGATGGCAAGACCATCTATACTGCCAAGGATTTGCGCGTGGGCCTGTTCAAGCCCGGCGAAATGGCCTGACCCAGGAGAGTCTCATGCGTCGTGTTGTCATTACCGGTCTCGGCGTGATTTCCCCGATCGGCAATAATGCTGCGGAAGTCACCGAGTCCCTCAAGAACGGCAAGAGCGGTATCGGCCGCATGGAAAGCTTCGCCGAGCTTGGCTTCCGCTGTCAGGTCGGCGGCAAGCCGGACATTGATCCGGCCGCCCATGTCGACAAGCGCGTCTACCGCTTCATGTCGGAAGGCGCCGGCTGGAACTATATGGCGATGGCCCAGGCCATTGCCGATAGTGGTCTGGAAGAAAACGATATTTCCAACCACCGCACCGGCATCATCATGGGTTCGGGCGGTCCGTCTGCCGGTACCATCGTCAATGCCGCTGACATCACGCGCGAAAAGGGTCCCAAGCGGATCGGTCCGTTTGCCGTGCCCAAGGCGATGAGCTCGACGGCCTCGGCGACGCTGGCCACCCCGTTCAAGATTCTCGGCGTGAATTATTCCATCACCTCGGCCTGCACGACCTCGTTGCACTGTATCGGTGCGGCGACCGAGCAGATCCAGTGGGGCAAGCAGGACGTCATGTTCGCCGGCGGTTGCGAGGAGATCCATTGGGCCCTCTCCAACCTGTTCGACGCCATGGGCGCCATGTCGACCAAGTATAATGACACGCCGGAACAGGCCTCGCGCGCCTTCGACAAGGACCGTGACGGCTTCGTCGGCGGGGCCGGCGCCGGTGTCGTCGTGCTGGAAGAATACGAGCGGGCCAAGGCCCGCGGCGCCAATATCATCGCCGAAGTCACCGGCTATGGCGCCACTTCGGACGGCTATGACATGGTCGCCCCGTCCGGCGAAGGCGCCATCCGTTCGATGAAACTGGCGATGGAAACGGTCAAAAACCCGATCGACTATCTCAACCCGCACGCCACCGCGACCCCGGTCGGCGACATCAAGGAGATGGAAGCGGTCAAGACGGTCTTCGGTGACAGCGCGCCGATGATTTCCGGCACCAAGTCGATGACGGGCCACTCGCTCGGCGCGGCCGGCGTGCACGAAGCCATCTACACATTGCTGATGATGAAAGAGGGGTTCGTCGCCCCGTCGATCAATGTCTTCGACATGGACCCCGACATTGCGGCGCTGAACCTGCCCATCATCACCGAGACCCGCGATGCCGATCTGAAAACCGCCATGTCGAACTCTTTCGGCTTCGGCGGCACCAATGGCACGGTCGTTTTCGAAAAAGTCTAAAGCGTCGTAAAAGACGTCATCTGATCCAGAAGGGGATTTCCCGATGAGCGATACGGTGTTTCCGGCCGGCGAGCTGATGAAGGGCAAGCGCGGGCTTGTCATGGGTGTGGCCAACAAAAACTCGATTGCCTGGGGTATTGCCCAGCAATTGGCGGCCCAGGGCGCAGAGATTGCCTTCTCCTACCAGGACGAAGCGCTGGAGCGCCGGGTCCGGCCGCTGGTGGAAAGCCTGCCATGCGAGCCTTTCATGGTGCAGGCCGACGTCACCAATGACGCCTCCATGGATGCCTGTTTCAAGGCGCTGGAAGACAAGTGGGGCACGATCGACTTCCTCGTCCACGCCATTGCCTTTGCCGGCAAGGACGAGCTGGTCGGCTCCTTCACCGAGAACACCACCCGCGAGGGCTGGCGCCGGGCGATGGACATCTCGGCCTTCTCCTTCGTCGATGCCGGCAAGCGCGCCAGCCACCTGATGCCCAATGGCGGCGCCATGGTGACGCTGACCTATCTCGGCTCGGAACGGGTCGTCCCGTCCTATAATGTCATGGGCGTCGCCAAGGCCGCCCTGGAAGCCTCGACCCGCTACATGGCGCGCGATCTGGGCCCCAAGGACATCCGCGTCAACGCCCTCTCGGCCGGCCCGATGCGCACCCTCGCCATGGCCGGCATTTCCGGCGGTAAGGCCCTGATGCGCACCGGCCGCGAATGGTCAATGATGAAGCAGGACACCAAAATGGAAGGCGTCGCCGGCGCCGCGCTGTATTTGCTGAGCGACCTAGGCTTCTCCTGCACGGGTGAAACGCTGCATGTGGATGCGGGCTTCCATGCGGTGGCCGTGCCTAGCATGGATGACGACGACTAGGTCTTCACTATCCGTTTTGAAGGAACCCGCCGGAGCGCTCCGGCGGGTTTTTTCATAGCCAAAGCATTAAGCAGGCTCTGCGTCAGGCGCGCGATGTGGGTGCCCCGTCCCCGTGTTCAGGAAGGCCTTGAGGCTGGAAACAAAGAACATGTCCCACCCGGCCTCGCAGACCTCATAACAAAGGAGATCCGGACGCAAGCCGCGGTGTTCAAAGCGGATCCCACTGCCGCGGCCGACCGCTTCAATCTGCCAGACCAGGCGTGTTTTCAACCACTCCAGCTCGATCTCCGCTGGCTGACCCTCGTGCAGGTGCAAGGCATCGACACAGACCAGTTCGACACGCCTACTCGGCTCCATCGCCACAGCTTCAAACGTCCAGTAGGATCGACCGGGCGGAAAAGTGAATTTGGCGAGGTCGCCGACCTCCGAAATCGGCCCGCTCGGCTTGGTCCACCAGTGTTCGAACCCCTCGGTAAGGGCGCTGAAGACCTCCTCAGGTGAAGCGGCGACGGTGAGTGCTCGTGTGTAATTGGGCAATGACATTGTGGCTGTCTCCTGGATTTCAATTGGACCAGTGGGGCGGCATGGTCTGCAACACACCGGCATCGGCATTGAGCCGACCCTTCCAGGCGGCGAGGTGCGGGTAGCGGCTCAGATGACCGTCAAAGCCCAGGGCGGACATGCGCGTGCTCTTGGTTTCTGCGCCACGCTGGACAAGGCGAAGTTCCGGATAGGCGACGGCATCAGCCGCCCCCGGCCACTCCCCACCGAGATAGCGTCGCCCGTCTGACAAGATGCCCTCGAGATAGTGGCATTCGGCATGAACCAATGCAGCGGCATCCCCAATTTCCGTACCTTCCGGCGTGTTTGGATCGACCGCCTCATCTGGCCCGGAGAACACGCGGGACAGGAGGGCGTGGTTGCCGTCACGCAAATAGCCGCAACAGTCCATCACAATCTGCCAGCTCTCCGCTGCTTCAGAAGCCGTGATGCCGAAGAGCGGGCGTTCGGGATATTGCCGATCCAACCAGGCCAGAATGGCGACGGAATCCCGCAAGACATCCTGATCGGCTTCAAGCACCGGAATCTTGGCTCGCGGGTTTATGGCCAGGAAACCCGGCTTGCGATGATCCTGGTCGGAAGCGCTGAGGTATTTCACGTCAGCGGAAAGGCCCTTGAACACCAGACCCAGATGCACGCGCCAGCCGCGCGGCGCACCGCTGAATGTGTAAAGCGTAAGAGGCATTTTGTACTCCCATCAACTGACGGGGAGCTAAGTCGTAATAGTACCTTTGGACAAGTAGGCAGAATTTTCGTATATAGTATCGTCTTTGATACTAATGCAGTTATACTTAGCGATGCCGACAGACATTCCTCCACAACCCGCCCAGCGCGATACCTCGGATGAGGCCGAATTCTGCCCGATGCCGGATATCGCCCAGCTGATCGGCGGCAAGTGGAAGCTTATCGTCCTGCAGATCCTGATCTTTCGCGGCACTAAACGGTTCAACGAATTGCGCCGCACGATTGGCAACATCACGCAGACCATGCTCACCAACCAACTCCGTGCGCTGGAGAATGACGGGCTGGTGATCCGAAAGGTTTATGCAGAGGTGCCGCCCCGCGTCGAGTACACCGCAACGGACAAGGCGATGGCTCTCACCGACATGTTCCATGCCATGCACGACTGGTGGGTGAGTTGCGGCAGTTCGGACTGACCATTCAGCTGAGTCAGGCAGGAAAAAGCCCCGCCGGATCACTCCAGCGAGGCCTGTTCGTTCCACAAAGGCGCAAAGCCTACTCACCCCCACCCATCGGGTCCTCTACCGGCTTCACCCAGCGGTCGAGCCAGTCGATGCTCTCCGCCAGCACGTGGAGGATGCTTTCGCGGCCGCGATAGCCGTGGCTTTCATAGGGGAGCATGACCAGGCGGGCGGTGCCGGCATTGCCTTTTACGGCCGCGAACATGCGTTCGGACTGCATGGGGTAGGTGCCGGAATTATTGTCCATCTGGCCGTGGATCATCAGCATGGGCTCGTTGATCTGGTCGGCATGCATGAAGGGTGAGAGCTCGAAATAGGTCTCCGGAGCGGCCCAGAAAGTGCGGCGTTCGGACTGGAAGCCGAAGGGCGTCAGGGTGCGGTTATAGGCGCCTGAGCGGGCAATACCGGCGCGGAAGACGTCCGAGGCGGCCAGAAGGTGCGCGGTCATGAAGGCACCGTAGGAGTGACCGGCAATCGCCAGACGCTCGCCGTCACCAAAGCCCATCTCCACGGTCACGTCACGCGCAGCTTCCGCCGACAGGACGAGCTGCTGGATGAAAGTGTCATTCACCGTCTCGGGATCATCGCCGACAATCGGCATGGTGGCGTTTTCCAGCAGGGCATAGCCCTGGGTCACCAGGAAGCGCGGGCTGGTGCCGGCAACGCGCGTGAACTCATAGGGCGAGCCGGAGACCTGACCGGCCGTCGAGGCGTCATTGTATTCGAGCGGATAACCCCAGACGAGGACCGGCAGCGTGTCGCCTTCCTCATAGTCGGCCGGCAGATACAAGGTGGCGGAAAGCGGCACGCCATCCTCACGCTCATAGGTAATCAGCTGGCGGCTGATCTCGTTGAGCTGCGGGTGCGGGTTCTCGAACTGCGTGATCTCGACCGTGTCTTCGCCGGCGCGGTGCCAGCGCACATTCGGCGGCGTCACCGGGTCCTCCCAGCGGGTCAGGAAGGACGAGGCGTCCGGGGAGGTGAGGCCAATGACTTCCTCATAATTCTCGCCGCTATTGCGCCAGATCTCGGTGGTCTCGAACGTGTCGAAGCTGACCCGGTTGAGGAAGGGACGGTCGCCCCCCGGGGTCGCACCTTCACCGGCCATATACATATAGCCCTCATGCACGCCGACGACATTCTGGCCATACGCATTGCGGACCGTCAGCGCGCTGCCCGGATTGGCATAACTGTCCTGGTAATTGCGCTCCTCGGCCAGGCGCGGCGCGACCGACGGGTCGGCGAAATCGACCAGCCAGCGACGGATGACGCGGGTGTCGCGGTCGTATTCCATCGAGAAGCCGAGCTGGCCCTCAGAGGTGAACTGGGTGCCGTAATACCGGTCTTCCGTGCGCAGGATCTCGACCGGCGCGCCATCAAAAGGCGCCTCGAGCGCCCAGACGCTGTCGCGTTGGTCGGTTTCAACCCGCGGATCGCCCCCATCGAGAGCTTCCGCCCAGGTCAGGCTGGCGGCAGCTGCGGCTTGCCAGCCAATCGACCGACGACCGGTGATGACGCCGCCAATCGGCACATTGTCGGCCAGCGGCTGGCGGGCAATTGTCGCCACTTCATCGCCCTCCATGTCGATCACGAAGACGCGGTCCGGGAAGCGCGACCAGGGCACCTGATAGGAGAAGGGCTGCTCCATCTCGCCGATCAGGATGTAATCACCACCCGGTGCTGGCTCGGCAGAATAATAGAGACCCGGTTCGCCGATCTCGCGCACCCGTGTGCGGCCGGTCGTGTTCACGAGGGCAAGCTGGGTCGTGGCCAGCCAGGCGAAGAGGGCGGCGTCGTGCTCGTCGGCCAGCAGGTCCTGATAGGTCCGCACCGGGGCTTCATAGCCGCTGGCCTCCTGGGTCACCGGACCGATCGGTACACGCGGGCGCTCCGGCATGGCGCCGCGGTCGGGATCCACCAGGCTGACAAGCAGGCGTTCGCCATCCGGCATCCAGTCAATCGGCGAGAAGACGGCATTGATGCCGCTGCGCACCAATTGCCGGGCCCGCGCGGTTTCCACATCGACAACCCACAGGCTGAGCTGGTCGTTGCGGGTCATCACAAAGGCGATCTGCGAGCCGTCCGGCGACCAGCTGATATTGGAAATTCCGGCATCATCCGGCAAGTCGACCCGGCGCTCGGCGCCGCTGTCCAGGTCGACCAGCGACAGGCCAACGACCGAACGCGGCCCGTGTCGCCCGTTCAGTGTCGCGTCGAGCCGAAGACCAGCCAGACGTTCCATCGGGCGGGCCAGCTCGGCAACCGGCGGCAGGGCCTCACGCTGCATCAGAAGCAGCGTGTCGCGGGCCGGCGAGAGCGAGGTAAAGGGCGAGGGCGCCGCATCGACAATGTCGATGATTTCCTGCGGCGGCAGCCGATACGGGTCCTGGGCCATAACCGGTACCGCCCACAGCGCTGAAGCGGTAACCAGCCCCAGCCCGCACTTCATCATTGATGTCAGCATGTCCGCCTCCCCGAATAAATCGTTGCCCGGAAAGATAGGCGGATAGCGTCGGATTGGGCCTAAAGTTTCTGTAATCTCGGTTTGGCCGTCCCCGCGCTGGCGGGTGCGACGGCCGGCGCGAGCGCTTTCATGCCCATGACGAGGCGCAGGATGGGGATGTGTCGCAAGACCTCGAACCCGATGATACAGCCCCCGAAGGTCGAGATCATGATGATGGCGAATTCGGTCCAGACACCGAAACCGGCATCCCGGATCGCGAAACCCACCGCAACAATGATGGTCTGGTGCAGGATATACCAAGGGAAGACAGCGGCCGTCAGATAGCGGCGGAGCGGGCCGTCATGGTCCAGCCAGCGACGGGCGGCACCGACCAGCGTCAGGATGATCGTCCACATGAAGACGATCCGGGCGATGCGCGCCGTCCAGGTCAGGACCGGGTCGGAAAAGGCGATCTCGAGATGTGTGTAGGCCCAGAAGAGAAAGGCCAGCAATATCGCGGTGACAATCGCGGTCACCGGCAGGGCTCGGTCGACGGCCTTCCAGATCCCCTCATTCTTGGCGATGAAATATCCGATCAGGACCATGGTCAACGAATTGGCGTGATTGGCCCAGTCCTCGATCAGGTCGTGGGTGGTCGGGAAATCTTCGGTGAGTGTGAAGCGGACCAGCAAAAAGGGCAGGACGGGCAGCACCACGAGAGCCGCAACACCCAGCCAGCCACCGGCCGCGCCCCGACCCGCTGCCGTCAAGGCCTGGCTGTCGGCCAGGCGCCGCAGAAGCGGGAAGAAGGGTGCCAGAAGCAGTGAATAAACAAACAGATAGACGACATACCAGAGATGGTTCCAGGTCGGCGTGTGGATCGACCACGGCCCGTCCCACTCGCCGGCATATTGCCGCCAGAACGCCCACCATCCCGGTTCGATCTCACCGGCGAGCCGCAGCTCGGAATAGGATTGCGGCGCCACGATCACATACATGCCGAACAGGATGACCGGGAAGAGCCTCCAGACCCGGTCCGCTGCGAAGCGGCCACTGCCCAGCTTGTCGGACAGGAAACGCATCGCGATGCCGGAAATCAGGAAGAGAAGGGGCAGTCGCCAGGGGCTGGAGAGCCACATGAAGGGCTCCATCGCGTCATTGGCATTGAGGCTCTTGGCGTGCCAGCCCTCCGTGTTGAAGAACATGCCCGTGTGGTAAAAAATCAAGAGGATGAAGACGCCGATACGCAGCCAGTCGAGGCCGTATTGGCGACCGCTGCCGGGTGCGTCGAATGGCCGGGTCATCGTCGGGATCATCGTGGGGGTCTTGCTGGGTGTCATGGCCGTGCTCCTTGTCACCCCGCTCATCGGCCCGGCGGGTGACGTGCGCCAGACGGTGGTGACCAGCGGCAGGCCGGCGGGACGGCGTGCTGAGCGGCAGGGACCAGCGGCGGTCTGCGGGGGCGAATGGCTGACGCGCCACTTGCCGCCGGCTGGCGGCTAGGCGAGCATCGCGGCATGACCGACACCCTGACTTCCGACCACAGCCGGGCCCGCGATGCCGAACGGCGGGCTTTGTGGCTGGCCTGCCAGTTCGCCTGGCTGAGCCTGATCGCCTTCTGGGTGATCGCCTCGATGTCGATCGACACCGAGTTCGCCCGGGATGGTCGCGACGCACCGCCCTTCTTTGCCTGGGTCACCGAAGGGTCGAGCATCATCATGACGACGATCATGGTGCCGGCGATGATGTGGCTGGGCTTGCGGGCGCCACTGGAACCCGGGCGTTGGCTGACCTCCCTGCCCTGGCACCTGCTGGGCTTCCTCGCCTATACCGGGCTGCACGTGCTCGGCATGGTGCTGATCCGCGAGGGTGTTTGGGCCTTTGCCTATGGCAGTGATTATGAATTCTTCCACGACGCGCCGTGGCGGGAGATTGTCTATGAGGCGCGCAAGGATATCGGCACCTATACCGGCTATCAGATCATCATCGCGGTCTCGCTGGCGCTGCAGATGCGGCGGCTGGAAGTGGAGGTCGCCCGCGCCGAGGCCCGCCGCTCCCATCGCCTCACCCTGAAATGCGGTGGCCGGACCCTGCGCATCGCGGCCGACGAGTTCCGCGCCGCCCAAGCGGCCGGGAATTATGTCGAGATCCGGCTGGCCGGCGGCGAGCACCTGGCCCGCTCCACCCTGACCGAGTTGGAAAAACAACTCGCCGAGGCCGGCATTGACGCCGTGCGGGTGCACCGCTCCTGGCTGGTCAATCGCGATGCGATTCGGGAAATCATTCCGACCGGCGAGGGCGATGTCGCCATCACGCTGGACACCGGCACCCAAATCCCCGGCAGCCGCCGCTATCGCGACCGGCTCGAGGCAGCTTGAGTCCGTGCGGCGAAGTGGAACAGGGCCGCCGCCGTTGCAAAGAGGGCGGTGAAGACAAGGGTCGCTACAAGCATGTCCACCGGCCAGGCGGGTCCAGCTGAGCCGAGGCCGCCAATCAGGGCAACGAGTCCGATCAGGGACTGTCCTGCAGCGACAACGGCAAGGGTGACGGCCAGACCCGCGGGCCGCAGGCGCGTGATCACGGCTCCGAACGACGCCACCAATGGCAGGGCGAGAAAGGCAAGATTGGCATCATTGTCAGACCGGCCGATGATTCCGACGGCGCCAGCGCTCCAGACCAGCAGGAAAAAGCCGATCAGGGTCAGGCCGCCCGCGAGGCGCGCCGCCCAGTGCCGTTGCGTCCTGATGACCAGGATAGTGCCCAGCAGCAGACAGGCGAGCATGCCGCCAGCGACAACATAATCGAAGATCGTCCAATTCATGTCCGTGCCCCTGCCCTCATTGCCCGGATGCCCAGCCTATCCGCGCCCGGCCGCTCGGATACAGACCCCCAAAGAAAAACCCCGCCAGCTTGCGCCGGCGGGGTCTTTTTGATCAGTCGATCGAAGCAGACAGCTTATTCAGCGTCTTCCGCTTCTTTCTTGATCTCTTCGCCGGTTTCCTGGTCGACGACTTTCATCGACAGGCGAACCTTGCCGCGATCGTCGAAGCCGAGGAGTTTGACGTAGACTTCCTGGCCTTCGGCGACCACATCGTTCGGGTGGTTCACGCGTTCAGCCTTGAGCTGCGACACGTGGACGAGACCGTCCTTGGGACCGAAGAAGTTCACGAAGGCGCCAAAGTCCATGACCTTGACGACCTTGCCCTTGTAGACCTTGCCTTCTTCCGGCTCGGCCGTGAGGCCGTGGATCCAGTCGAGGGCAGCCTTGATCGAAGCGCCGTCCGAGGACGAGACCTTGATCACGCCGTCATCATTGACGTCGACCTTGGCACCGGTCGTTTCCACGATCTCGCGGATCACCTTGCCGCCCGAACCGATCACGTCGCGGATCTTGTCGGTCGGAATGGTGATGGTTTCGATACGCGGAGCAAACTCGCCGAGCTCGGTGCGGGCTTCGCCCAGCGCCTTGCCCATCTCTTCAAGGATATGCAGACGACCGCCGCTGGCCTGGGCCAGGGCTGTCTTCATGATTTCCTCGTCGATGCCGGCGATCTTGATGTCCATCTGCAGCGAGGTGACGCCTTCGGTGGTACCCGCCACCTTGAAGTCCATATCGCCGAGATGATCCTCATCACCCAGGATGTCGGAGAGAACGGCAACGCCTTCCGGATCCTTGATCAGGCCCATGGCAATGCCAGAGACCGGACGGGTGATCGGCACGCCGGCATCCATCATGGACAGCGAGGCGCCGCAGACTGTGGCCATCGAGGACGAGCCGTTCGACTCGGTGATCTCGGAGACCAGGCGGATGGTGTAGGGGAAGTCTTCCTTGGTCGGGAGGACGGCCTTCACCGCACGCCAGGCCAGCTTGCCATGGCCGATTTCCCGACGACCCGGAGCGAGACGGAAAGACGTCTCACCGACCGAATAGGGCGGGAAGTTGTAGTGCAGCATGAAGCGTTCTTTGTAGGTCCCCGTCAGAGCGTCGATGAATTGCTCATCTTCGCCCGTGCCCAGGGTCGCAACGACCAGGGCCTGGGTTTCCCCGCGCGTGAACAGGGCCGAACCATGCGTCCGCGGCAGAATGCCGGCTTCGGACACGATCGAACGGACCTGGTCGAGGGAACGACCATCAATACGCTTGCCGGTCTTGATGATACCACCGCGAACGATGGAGCTCTCGACCGCTTTCATGACGTCCTTGAGGGTCGTCATGTCGATGCCGTCCGGACGCTCTTCCGTCTGGAGCAGGGCTTCGACAGCCTTGTCCTTCGCCGCACCGACTGCCTTGTAGCGCTCGGTCTTGTCGACGATGGTGTAGGCAGCGGCGAGATCGTCACCGATCAGCTCGCGAACCTTGGCTTCCTCGGCAGAGTGATCCGCCGGCTCGTAATCCCAAGGCTCTTTGGCCGCACGTTCGGCCAGCTTGATGATCATGTCGATCACCGGCTGGAAGGCCTTGTGACCCGCCATGACAGCGCCGAGCATGACGTCTTCGGACAGCTCCTTGGCTTCCGATTCCACCATCATGACCGCGTCCTGCGTACCGGCGACGACGAGATCGAGCTCGCTGTCATCCATTTCATCGCAAGGCGGGTTGATGATGTATTCGCCGTCCTTGTAACCGACACGGGCAGCGCCGATCGGACCCATGAAGGGCAGACCGGACAGGACCAGCGCCGCGGAGGCACCGATCATGCCGACAATGTCGGGATCGTTTTCAAGGTCGTGCGACAGGACCGTCAGCATCACCTGGACTTCATTCTTGAAGCCCTTGACGAACAGCGGACGGATCGGGCGGTCGATGAGGCGCGAGGTGAGCGTCTCCTTGTCCGTCGGACGGCCTTCACGCTTGAAGAAACCGCCGGGGATCTTGCCCGCCGCAAAGTATTTTTCCTGGTAATTGACCGTCAGCGGGAAGAAATCGACTCCCGGCTTGGCCTGTTTGACGCCGACGGCGGTGGCGAGAACTGTGGTCTCGCCATAAGACACCATGACGGCGCCGTCAGCTTGGCGGGCGACCCGCCCGGTTTCGATGGTGAGTGGGCGACCCGCCCACTCAATCGTTTCTTTCTGGATATCGAACATATCGTCTTTCGTACGGATGGCGTCGCGGATCAGCGGCGCAGACCCAGTTTCTCGATGATGGCCTGGTAACGGGCCACGTCCTTGTTCTTGACGTAGTCGAGAAGCCGGCGGCGCTGGGAGACCATCTTAAGAAGGCCGCGACGCGAGTGGTTGTCCTTCTTGTGGGTCTTGAAGTGCTCGGTAAGGTTGGCAATCCGGGTGGTCAGGATGGCCACTTGCACTTCCGGCGATCCCGTGTCGGCTTTGCCACGGGCATGTTCAGCGATCAGCGCGGATTTGCGCTCTTGCGTAATCGACATCGGGTTCTCCTAAACTCGTTATGTCGACTCCCTGAATTGTCAGGGAGTGAGGTTGAAAACACGCGAGGGCTGGAACTTTCCCGCCCTTGCGTCGCCGAGCGCCACTGCCACACCATCGCAAAGGGCCAAAGCGGTAAAAGTGCAGTCCTTGCCCGCGATTTCGCGGGGTCGGCGCTGCGCCTTCAGCTCTTGCGCTTGACGCGGGAGCAGGACGATCGAGCGTCCTAGCTTCAACTGGAAGGATTCCTCTTCGGTTATGGCCAGCGCCGGGATGTCGTCCAGCGCGGTCTGAACCGGGAGCAGAGCTTCCGAAGCGGCGCCCTTATGAGCCATTTCTTCCAGTTCGTCCAGCCTTGTGGATTCCGCTTCCGCGAATCCACCAACGCGAATCCGGCGCAGGGCGGCGACATGCCCTTCCGTGCCCAGGGCAAAGGCAATATCGCGCGCCAGGGAGCGTACGTAAGCGCCTTTGCCGCAATGCATTTCCAGCACCGCCATATCGCTGTCAGGACAGTCCAGAAGGCGCAGCGCCTCGATATGGACCTGGCGCGCCTGCAACTGCACGTCCTCGCCGCTGCGGGCCAGATCATAGGCACGCTCGCCATCGACCTTGATGGCCGAATAGGCGGGCGGCACCTGTTCGATATCACCGATGAAGGTGGGCAACACCGCCTCGATCGCCGCGCGATCGGGACGGACATCGCTGGTCGCGACAATTTCACCCTCACGGTCGAGCGTATCGGTGCGTTCGCCCCATTTAACGGTGAAGCGATAGGTCTTCGAGCCTTCCACCGCAAACGGCACGGTCTTGGTCGCTTCGCCCAGGGCGATCGGCAAAATGCCCGAGGCCAGCGGATCCAGCGTGCCGGCATGGCCGGCCTTCTTGGCATTGAACAGTCGCCGGACCACCGAAACGGCCTGGGTCGAGGTGATATCAAGTGGTTTGTCGAGGATCACCCAGCCATGGATGTCCTCGCCCTTGCGGCGTCGCGCCATATTGGCCTCCTTCAGGCGCCGGGGATCGGACCCGGATCGCGGGAGGGGCGGACCTAACGGAACAATGCCCGCAAGGCAAGGCCGGTGGCTTGCTGCGACCGTCGGAACACCGTAATCCTCACCCGTCCCCAAGGAGTTGCGCCATGATCCGGTTCGCCCTCACCAGCCTTCTCGTGATCGGCATCACCGTCGGCCTGCCGCGCGCCGATGGGCAGGCGCCGCGGGATGGCGACACCAGCCAGGCCGCGATCGCGCAACGGATCCATGACTGGGTGTCGCCGCTGGTTGAAACCCGCGATTTCTCCGGCGTCATCATGGTCCGGCGCGGTGACGGGGAACCGGTTGCCCTCACCTTTGGTTATGCCGACTGGGTCAGCGGCGCCCCGATGACGGCGCAAGCGCGTTTTCCCGCCGGCTCCGTCACCAAGAGCCTGACGGCCGCCATGGTCCGGCGATTGATCGACGAGGGCAGGATATCGGCCACCGGTGCGGTCAATGACTATATCCCCGAGCTGACCGGCTATGGCGCGGTGCGCATCAATGACATCCTGTCTCACACGGCGGGCCTGGCGCGCGACATTCCCGCCGGCGCTCTTGCCGATGCCCGCAGCGACACCCTCGTTTCCTGGTTGGCGCGGCAACCTGCACCCGGCGCCGGACCGCATGATTATGCCTATTCCAATCTCGGCTACGGCCTGCTCGCCGTGATCGTCGAGCGGGTGATGAATGCGCGCTATGAAACCCTGCTGGCGACTGAGTTCCTGATCCCGCTGGACATGCAGGACAGCCGCATCGCCCGGCGCGCGGCAGCGGCGGGTGCCCATGTGCCGCGCGGATATGCCGCCGGCCCGCTGCCGCTCGACCTGCGGGCGCCAATGACCGACAGCCCGGCACTTGGCGATGCCGGCCTGGTGGCGCCGATTGGCGATCTGCTGCGTCTCGCCGACGCCGTCCGGACACGCCGCATGGACCTGTTCGAGCCGGACGGCCGCATGGTCGGTGGCTGGCAGGTCGAGCAGGTCGACGGAGAGGCGATCTACACGATCCAGGGCTCGGTGCCGGGATACAGTGCCGGCATCTCCATCCTGCCCGGGCGAGATATCACAATCGCCTACGGAACGAATGTCGAATCCTATCCCAATTGGGAATTGCGCAACGCCCTTCACGCGCTCGCCCTCGACCGCCCCCTGGCGCCGCCGGCGGGCCGGCCGGCGACAGACCGGCTCACCGCCTCACATCTGGACGCTGCGGGGTCCTATGCCGGAAGCCCGTTCGGGCCGGTGGTGATCGAACCAACCGAAGGCGGTCTCGACCTCGTGCTGAGCGAGCGCGGTTGGCGCTTCTATCTCACGCCGACCGGTCCGGACGCGCTGAACTGGCGCCTGTTCAATGCCGATTTTGCCTATGAGCGTGATGAGGCGGGCCGGGTCGCGGCGATCGCGGTCAACCAGGCCGGTCTGACCGGGGCCGACAATCGCTGGCGACTTGAACGCACGGACTTGCCACCGCTGCCGGAACCTGATGCCGGCGACGTGGCCGAAGCGGGCGACGGTGATTAATCGTCCGGATCGCTGGCCCCGGCGTCCTCATCGTCAAGATCGCGGCGGACCTGCGGGCGATTGAGCAAATCGTCGACATGGCTGGCCGTGTCGAAGGAATTGTCCGGGTGGAAGTGCAGCTCCGGCGTGAACTTCATCTCGATTTCACGGCCCAAACGGCCGCGCAGGAAACCGGCGCAGCGGTTGAGGCCGGCAGCGAGCTTGGCTGAGTCGCCCCGGCCGAGCGGTGCGACATAGACTTTTGCGACACGCAAATCCGGGCTGGGGCGCACTTCGGTCACCGAAATCAATTGCCCTTCCAGATCCGGGTCACGCAATTCCTCTCGCGTGAGAATGCCGACGAGTGCATGACGAACGAGCTCGCCGGCGCGCAATTGGCGCTGGCTCGGGCCTTTGGGCGATTGGTTCTGACGGCGGGCCATGCATGTCTCCATCCCGGCGGAAGCGAGGCGCGGGGGTGTACGCCGCTTGACCGGTCGATGCAAGGGGGCGCCCCGACCCGGTTTCGTCCCTCGCCCCCCGGCGCTCATCACATTGGCCGGCCCCGGGACTTTACCGCTGCCGCCGGGGCAGGGCTACTCGCCGCCACGCACTGCCATCCGTGCAGCGATGAAACCCCGACCGAGTGCCGAGCTTGCCATGACCCGAATGACCCACGCCTGCCTTTTGGCGACCTGCCTGCTGACCGCCGCACCAAGCGCCGCGCAGTCGACCCCGGACGCGACGCCGCGCCGCATCGCCGAGGCTTGGCTGGACGCCTATGCCAGCCAGGACTTTGCCGCCATGTCGGCGTTGATGACCGAGGACACGCGGTTCATCGACCCGACCTCCTTCGACATTGATGCCGTGACCGAGCGGATCGAATGGCGCGGCCCCGCGGCGATCACGGCCGGCATTGCTGCCTGGGGCATGGATCATGGCGTCTACACGATAGACAGGACCTATGAGGCCTCCGGTCAGGTCGTGTTCAACGGCCATATGGACGTCGTTTACGGCACCGGCGACGACGCGCAGACCTTTCGCTATCCGATCACGACGATCATTGCGGTGGTCGATGGCCATGTCGCCGAGCATCGCGACTACACCGACTTCAACAATGCCGCGCCGGTGCAAGCCTCACACTGACTGACACAGGGGCGTCGCGAGCGCCCGTCCGAATGGTCTGCAGAGGGTGTGTGCCCCCTGTGCAGACCGGGCCGGCGCCTCAGGGACTCTCTGCCCGAGCCAAATCCCCGAGTCGCCGGCCTGACCCTTCACCCATCATGGAAGACAAGACGATGACACATTTCCTCTCCCTCGCTGGTTTCGCCACAGGCCTCACTCTCACCCTTGCCCCCGCGCTGTCGGCCCAGGACGATACCAATGCCGAAGCCGAAGCCATCGCCCGGACCTATATGGACCACTATTCCGCCGTCGACTGGGATGCGATGGAGGCCATGCTGGCGGCCGACATGGTCTTCAGTGACACCACCGCCCAGGGCGAGAGTTACGGGCCGGACGGCATTCAGGAGGACGGGCGCGACGCCATGATGGCGACGCTGCGCGAGTTCGGCGAGCGCTATCACCCGATCGAGCTCGGGTTTGAGTGGGATGATGTCTTCGCCTCGAACAGCCGCGTCGTCTTCATCGGCCATGTCAACGCGCTCTACCCGACACAATCAGAGGGCCAGGTCTTCCGCTGGCGCTCACGGCAGGTCAGCGTCATCACCGTTCGTGACGGGCAGGTCGTCGCGCATCAGGATTTCGCCAATTACGCGGCGCCGGAACAGGGATTGATCGCAGCCGACTGACAACTGATCCGGACCAAGGCCCGACAGCAAGAAAAAGGGCGGCCCCGTGGGGCCGCCCTGTCATGTTTCAAACCTGTCCTGGTCCGCTCGGGACCGGTGATCAGGCCTCGAGCTTGCGCGCGACTTCGATCACTTCGAAACACTCGATCTGATCGCCCTTGCGCAGGTCTTCATAGCGCTCGAAGGCCATGCCGCACTCGGTGCCCGCGCGCACATCCTGCACTTCATCCTTGAAGCGCTTGAGCGTCTTGAGCTTGCCTTCGTGCAGCACCGTATCGTCGCGCAGCAGGCGCACACCACAGCCGCGCCGGACCACGCCTTCGGTGACACGACAACCGGCGACCTTGCCGGTCTTGGTGATGTTGAAGACTTCCAGGATCTCGGCGTAACCGATGAAGTTCTCGCGCTTCTCCGGCGCCAGCATGCCTTCCATCGTGTTCCGCACATCGTCGATGACATCATAGATCACCGAGTAGTAGCGGATCTCCACGCCTTCACGTTCGGCCAGTTCGCGGGCCTGCTTGTTGGCACGGACATTGAACGCGAAGACCGGTGCACCGGATGACTTGGCGAGCAGGACATCGCTTTCATTCACACCGCCCGGAGCGGCACGAATGATCCGCGCGCGGACTTCGTCATTGCCGATACCTTCGAGCGACTGCTTGATCGCCTCGGCCGAGCCCTGAACATCCGACTTCACGAGAAGCGGCATTTCCTGGGTTTCGTCCTGTTTGAGACGCGCCATCATCTGCTCGAGCGAAGCACTGGCCGGCGATGAACCACCGGTCGCCTCACGGCCCTTGCGCTGACGGTAGTCGGCGATCTCGCGGGCGCGGGACTCGCCATCGACAACGGCGAAGACTTCACCCGGATCCGGCGCTCCATCGAGGCCGAGGATCTCGACCGGAACCGACGGTCCGGCTTCTTCGAGCTGTTGGCCGCGCTCATTGACCAGGGCGCGCACACGGCCCCATTGGGCGCCGGCGACGAGGATGTCACCGCGCTTGAGCGTGCCGCGACGGACCAGAAGCGTCGCCACCGGACCGCGGCCCTTATCGACCTGGCTTTCGATGACAATGCCTTCGGCGCTGCGCTCCGGATTGGCCTTCAGGTCGAGCAGTTCGGCCTGCAGGGCGATGGCCTCGGTCAGCTCGTCGAGACCCTCACGGGTCTTGGCCGAGACATTGACCGATTGCACGTCACCCGACATCGCCTCGACGACGATCTCGTGTTGCAGCAGGTCGGTGAGGACTTTCTGCGGATTGGCTTCGTGCTTGTCGCACTTGTTGACGGCCACGATGATCGGCGTGCCGGCAGCCTTGGCATGATGGATCGCCTCGATCGTCTGCGGCTTCACCGAGTCGTCTGCAGCCACCACCAAGATCACGATATCCGTCGCCATCGCGCCGCGCGACCGCATGGCCGAGAAGGCAGCGTGGCCGGGCGTGTCGAGGAAGGTGATCTTCTCACCGCCCTTGAGCTGGACCTGGTAGGCGCCGATATGCTGGGTGATGCCACCGGCTTCGCCCGATGCGATATCGGTCGCGCGGAGTGCGTCCAGCAGCGACGTCTTGCCGTGGTCGACATGACCCATGACCGCAATCACGGGCGCCCGCGGCAGCTTGGCCTCGTCGGCATCATCATCGGCGATGAAACCGTCTTCGACGTCAGCCTCGGACACACGCTTCACGATGTGGCCAAAATCCTCGACCACGAGCTCGGCGGTATCGGCATCGAGCACATCGTTCACGCGGACCATCTGGCCCTGCTTCATCAGGTATTTGATGACGTCGACAGACCGTTCCGCCATCCGGTTCGCCAGATCGGCCACCGTAATGGCTTCCGGCACGATGACTTCGCGTTCGATCTTGTCGCGTCCACCGGACGTGTCCTGACGGCGCTGCTTCTCGCGTTCACGGGCACGGCGCACCGAGGCGAGCGAGCGCTGACGCTCCTCATCGCCTTCCAGAATGTTCTGGATGGTCAGCTTGCCGCGGCGGCGATTATCGGTCTTGGCACGGGCCGGTTGCTGTTTGGCAGCCGGGCCGGGGCCGGCAGCCCCGCCCTTGCGCTTGACGCGACCGCCGAGGGCTTCCAGCGCGCTGGCCGGATCATCCATCGGGATGGCATCGGGCGTGGCCCGCTTTTCGTCCTTGGCCGGCGCCCGGCGGCGCGGATCTTCATCACGCTTGCGGGACCCGTCCTTGGCTGCGGTCGCAGCTTCGGCCTCGGCTTTCAGTCGCGCTTCGTCTTCAGCGGCCTTGCGCGCAGCCTCTTCGGCTTCGCGCTCTTCACGAACGGCGCGCTCGCGCTGTTCGGCCAGCTGGCGCTGCTCATTGGCAGCCCGCTGCGCCATGGCGGCGTCAGCCTCTTTCTTCTGAGCTTCGCGATCGGCGGCTTCGGCGCGGGCACGGGCAATGGCCCGTTGGCGCGCAACGAGTTCCTCTTCGGACAGGCCGAGCTGGCGTGCCTTGGCCGCCAGTGCGGACTCACCACTTTTGGCGCCCCCGCCCTGCTTGCCGCCGGGACCGCCATCCTTGGCCGGCGTTGCCACACGTTTGCGCTTCTTCTCCACGACGACCGCCTTGGAGCGACCGCGCGCAAAACTTTGCTGCACGGTACCGCCACCGGGGCGTTTCAGAGAGAGCGGCCGGCGGCCGGAGGAGTTGTTGTCGTCTGCGTCGCTCATACGAGCCTTCCAAATCGGCTTTCGTTCCGCGGGGCCTTCCGGTAGCCGAATGCCGGAAACCCGCACTGTTCAAACCACTGTCCGGCCTGAAGGCTCGCTAAACTAGCCAGCTCAAGGCCGATATCAACCGCTGTCGCGGCAATCTCCGCACGTCAGCCTTGCGGGACGAGCGGCCGGAAGCCCGAAAGCTTCCCCATCACAGTCGTAAATGCCCGCGCCTGCGAGCCTTTCGACATGCTGGCATGGACCACCGGACCGCGACCTGTCGCATCACCGATGGCTTCCGCCGTGAAACATCCCGCGACCGGGACATCACCCCAGGCCGCGAAGGCCAACCGATCCAGCTTGGACCGGCCATCCTCAGCCCCGTCCGACGCTTCGATGCGCCAAGCGGGTTTGGCGGCCTTGAGTGCCAGACGCACCGCGTCATAGCCAACCGCCAGGTCTCCGGACCGTCGCGCCAGACCGAGAAGGCTCAGCGCGCGCTCGACCAGCTGACCCTCAATGAGGCCCGGCAGGTCGTCCGGCATTTTTACCGGACACCCGAAGGCCCGGTTGAAGGCGGATTTCTTGACCGCCTTCTCAATCAACGTCCGCTCCGCACTGACCCAGGCACCACGACCGGGCAGTTTGGCAGCGAGATCAGGCACCAGCTGGTCGCCCGGCCCGAGGGCCATCCGGATGAGATCCGCTTCCTCACGGACCTCGCCGGTGGCAACGCAGCGTCGCTCCCTCGACTGGCTGGCCCGGGGGCTAGTCAGCCTTCGTCTCCTCGTCGCCTTCCGGCACCTCGGCGTCGAGGTCGAGACCAAGCGCCTCGGCTTCGGCTTCCAGGGCCGCCAGATCCATATTGGCCACGTCGAAGGCCTCTTCAGCCTCCTCGACCTCTTCTTCAACCACTTCCGGCTGCGGCAGGTCTTCCTCGGAGATCCAGCCAGCCGCAACGCGGGCCCGCATGATCATCATCTCGGCATCTTCGGAGGAGAGATTAAACTCTTCCAGGATGCCCGGCTCGCGAATTCGTTCGCCATTCTTGGTCTCGAACCAGCCACGCAGATCATCGGTCACCAGACCGGCAAGATCGTCGACCGTCTTGACGTCATTCTCACCAAGCTTGACAGCCATGGCGAGCTCGACACCCGGAACCTCAAGCACCGCGTCCTCGACACCGAGCTCCTTGCGCTTGGCGTCCTGTTCGGCAGCCAGGCGATCAAGATAATCGCGGGCACGCGCCTGGATTTCCTCGGCCGTGTCTTCGTCAAAGCCTTCGATGACGGCAATTTCGCCGAGATCGACATAGGCCAGATCCTCGACATCGGTGAAGCCTTCTGTCGCCAGAAGCTGGGCAATCACCTCGTCAACATCAAGGGCGGCGATGAAGAGTTGCGTCCGCTCAGCGAATTCCTTCTGGCGGCGCTCGGACTCTTCTTCCTCGGTCAGAATGTCGATCGACCAGCCGGTCAGCTGCGACGCAAGACGGACATTCTGGCCGCGGCGACCAATGGCGAGCGACAGCTGCTCGTCCGGCACCACGACTTCAATCCGCTGGTCTTCCTCGTCGAGGACGACCTTGGCGACTTCGGCCGGCTGAAGGGCGTTGACGATGAAGGTCGCCGGATCATCCGACCACGGGATGATGTCGATTTTCTCGCCAGCCAGCTCGGACACGACCGCCTGGACACGCGAACCACGCATGCCGACGCAGGCGCCGACCGGGTCGATGGAAGCGTCATTGGAGATGACAGCGATCTTGGCGCGCGAACCCGCATCACGGGCGACCGACGGGATTTCGATGATGCCTTCGTAAACTTCCGGCACTTCCTGCGCGAACAGGGCGGCCATGAAGTCCGGATGTGCGCGCGACAGGAAGATCTGCGGGCCGCGGACTTCTTCGCGAACATCATAGATATAGGCGCGGACCCGCTCATTGTTCTGCAGATTTTCGCGCGGGATACCGTCGGCGCGGCGGATAATGCCTTCGGCGCGACCGAGATCGATGATCACATTGCCGTATTCGACGCGCTTGACGATGCCGGAAATGATCTCGCCAACGCGATCCTTGTATTCCTCGAACTGGCGCTGGCGCTCGGCTTCACGGACTTTCTGCGTGATGACCTGCTTGGCGGTCTGCGAAGCGACGCGGCCAAATTCGATCGGCGGCAGCTCGTCGGAGAAGACGGTGCCGATCTCGGCGGTCTTGTCGATTTTCTTGGCGTCGGCGAGGTTGAGCTCCTGGCTGTCATTCTCGACCTCTTCCACAACCGTCATGTTGCGGGTCAGCGACAGCTCGCCCGTTTTCGGGTCGATCTTGGCGCGGATGTCGTTTTCGGCCCCATAGCGGGAGCGCGCGGCCTTCTGGATGGCTTCCTCGATGGCCTCGATCACGATCGATTCATCGATGGACTTTTCCGCCGCGACCGCACGGGCGATCTGCAGAAGTTCCAGACGGTTTGCACTGACACCAATGCTCATCGGGTGATCCCCGTTGCGTTGAAAAGCGACATTATTCGTCTCCTTCAGTCGTCGCGGCGCCACGGCCCCGCGCTTTCAAATCCGCCTCGATCAAGGCGTCTGTCAAAACCAGTTTGGCCTCAACGATCCAGTCGAACGGGATCATCGTGGTGTCGTCCTCGCCTTCCATGTCGAGCCCGACATTATCATCTTCAACCCCGGCCAGAATGCCGCGGAAGCGCTTGCGGCCCTCGGCGAGGCGATCGAGTTCGATCTTGGCCTCATTGCCTTCCCAGCGCGCAAAATGCGCCAGCGTGGTCAGCGGGCGATCAATCCCCGGCGAGGAGACTTCCAGGTCATATTCCCCGGCAATCGGATCCTCGACCTCGAACACGTCGGACAAGCCGCGTGACAAGCGGGCGCAATCCTCGACCTCGATACCGCTGCCATCGGCGCGGTCGGCCATGATCTGCAGGCGGGCACGCTTGCCCGACATGATGCGCACGCGCACGATCTCGAGCGCGAGCTCGGCAGCCACCGGCTCGGCGAGGGCGAGGATGCGGTCATCCTGAGGCGATTTTGTCTTCAAGGCGCGGGCCCCGGGGTCTGCAGAAACAAAAAGAGCGGCCGCCGTGGGCGACCGCTCGAATGTATCATCCGATACAATCGAACTTGTAAGAAGCCGCCTTGTACTCCGTACGGCGCGACTTGGCAAGACGGGCGCGCGGTCAGCGCCGCACGAAATCCATGAAGACCGGCGCGCAGTCGCCAAGGTTTTTGGTCTCGTAGCGGGTGGTGATGTGATCGTCAGGCGCGCGGGTCCAGTCTGCAGAGGTCCCGGCCTGCCAAACAAATCGTGCGTCGCCGGTCAGCTCGATCATGCAGTGATCGGCATAGGATTTGACGTCGGTCGCGATCCGCAGCCGCCCGCCGGGCTTGAGCAGGCGGGCGAACTGGTCGCGCGTCTCCGGCTGCACGAAGCGTCGCTTGGCATGCCGCTTCTTGTGCCATGGGTCCGGAAAGAGAAGGAAAATCCGGTCGAGACAGGCGCTCTCGAAACGCGGCAGGACTTCGCGGGCATCGGCCCGGGCCAGGCGGACATTGGTCAATTCCTGCGCGTCAAGGGCGGTCAGTGCCTTGGCGACCCCGTTCAGGAAGGGTTCGATGCCGATAAAACCGGTCTCCGGGTGGGCCGCCGCCTGGGCGGCCAGGTGCTCACCACCACCAAAGCCGATCTCGAGCGCCTGGGTCCGGCAATCCGGCATCAGAGCCGCCGGGTCGATCACCCCGTCTTCCGGCAGTCCGATGCGCGGCAGCAGATTGTCGACCAGGCCCTGTTGGCGCGCCGACAGGGGCTTTCCCTGGGCGCGTCCGAACAGGCGGAAGGCAGGCGTTTCAGGCGTCTCAGTCATCATGGGAGGCGGGTTTAGCGGGTTCCGGACGGGCTTGCACCGGGAAAGTCAGCGGCACATCACGTCTTGGCAGGATCGTCAGTCGCCAGCGTGCGCACCAGCTCCAGCACGCGCCGACGCACTTTCGCATCCGTGATGCGGGAAAAGGACTCCGCCAGCGACACCCCGTCCGAACTCTGGATGAAATCATAGACGATCGGCGTCTGGTCGCCGTCGGTCATGCCGGTCGCGCCGGACTGCTCCGCCAGACCATCGAAAAAGAACTGGACCGGCACTTCCAGCACGCTGGACAGCCGGTACAACCGGCTCGCACCGACCCGGTTGGCGCCGCGCTCATACTTCTGAACCTGTTGGAAGGTCACACCAAGTTCATCGCCCAGCTTTTCCTGGCTCATCTTGAGCAATTGCCGGCGTAGCCGGATGCGTGAGCCGACATGGATGTCGATCGGATTGGGGCCACGCGGATTTACCTTCGGCATTGAGTCACCTCGTTGGGATTGGGCCAAAGCGCAGATCAGACCGGTAATCTAGCACAACCAAAGGGATGCGTACCAATCAACTCATCTCACGGCTGCACATCATCGGCTGCGTGGACCTGCCGGAAACGCTGCCAGGACATGCCGAGCAGGACCAGGACGCAGAAGGCGAGGAAAGGCGTGTCGCCCCAAAAGGAATAGGGTGTGCGCTCAAGTCGGCCCGGCAGCGCGACATCGCGCACGCCTTCGCCGCTTGGCTCCATTGCGACACGCGCCCGGCCGAGCGCATCGACCACGCCGGACACGCCCAGCGCCGCCGATCGCACCATCGGAAGCCCGCTTTCAATACTGCGATAGCTGGCCTGGTTGAAATGCTGACGCGGACCCGCGGTCGGGCCGAACCAGGCATCGTTGGACAAATTGTAGAGCCAGTGCGCCCGCGTATCAGCCGAACGGACGAAGCCGGGAAAGATCGACTCGTAACAGATCAGCGGCAGCATGTCCGGCGCGCCGGGGATTTCCAGTACATTGGCCCCCGGCCCGGGGCTGAACTCATAGCGCGCAAGATCCTGTAACGCCTCGATTCCGGTCATCGCCATCAGCCCGGACAGCGGTGTGAATTCGCCAAACGGGGTCAGCCGCACCTTGTCGTAGAGCGCGGCAATGCGCGGTGTGCCCGACTGGTAGCGCAAGGCCGCCAGCGTGTTGTAATAGCCCAGCTCACCGCCGTCGGACGCGCGCCGGTTGACGCCCGCGAGCAAGACCTGCCCGCCATCCAGCACATCGCCGATCCGCGCCAGCGTCGCGCCGTCTTCCAGCATGAAGGTCGGCAGGGCGCCCTCCGGCCAGACGACATGGGTCACCGTTTCGATGCCGGGGCGGGCGGTCAGCGCGAGATAGCGGTCGCGGGTCAGTTCGGCACCGCCAGCAGCCCATTTCTGCGCCTGGGGAATGCCGGCCTGGACGAGACGGATCGACACGCCCGGCACATCGTCAGGCGCCGAGGCGGCGAGCCGGATGGCGCCGGTCGCCAGCACGATCATGGACAGGCCCAGCGCCGCGAAAGCCGGCAGGCTGCGCGCCAGTTCCAGCCGCGGTGCGATGGCCAGTACAGGCGCGGTGAGCACGAAAATCGTCAGCAGGCTGAGACCATAGACGCCGAACCAGGACGCCGTCTGGCTGACCAGTCCGCCGGCCGGCCAGACATAGGCGGGCAGGTTCCAGGGCAGGCCCCCGAGAAGATGGCCGCGCGCCCATTCGGCAAAGGCGAGGGCCGCCGCGAACACCAGAACCCGCCACACAGAGCGCGGCGCCAGCGCGCAATGGATCACCGCGCCGAGCCCCCAGAAAGCGGCCATCAGCGCCGCCAGTCCGATCAGCCCGACCGGCGCCAGGAATTCAACGCCATTGCCGCGGGTCAAGAAGGCATAGACGATCCACGCCATGCCGGCGATGAAATAGCCAAAACCGAACAGGAAACCGCGCAGGAAAGCGCTGCGCAGCGGTCGGTCGAAACGACGCGAGCCATCCAGTGCCGCGAACAGGACCCACAGCCCGATCATCAGGGCGGGCACGATGTGCAAGGGTGCGACCGCGAGTGCACTGAACAGGCCGGCCACGAAAAGCGCGATCCGCGGGCGCCATCCGGACCGCGTTGCCAGCCAGGTTCGCGGCCACCAGACCAGGAGGTGGAGCCGCCGCATCAGCCTGCGTCCGTGGCGTCCGTGGCCTCTGGCCCGGCCGGTTTGGGCCGCTTGTGCGGTGCCCGCACCCGCATGCGCTTGATCCGTCGCGTATCCGCTTCGATCACTTCAAACTCATAGCCGGTCGGGTGACGGATCACCTCGCCGCGCTCGGGGACCCGGCCGATCAGGGTGAAGACCAGACCGCCGAGACTGTCGACATCCTCGTCCTCGTCCTCGGCGGCGATCTCCTCGCCGACCACCGCTTCAAAGGCGTCGATCTCGGCCCGCGCCTCGACATCCCAGACACCGGGGCCACGCGAGCGGATGGCGGGCGTTTCCTCGTCGTCATGCTCATCTTCGATATCGCCGACGATCGGCTCGATCAGGTCTTCCAGCGTCACCAGCCCGTCCGTGCCGCCATATTCGTCGACCACAAGGGCCAAATGCATGCGTCGGCCCTGCATGCGGCGCAGAAGGTCGAGCGCCTTCATCGACGGCGGCGCGAACAATAATGGGCGGCCAATGGACGGCAGAACCTGTTTCTGGGCCCAGCCGGCCGGGCGCTTGCCCGACGAACCCGGCGCCAGATGGCTGACCACATCCTTGATGTGGACCACCCCCACAGGATCATCCAGCGTGTCGCGATAGATCGGCAGGCGCGAATGCGCGGCTTCGGCGAAGATCTTGGCCAGCTGCCCCAGCGGCGTCGACACGTCGACTCCGACGATATCAGCCCGCGGCACCATCACGTCAGCCACACGCAGCTTGTCCAGCGCATCGGCTTCGATGGAATTGTGAACCGGGCCCGACGCGATTGCGCTGCTACCGGAAACGGAAGATGACGCGCCACCGAACAGGCGCGCGAACCAGGATCGACTGTCAGGGTCAGAAGGGGCGGATATATCGGTCATTCAGCGTGCGGGTCGGAACCCGAATCCTCATTGGCATAGGGGTCGGCAACGCCCAATCGGGCAAGGGCGCGGCGCTCGATCATTTCCATGAGTTCGGCCTCGTCATCACCCTGGTGATCATAGCCCTGCAGATGCAGGAATCCATGGATGATCAGGTGGCGCAGATGATCGGCCGGGTCGATGGCGCGCGCTGCCGCTTCGCGGGCCACAACGCCGTGCGCCAGCGCGATATCGCCGAGATGATTGTCGGCATGCTCGCCGGAGGGAAATGACAGGACATTGGTCGGCCCGTCCTTGCCTCGGAACTGCACATTCATCGCCGCAATCGCCGCGTCACTGCCGAGCAGGACAGCGACCACACCCGGTGCGCGATCCGGCAATTCGGCACAGGCAGCACGGATCGCCTCCTCGGCGAGGCGTGTCTTGCCCTGCAGCGATGACCAGGCGTCATCTTCGACAATCAGATCAACGGCGTTCATCGCGGTTGCGCGGGGCCTGTCCGACCGCGCGCATCTTCCTCATAGGCTTCGACAATACGGGCCACGAGATCGTGGCGCACCACATCAACGCGCGAAAAGCGCGTAATGGCAACACCTTTGGTGTTGGCCAGGATATCCAGCGCATGCGGCAGGCCGGACGGATCACGTGGATTGAGGTCGCACTGGCTGGGGTCGCCGGTCACCGCCATGCGCGATCCTTCACCGAGGCGTGTCAGCACCATCTGCATCTGGGCTCGCGACGTGTTCTGGGCTTCATCAACGATCACAAAGGCCCGGTTGAGCGTGCGACCGCGCATGAAGGCGATCGGCGCGACCTCGATCCGGCCGTCCTCGCGCATTTTCTCCAGCTGGCTGCGTCCCAGCGTATCGGCCAGCGCGTCCCAGACCGGCAGCAGATAGGGATCAACCTTCTCATTGAGGTCACCGGGCAGGAAGCCGAGCTTTTCGCCCGCCTCGACCGCCGGCCGGGTGATGATCAACTTCTCGACCTTGCGCTGGATCAGCATCGAAGCGCCATAGGCCACGGCCAGCAAGGTCTTGCCGGTGCCGGCCGGACCGACGCCGAAGATCAGGTCATAGGCTTTTTCATTTTTCAGGGACCGCACATAGGCACGCTGGCCTTCGGTGCGGGCGATCAGGCTGGAACCGCGCGGCACGCGGATCACACCATCATCGACGAGACCCGGCGTCGCCTCGTCATCCTGCAGGCGCAGGGCGGCACGCACCGCCGCCTCGTCGCAGGTCAATCCGTGTTCGAGACTGCCATAGAGGCGCTTGAGCACCCGCTTGGCCTCGTCGCGCGCGCTATTGTCCTCGGCCGTGATCACCACTTGCCCGCGACCGGGCGCGCTGATCGAAACGCTCAGATCCTGCTCGATGAGCATGAAAAAGCGGTCACCGGCACCGGCCATGCCGCGCAGGCGTTCAACATCCTCGAAATAAAGGCTTTCCGAGGCCGCTTTGCGGGGTTTGGCGGCTCGCTTGCGAGCCGGGGGACGCGATGCGGTCACGCGGCACTCCGTTTGGTCCCGACCAGGCGCCCGGACAGGGCGTTGCGGGAGGCGGTTTCAATCGCGACCTCGGCGATCTGGCCGATCAGCTCGGCGGGACCGTCGACATGCACGGATTGCAGATAGGGGCTGCGGCCATGCAACTGGCCGTCGAGCCGGCCGGGCTTTTCAAACAATACCGGCAATGTCCGGCCGATCATGCTTTCATTGAAGGCAACCTGCTGGCTGTCGAGCAAGGCCTGAAGCGCAGCGAGGCGCTGCGATTTCACGCCCTCATCAATCTGGTTGAACATCGCCGCACCCGGCGTTCCGGGGCGCTTGGAATATTTGAACGAGAAGCAGGAGGCGTAATTGACCTGGCGCACCAGCTCCATCGTCGCCTCGAAATCCGCATCTGTTTCACCCGGGAAGCCGACAATCATGTCACCGGAAATCGCGATATCCGGGCGCACTTCGCGCAGGCGGGCGATCGTGGCGAGATAGTCGGCCGCCACATGCTGACGGTTCATCGCCTTGAGAATCTTGTCCGATCCCGACTGCACCGGCAGGTGGAAATAGGGCATCAGCTTGGGCGTATCGGCGAAGGCCTGGATCAGGTCCTCATCCATGTCGCGCGGATGCGAGGTGGTGAAACGGATACGCTCGATCCCGCCGATCAGCGCGACATGGCGCACCAGCTGGCCGAGGCCCCAAGCGCCGTCGGCCTCGCGACCGCTTGGCGGGGCACCGTGAAACGCGTTGACGTTCTGGCCCAGCAGCGTGACTTCACGAATGCCCTTGGCAGCAAGGGCGCGGATTTCGGCGATGATCTGATCCACCGGGCGCGACCATTCCGCGCCGCGCGTATAGGGCACGACACAGAAGGTGCAGAATTTGTCGCAACCTTCCTGCACCGTCACAAAGGCCGAATAACCCTCGACCTGGCGGTCGCTGCCCAGCTTGTCGAACTTGTCCTCGACCTCGAACTCGGTATCCAGCGCCTCGCCCTTGGCACGGTGGGCCTGGGCAATCAGCTCGGGAAGCTTGTGATAGGTCTGCGGGCCAACGACCAGGTCGACAACCGGAGCGCGGCGCATGATCTCGGCGCCTTCGGCCTGGGCGACACAGCCGGCGACGGCAATTGTCATCCCGCCCGAGGCGGCCTTCTCGTCCTTCAGCGGACGCAGGCGGCCCAGCTCGGAATAGACTTTCTCGGCCGCCTTCTCGCGGATATGGCAGGTATTGAGGATGACAAGGTCGGCCCCATCCGGCGTGTCCGACGACTCATAACCAAGCGGCGTCAGAACGTCCTTCATCCGTTCGGAATCATAGACATTCATCTGACAGCCATAGGTCTTGATGAAGAGGCGTTTGCGCGTCGTACTCATGAATTCTGCCAGTTTGCCACACACAGTCCACACTGTCCCTATCGACCAGCGGGTCGCGGGAAGGCGCGGGTTATGCTTGAAATCCCCTTGCCCCGCAAGGGGTGCGCCTAATCAGCCGGTGGCATCGGGCCGGAACCGACGGGTGCGTTCGCGGCCGGACCGACCGCCGGGACCACCGCTGCAGCGTCCGGCTTGGGATCGTGCTTGCGGGCCCGCAGCCCGACCAGCAATGCCAGGAATGTCAGGACCGCGGCGAGATAGAAGGGTGCGCCGGGCAGGTAGACCGGCGCGGTGTCGCCGGAGAAATACTTGAACGCCCGCGACATCAAAAGCGGCCCGACCACCATGGACAGGCTCTGCAGGCTGGTCATCGCGCCTTGCAGTTCGCCCTGCGCATTGGCCGGCACCTGGCGCGACATCACCCCTTGCAGGGCCGGCTGTCCGATACCGCCGATCGCCGCGACGCAGATCACCACATAGACCATCCAGCCCTCGGTCACGAGGCCATAGGCCGTATAGGCAGCAACCGCGATGCTGAGCGAAATGATGATGGCGCGCCACTCGCCGAGCTTAGGAACAAGAATCCGCGTCAGCCCGCCCTGGACGATGGCGGCGGTCAGTCCGACCACCATCAGTGACAGGCCGACATCGGCTTCGCTCCAGCCGAATTTGAAGGTCGAATAATAGGACCAGATTGCCGGATAGACGGCGTGTCCGAACAACATCAGGAAAACCGCGCCCATCAAGACCAGGGCAACCGGATAGTGGCGCATCTGGTAGATCGACCCGAACGGGTTGGCCCGGCGCCAGTCAAAGCCGCGCCGGTTCTCCGGTTTGAGTGTCTCCGGCAGCACCAGCAATCCATAGACCAGGTTCAACCCGGCCAAGGCTGCGGCGGCGAAGAACGGCGCGCGCGGACCAAACCATTCGCCAAGAAAACCGCCGATCGCCGGCCCGACAATGAAGCCGATCCCGAACGCCGCGCCAATCATGCCGAAACGGCCAGCACGCTGTTCCGGCGGCGTGATGTCGGCGATAAACGCATTGGCGGTCGAATAGCTGGCCCCGAAAATGCCGGCCAGAACCCGTCCGGCCAACAACAGCCAGAAGACTGGCGCAAAGCCCATGATCAGATAGTCAATTGTAAAGCCGGCCAGCGCGGCCAGCAGTACCGGCTTGCGGCCAAAACGGTCTGACAGCCCGCCGACAATCGGGGCGAAGAAAAACTGCATGCCAGCATAGCTGGCCATCAGCCAGCCACCCATCACCGCAGATTCATTGGCATCCAGACCGGTAAGCTCGTGCAGAAGCGACGGCATGACCGGGATGATCAAACCAAAGCCGATCATGTCGATCAGCACGGTCACGAAAATGAAAATGATCGCGTGTTTGCCGGGCGTGCGCGCGGACATGGCCTCTCCTCGAAACCCGACGATGGGTGGCGCGCTTAGTCCTCGGCGCTCTTGAGGGGAACGCCGTAGAGTTCGAGCCGGTGATCGACAAGCTTGTAGCCCAGCTTGCGGGCAATCGCCTCTTGCAGGCGCTCGATCTCTTCATTGACGAATTCGATGACTTCACCGGATTTCAGGTCGATGAGGTGATCATGGTGTTCATCGCCGACCTCTTCGTAACGGGACCGTCCGTCGCGAAAATCATGGCGCTCGATGATGCCGGCCTCCTCGAACAGGCGGACCGTCCGGTAGACCGTTGCCAGCGAGATGCGCGGATCCTCGTCGGACGCGCGACGGTGCAATTCTTCGGCATCGGGATGGTCGTCTGACTGCGACAACACGCGGGCAATGACCCGGCGCTGATCCGTCATACGCAGGCCCTTGGCAATGCAAAGTTTCTCGATCCGGTCCGGCATGATCATTCCCCTATCGGTCCTGTCGAGAAATAGGCGCTCACGGGGCGGTCTGTCCATCTTTGCGCAGCCATTTTTCAAGGACGAGCGCATCGCTGCCATCGCGGTAATAGGCGGGGCGGCGGGCAATTTCAGTGTATCCGACTGCCAGGTACAGGGCTTGCGCGCCCGGATTACCGGTGGAAACCTCCAGAAATATCCGCGTAATACCCGTGTCGGACAGACGATCTTCGCCCGCCGCCAGAACCCGTTCTGCCAGGCCTCGGCGCCGATGATCAGGATCTGTCGCGAGAGTCAGCAATTCGGCTTCGTCAGCGGCGCTGCGAAACAGGGCCATGGCGATGAAGCCGGTGCCCTTGCTGCTGGCCAGCGCCATGCATCCGGGCAGGTTGAGCAGGGAGGCGATCTCCGCCGCAGACCAGCCGGCGGCAAAACAGCGGGCGTGCAGATCCGCCAGACGCGCTGCGCTCGACGCTTGGACGGTTTCGACCTTGTCGCTCACGCCGGCAACACGCCGCCCGGCAGTTTGGCATCAGGCGGTCTGGCGTAAAACGGGGTGGGCGGGTGTCCGGACGGATCCAGCTCACCCGTCATCGCCAGCAGCACGGCCGGGTCGAGCGTCGTGATGCCGAGATCGGAAAAGCCGTCCGGCAATCGCGCAGCGCCCGAACCCGTGACCTTGCAGCCGGATCCGGCAAGGGCCTCGATGCGGGCCGGCAGATCCGCGACGGGACAACGCTCGGGCGGCCCCGCCTCGCCCTGCGTCCAGAGTTGAAGGATCACCTCGCCGCGCTTGGCATCATGCAAGACTGCGAGTGCCGGTTGCGGGCCGGCTTGCCGTGCCAGGACCGCGAGATTGGGGATGCCGATGCAGCGTGCGCCGCAGGCCAGCGCCAGACCGCGCGCGAATGCCACCCCGACACGTGTGCCCGCGAAACTGCCCGGACCGATCGTCACGCCGATCCGCGCGATCTCGGTCGGTGCCGCCCCGGTATCGGCAAATATCTGCTGGACCATCGGCGCCAGACGCTCGGCATGACCGCGCCCGATCGGGTCGCTCAAAACATGGGAGGCACCGCCACCCAGGCGCAGGGCGACGGTGCAATTCTCACCGGTCGTATCGATTGCCAGCCACATCATGGCAGTCATTTAGAGGATATTCGCCGCCAGGTCGAAGCCCCCGTGTGGTTGTCAGGCGGTTAAATTAGCCTGCCTCAGTTTGCGATCAGAACTTTGATCTTTGCGAAGCACTTCGGAAGGACCAACAAGACCGGCATTCAAACGCACGAACCGAATCATTTAGGCGCACGCGCACATTTGATTCACGACACCTTGAATGCGCACACGTTTGATTCAGAAATTCGACTTTATAGAATCATTTCTTCCACTATTTGCATTTGTCAGCACAAACGACCAAAGTTTTGCCGAACAATGGAGATAGATTGTGAAGCCACAACTCGCATCTGATCCGTCGGGGCAGCCTATTGAAAACGAACTCGATATGCTCCTGCAGTCCATTCCCCACCAGTCTGCCGACACCCCCATCGCACGGGCCCTAGAGACACTGGCCGAACACTGCAGTGAGGGGGTTCAATTGGGGAAATCTAAAGAGCAAATCTTAAAAGAGTTAAGAGAAAAATTATCGCGGATATAATTAGGAGCATCAACCCGACGAATAAAAAAATGGAAATTGTATAGCGAGCACCAGCGTTGCTTCGATTCTGCAAATTCCATTCAGCTCTAGCAGGTAGTATCCAGTCCGAGAATTCTTCACCGCCTATGTCTTCATTGTTTAGCAAATCATAGTCTATTCGCTTCGCTGACAAAAATTCTTGCCTGTTTTTATGATGAACAATTTTAGATGGACAAAATGTATTGAAGACAACTAAGGCAAGAAAAAATAGTAGTGACCCGAGTATGTATAGCCCCAACCCCGCAACAAACGACAATAGGGGAATTTCCGACAGAGTTTCGCTGCTGCCATTCGCCCCAATTGCCAGTATCGACACAGGGGCAGCCATAACCGCCCCCATAGCAAATGTTACAGGTAGCGTTTGAGAATCTTGAAGAAATGCCCTCAGTCTCGTCCAAAGAACAAACGGTGACTTAAAAGAGCCGCGTCCGGTCACGCAGCAAGAACCCGCCAAATATCTTCGATCTTGTATGAAACGATGGTCCGAATGCCGGTCACTTTTGATCGCACCCAACGATCTTTCACGTCAGGACCTTCATGATCCGCCACCACCCGCACGAGTTCTCGAATTAGAGAGTCAGTTAGGTCGTCGGGCATCGCTGGAGATCCCCGCGCAATCCGACGGTTATACAAGTGACCCGCCCGATTGTGCTTTGTGAACAATACCAACACGATAAACGGGTTGATGTGCTCGGAAATGGCCGACGCAATAATTTCTGTCGCCTCAGCTGAGGAAGCACGGCTAATTTGACCACGAACAACGCATTTTCTTACACAGTATTCTGCCAATCTCGCATCAAAATTGATGTTTTCCTTTGCGGCTTCAACAAAAGAAGCGAACTGAGCATCCGGCTCATTTTCGGTCAAAATCGGATCTTTACCAAGCATTGGCTCACCCCAACGATCTAACGCCTCCGCAAAGTCACCCTAGGTGGCAGCGAGAGTCAATGCTATTCCACCGCCTCGACGGCCTGGATTTCCGGAATGTAGTGCTTGAGCAAATTCTCGATGCCGGATTTCAGCGTCATTGTGGATGACGGACAACCGGAACACGCCCCGCGCATCTTCAAGCGCACAATGCCGCCGTCGGAAATATAGGAATGGAAGAGGATGTCGCCGCCATCCTGGGCGACCGCCGGGCGGACCCGAGTGTCGATCAGCTCGATGATTTCCTTGACCAGGCTCTCATCCTCGCCGGCATAGGCCGCATGGCCGCTCTCGGTGACGGCGTCGCCAAGCAGGGGACGCCCCGATTGCAGCCCGTCCATGATCGCGCCGAGCAGGAAGGGTTTGATATGATCCCACTCATAGGCGTCGGTCTTGGTGATGGCGATGAAATCCTCACCGAAAAACACGCCCGACACGCCATCGACCAGAAAGAGGTCAGCCGCGAGCGGCGCATCAGCGGCATCCTCTTCGCTTTCAAACTCGCGCGGGCCGTCCGGCGCGATTTCGCGGCCGGGCAGGAATTTCAGCGTGTTCGGATTCGGCGTGGCTTCGGTCTGGATGAACATGGCAGGGCCTCCTGACGCTCACTTGGCGCTCTTTCGCCCACCATTCAACCACACTCGTGCTAGGGTTTTCAGACGAGCGCGTCGATCTCGGCTTCGTCCATGTCGCCCGGAACAACCGTCACCGGGACGGCGCGGCCTGAAAACAGACCCTTGCCGCGGGCCAAGGCCGTCACCAGCGGGCCGGGACCCTCGCCATTGGCCGACGCCGCGAGAACCAGCAGGGAGATCAGCGGATCTTCTTCGAGCAATTCGGACAGGACCTGACGGCGATCGCCTTCACGCAGAAACAGTTCCGGACGCTCGCCGGTCACCGCTTCGGCGTCTTCCGCCATCGACTCCAGCAGGGTCTCGGCGGCCGATTCGGCCTCGCGCTTGGCGGTTTCCGCAACGCCGATCCAATGGCTGAAATCACCCGGTTCATGCGTGGCGAGAATGGCAACATGCGCGCCCGTCGCCTGGGCCCGGCGGGCGGCAAAATAGAGTGCGGTCCGGCACTCGGTGCTGTCGTCCGCGACGACGAGAAACTTGCGCGTGCTATGCGGCATGACGCGAGTTTGGCGCCTGCCGCACGACACGTCCAGCAATTCATGCTAACCCCCGCAGCGAAAGGGAAATTTATGGACACTGCGACATTGATCGACCGCCGCAATGCCGGGACACCGCTGCGCAATTTCTCCGTGGATTCGCAAGCGATCACGTGGCGCGACGGGGAAGACGGCCCGCAACACAGCCTGGCGCTGACCGATGTCCGGCAAGTGCGACTGGCGGTCGAAATGGCGGGCCAGAACAGTCAAGTCGTGTGCCGTGTCAGCGCCTCCGACGGCCGCGAGATCGCGTTCGGGTCGATGCGCTGGGCCGGTATCGGCCAGTGGGAGGCCAATGCCCGCGACTTCCGTGATTTCCTGCGGGTGCTGCATGGCGGCCTGGCCGACCAGACGGGGCCGATCCGCTATGTTGAAGGTGCGTCGATGGCCTTCCTCGCGGTCATGACGGCGCTGGGTGGGGGGGTGGCGCTGATCGGCGCCGGCTTCTTCATCAAGCTCTTCCTGGTCGATGAAAACGCCATCGGACTGGTGCTGATCCCGGCGATCGCGCTCGGTGTCTGGCTGATGCGCCTGTTCTGGCCGAGGGCCGCCAAGGCCTACGATCCGGCGATTTACACAACAGCGCCCGACGATGGCAACACCAATGGTGGCACGGAGTCCGGCGCGGACCTGGCAGGAAACGAGGGTTCAGTAACGTCTCGTTAACCCAGCGGGATCCGCGCCAAACCGTCGGCCAAGGCCGCAAGGCCGGTCGGTCAGTCTTCCGCCGGGCTTTCCGGTGCCGTATTGCGCACGGAAAACGTAACCGCGATCTCGCCGGCCCGTTCAAAGACCAACACGCCCGGAACGGTATCGCCCTCTATGATCGGGGCAAGGCCGTGCACCATCAGGTGAAAGCCGCCGGGCATGAAGACCAAGGGGTCGGAATCAACAAGATCCGGCGGGGCGATCGGACGCATCCGCATCATGCCCTGCTCGTCCATTGTGTGGCCGTGCAGCTCAACCCGCCCGGCGCCGGTGACCTGCACTGACAACAGGCGGTCGGCATGACCTTGCGACAGGCGGGCCGTGAAATAGGCAGCCGTGACGTCGCGCCCGTTCGGGTGCGGCCGGATCCAGGCATTGCGCACCTCGATCACCGGCGCGATACCGTCATCCGGCAAGGGGGCCTGTTCGTCATCGGCCGCCGGCATGACGTCGCCATGGTGGTTCCCGGCGTGTTCCCGAGGACCCTGAGCGGCGTCCTGGTGGGACTCATCACCGCCGCCACAGGCGGTGAGCAGGGTGGCGAGCGCGACGAGCGGGACGAATTTCTGCATCTTCTTCTCCTCGTGAACCAGACCGGACCCGGCTGGTACAGTCGGTCTAGGGCATGGCGCGCATCGGCGGGAGTGCGGCAAAAAGCCTACCCCCAGAAGCCGACGATCTTCTTGGTCTCGGCGACGACCGGCTGGGCGACCGCGCGGGCCCGCTCGGCCCCCTTTGCCAGGATGCGGTCGATCTCGGCCTTGTCGGAGATCAGGCGACGATACTCGTCAGAGATCGGGGCAAGATACTCGACCGCGACGTCCGCCAGCGCCGGCTTGAAAGCGCCGAACCCCTGGCCGCCGAACTCACCGAGCACCTCAGCCTTGGTCTGGTTGGTGAGCGCTGCGTAAATGCCGACCAGGTTGGACGCTTCCGCCCGCCCCTCAAGCTCCTCGACCGTGGCCGGAAGCGGTTCCGGATCGGTCTTGGCCTTCTTGATTTTGCGCGCAATCATGTCGGCATCGTCTTCCAGATTGATGCGGGAATTGTCGGAGACATCCGATTTCGACATTTTCGACGTCCCGTCTCGCAGGCTCATGATGCGGGCGCCCGGGCCTTGAATGACGGGCTCGGTGATCGGGAAGATCGCTTCGCCCTTGCCGTAGTCACGATTGAAGCGGGCGGCGATATCCCGGCACAGTTCAAGATGCTGCTTCTGATCCTCGCCGACCGGCACTTCGGTCGCCTTGTAGACGAGGATGTCGGCGGCCTGCAGCACCGGATAGGTGAACAGCCCGACCGAGGCCCGTTCCTTGTCCTTGCCGGCCTTGTCCTTGAACTGCGTCATCCGCTCGAGCCAGCCGAGCCGGGCGACGCAATTGAAAATCCACGCCAGCTCGGCATGCGCCGGGACCGCCGACTGGGCGAAGATCGTGCTCTTCTCAGGATCAACCCCTGCGGCGATATAGGCGGCAGCAGCGCAGCGAACCGTATCCGGCAGGGTCGCCGGATCATGCGGCATGGTGATCGCATGCATGTCGACAATGAAGTAAAAACACTCCCGCGTCGGGTCTTCCTGCAACGCGACCCAATTCTTCAGCGCACCGAGATAATTGCCGAGATGAAGGCGACCGGTCGGCTGCATGCCGGACAGGACGCGTTGCGGACCTTTGTAATCGGTGGGCGTGTCACTCATGGGAGGGCCTTGCGGGTAAGACGGACAGGGACATGCCTCTTAGCGAGCGCAGGCGATTGCCTCAAGAGCGCTTGAGCGCCGCGCGCACCTCGGCCGGACGCAGCGCACCGGTCGTGAGCGCCGCCAACCCGTACACACCCAGCCCTGCCCCGCACACAACGAGAAGGGTCAGCAGCGTTGAATCGAACAGGATCGCCCGCAAGAGCTCGGCATAGTGTTCGGCGACCAGCAGGAAGACCGCCATGACCGCGCAGGCACCGAGAATGCGCGGCAGCTTGCCCAGAAGACGCGCATCCGGCTCAAGCAGGCCGCGCCGTTTCAGGGTGACCGCTAGCAGGATGGTGTTGACCCATCCTGCCAGCGCCGTCGCCATGGCGAGCCCGGCAAAGCCCAGCGGCCCGAAAAACAGTGCGAGGCCGACGGCCAGGTTCACAACCACGCCGACTGTCGCGAACTTCATCGGCGTCAGCGTGTCCTCACGGGCGAAGAAGCCGGGCGACAGCACCTTGATCAGTACGAAGGCCGGCAGGCCGATGGCAAACGGCACCAAGGCCTGGCTCACCATGATCGCATCGGCGGGCGTGAATTCACTGCGCTGGTAGATGCCGGTGGCCACGAAGACCGGGATGACAGCCAGCGCCGTCGCCGCGGGCAAGGTCAGGGCCATGGAAATCTCCAGTGCCCGGTTCATCGCATTCGACGCCGCCTCGACAGCACCGGCGCGGACCCGCCCGCTGAGCGTCGGCAACAACACCACGCCCATGGCAATCCCGACCACGCCAAGCGGCAATTGATAAAGCCGGTCGGCATAATAGAGCCAGGACCGTGCGCCCTCTTCGATGGTGGCGATGGATGAGGTCACCAGGATGTTGATCTGCGTCACCCCGGCAGCAAGGGCGCCCGGCACGCCCAGCACGATCAGGCGCCGAATTCCGGGAGACAGGCGCGGCAAACACAGGCTCAGGCGCAAGCCGGTGGCGCGGCACGCGGCGAACAACCAGGTCAATTGCGCGATGCCGGACAGGCTGATCCCGATCGCCAGATGCAACGCCAGACCTTCGCCCCCGGCCGGCGAAAAATAGAGAATGCCGATCAGGGTCAGGTTCAGCAGCACCGGTGCCGCCGCCGCGACCGCGAACCGGCCGTGCGAGTTAAGCACGCCGCTGAGCATCGCGCTCAACGACATCATCAACAGATAGGGCATGGTGATCTGGGTCAGCAGCACCGCCAGCTGATACTGGTCCGGCTGTCCGACGAAGCCGGGCCCCAGCGCATACATCAACCAGGGCATCAACAATTGCGCCGCGACGACAAGGATCAGCATAGCCGTCAGCAGGACAGACATGACCTGGCGGGCAAATTGGATGGCTTCTCCGGCCTCGCCGGTCTCCAACTTGCCGGCATAGAGCGGGATGAAGGCGGAGTTGAACGCACCTTCCGCAAATATACGTCTGAAAAGATTGGGGAACTGAAAAGCTGTCAGGAATATGTCAGTAACGGCGCCCGCCCCCAGAGCCGCCGCCAGCAGCATCTCCCGCACCAGGCCAAGGACCCGGCTCGCCATGGTCAGCACGCCGACAACGGCCGTGGATCGAAGCAGATGCATCTGAACCCCTTTTACCGCAACACGCTCGCCCGGGCCCGGGCGATACCGCGTTGGGCCGCTTTCTTGTCGAAGGCGGTTTCGCTTTCGGAAAAGACCGCCAGCAACCCGCTTTGCACACGCTCGACAATCGCCGCATCGACCAGTTTTTCGCCGCGATGGGTGACATAGAACACGTCCGTCGCCCGCTCGCCATAACCATCGATCTGGGCTGAAGTAAGGGCGAGGTGTTCGTCGGCGAGGATGTCGGCAAGGTCGGCCAGCAGGCCCGGCCGGTCGCGCCCCGACGCTTCGATCACGGTCGCCTGCTCGGCGATCTCGTTGGAAATCGTCACATTCGGTGTCACCCGGAAAGCCGCGTCCCGGCGCTTGAGCGGCGCCGCCGGACGCCGCCTGACCGTGACCTCACCGGTTGCCACTTCGCGCAGATACTCAACCAGGGCCTGGCGCTGTACGGCATCATGCCGGCCATAGGGCTGGCCGGCGGCATCCTGGATGTAGAAGATGTCAAACACCTGATGCGACGCCGTGGTGTTGATGGTGGCCCCGACCACATCAGCGCCAACCTCGGCGAAGGCGGCGACGATATCGGCAAACACTCGCTCCCGGTCCGGCGACCAGATCATGACCTCGGTGGCCGCCCGACGCCGGTCAACACGCACCGCCGCCGAAGTCTGGCGGGCGCCATTGCGGGCATGGCGCACGAACGCGGCGTGGCGGAAGCGGTCTTCTTCCGAAAAGGCCGTCCAATAGGCGTCATTCAGCTCGGCGGTCCACCAGGCGGCAAAGTCCGGATTGACCCGTTCGAGGCGGGGCCGGATCCGGCTGCGGGCCAATTCCGCCTTGTCGGCAAGGGTTTCGCGCGCCAGTTGGAGATTGTCGCCATCACTCGACAAGACCTGCTCGGTCGCCGTGTAGAGTTCGCGAATGAGCTGGCCTTTCCAGCCATTCCAGACACCGGGGCCGACGGCCCGAATGTCAACAACTGTCAGGACGGTGAGCAGACGCAGCCGCTCAACCGTGCCAATGGCGGCCGCAAAGTCCGCCACTGTGCGCGGATCTGACAGGTCGCGCCGCTGCGCCGTATCGCTCATCAGGAGATGCGAGGCGATCAGCCAGGACACCAGTTCGGTCTCGGCCTCACCCACACCCATGCGTTCACAGGCCGTCAGCGCCCGCGCGGCGCCTTCGATACACTGGTCCCCGGCCCCCTTGCCGGTATCATGCAACAGGACAGCCAGATGCAGGGCTCGGCGATTCTGGATCAGCGGCGCCAGCTTGGTCGCCAGCGGGTGATCAAGCGGATGCAGCCCGTCCTCGATCTCGCGCAGGAGGCCAAGCGCCTGCAGCGTGTGCTCATCCACGGTATAGCGGTGATACATGTTGAACTGGGTGCGCGCGACAATGTCCCCGAACTCGGGCAGATAACGCCCCAACACCCCGGCCTCGGTCATCATCCGCAACACCGCCATCGGCGCCGCACTGTCCAGCAAAACCGCAAAAAAGGCCCGCGCCGCGCGCGGGGCTCGGCGGAAATCATCATCGATCAGATGCAGCGTCCGGCCGATCCGGGCCACGGCCTCGGGATGAAGGTCGAGACGCCGCGACGCCGCCACATGGAAAAAGCGCATCAAGCGGATCGGATCTTCGCGGATCTGGGTGGCGTGGGCAAAGTCGAGCCGCCCTTCGCGGACGATGAACTCGCCAACATCGGCATCCTCGGCCGCATCCATGCCCGGCGGAAGGAAACGCGCCAACCCCTTGGGCTTGGACTTCCAGGCATCGGCTTCCAGCTTGGCGCAGACCAGGCGGGTCAGGGCGCCGACATCCATGGCGGTGCGGAAATAGCGGCGCATGAAGCGTTCTACACCGCTTTCGGTATCGCCATCCTCAAAGCCCATGCGGGCGGCAATCTCGGGCTGGACGTCAAAGGTCAGGCGCTCATCCTTGCCGCCGGCCAGCTCGTGCAGGTGAAACCGCACCGTCCACAAAAAATCATCAGCGAGAATGTATTTCGAGACATCCTCGACCGAGAGCAGGCGGCTGCCGACCCAGCGCTCGAAAGCGTCGGCACCATAAAGAAACTGCGCCAGCCAGCGCATCAGTTGCAAATCGCGCAGCCCACCCTTGCCGGACTTCAGATTGGGTTCGACCGTGTAGCGCGACCGCCCGGCCTTCTCGATCCGGGCGTCTCGCTCGCGCAGCTTGGCCTCGACGAAAGCCGGCAGGTCACCGGCCACGACTTCGTCGCGAAAACGCTGGGCCAGGGTCGCGGTCGCCGCTTCTTCGCCGGCAAGATGACGCAGCGACAACAGGGCCGTGCGCTCGGACGCATCCTCGCTGGTCAGCGCGATGGTCTCGTCCATTGTGCGACAGGCACCGCCGCCGACATCAATCTTGAGGTCCCAGAGCGCATAGAGGAATTGCTGCAGGAAGGCGTCGGTCAGCTCACTCGGCGCATCCGGCTTGATCAGCATCAGATCAATATCCGAGGAGGGTGCCAATTCGCCGGCGCCAAATCCGCCCTGGGCACACAACGCGACGCCGGCCGACCCGTCCGGGTCTGCGGCGGCCATCGAGTCGAACAAGGCATGCAGGCACGCGCTCATCCCGTCGGACAGAAGATGTGCCGCGACCGCCCCACCGCCGGCACCGGACAGGCTGGCAAAGGCCTGGCCGCGGAACCGGTCAATCGAGGCGCGAACATGGCTCAGGGCCGATGCTCGCGCAGCCGGCGAGTCCCAGCCTTGCTGGGCCAGGGCAGCCGCCAGTTGCGCCCGCAATTGCAGACCATCCAGCGAAGCAGGCAGAACGGGCATCTTCATCGTGGGACCAATCTAGTTTACCGCAGGACGGGACGTCACGTTTTCTGCGTCATAGCCTTGAGGGCGTAAAGGACTTCCAGGGCTTCGCGCGGACTGAGCGCATCCGGATCAATCTGTGCCAAGCGTGTCTCGACCTCGGAGATGAAGGGTTCCGGCTCCGGTTCGGCGAGCGCAAAAAGCGGCAGATCGGTCAGGGCGGCCGCCGGTGTGCCATCCGCCTCAAGCCGCTCCAGGATGGCTTGCGCGCGCTTGACGGCCATGCGCGGCAGGCCAGCCCGGCGCGCCACCTCGATCCCGTAGGAGCGATCCGCCGCGCCGCTGCCAACCTCGTGCAGGAAGACAAGCTCACCCTTCCACTCGCGCGCCTTGAGCGAGACATTGCCGGCCGCGTCGAGATCATCGGCCAGCCGCGTCAGCTCGTGATAATGCGTCGCGAACAAGGCGCGGCAGCCATTGACGGCATGAAGATGCTCGGCTGCCGCCCAAGCGATAGAGAGACCGTCAAAGGTCGCGGTACCGCGGCCAATCTCATCGAGAATGACAAAACTGCGCGGCGTCGCCTGATTGAGAATAGCGGCAGTCTCGATCATCTCGGCCATGAAGGTTGAACGGCCGCGCGCTAGGTCATCGGCGGCACCAACCCGGGAGTAAAGCCGGTCTGCAATGCCGATCCGTGCCGTCCGCGCCGGCACATAACAGCCGGCCTGGGCCAGCATCAGGATCAGCGCGTTCTGGCGCAAAAAGGTAGATTTACCGGCCATGTTGGGGCCGGTCACGAAAGTCAGCCGGGCTGCCTCGCTGCCGGCGCCGTCGAGACGGCAATCATTCGGCGTGAAACGGCCATCGCCGGCCTTCGCCAAGGCCCGCTCGACCACCGGATGGCGCCCGCCCTCGATGTGAAACACGCTGTCGTCGGACATCACCGGGCGGCTGGCCTCTGAGTCCTCGGCCCATTCCGCGAGGCCGGCCGAGACATCGAATTCGGCCAAGGCCCGGGCGGCGGCCCGGATCAGCTCGGCCTGAGCCTCGACGCGGTCGCGCAGGGCCGCGAAAGTCTCGATCTCCATCGCCAGTGCCCGGTCGCCGGCCGACGCGATCTTGGCTTCCAGCTCGGCCAGCTCCGTGGTCGAAAAACGCACCGCATTGGCCATGGTCTGGCGATGGATGAAGCGCTCATCGCCCATCAGGGCGTCGCCATGCTTGGCCGTCACTTCGACGAAATAGCCCAGAACATTGTTGTGCTTGACCTTGAGGGCACTGATCCCGACCGCCTCGGCATAGGTCTGCTGCAGGCCGGCCACGACCCGGCGCGAGGCATCGCGCAGCTGCCGCAACTCATCGAGTTCTGCCCGCCAGCCCTCAGCGACAAAACCGCCGTCACGAGCCAGAAGCGGCGGCTCGTCGACAATCGCGCGTTCCAAGTCAGCGATCAGGGCGGCGAGGTCCGGCTTGTCATTCATGACCAGCGCCGTTAGCCCCTCAGCGATCAGGGCCGGCGGCGTATCGAGTGTCTTGTCGAGCAGGCGCGAGGCAATGATTTCGCCTTCCTGCAGGGCCGCTGCCAGAGATTTGAGGTCCCGCGGCCCCCCGCGTCCCAGCAACAGGCGCGACAGGGCCCGCTCGGCATCGCCGGCCTGACGCAGACGCTCACGCAGGTCACGGCGTTCGGCCCGCCCCCGTTCGAACCAGGCAATCGCATCCAGGCGCGCTTCGATCATCGCCACATCGGTCAGCGGCCGGGCCAGGCGTTCCGCCAGACGGCGGGCGCCGGGGGCCGTCACGGTGCGGTCGATCGCGTCGAGCAGGGATCCCTGACGTGATCCTGACAAAGTGCGCTCGATCTCAAGACTGGCGCGGGTGGCCGGATCAATGGCGAGGCTTGCTCCGGCCCGGATCTGGCGCGGCGGGGCCAGCTTGGCCGGCGCCCCGGCCTGTGACAGGGCGAGATAGTCCAGCAAGGCCCCCAGCGCCGCGCATTCGGCCTTCGAGAATTCACCGAAAGCGGTCAACTCCTGGACCTTGAACTGGTCCTTGAGCTGACGCTCGGCCGAGGCCGGGTCGAACTTGGCCCGCGGCAACGGCGTCAGCGTCGAGCGCGGTGCCAGCAGGGCCGCTTCCGCAAAAGCGCGCTCTTCGACCAGCAGCTCGGCCGGACTCATCGCGGCGATCTCGGCGGCGAGATGGTCGGCATGGACTGGCGAGACCCGGAAATCACCGGTCGAGACATCGGCCCAGGCGAGGGCCGCCTCGCCCGTCGCCAGCTGCGCCAGGGCGGCGATCCGGTTCGAGACGCGCGGATCGAGCAGGCTGTCCTCGGTCAGCGTGCCCGGTGTCACAACGCGTGTGATGGCGCGCTCGACCACCGCTTTCGATCCGCCGCGCGCCTTGGCCGCCTTGGGGTCTTCCATCTGCTCGCCGACCGCGACCTTGAAGCCGGCCTTGATCAGCCGGGCCAGATAGGCCTCGGCGGTGGCGGCCGGAACCCCGCACATGGCAATCGGTTCGCCCTGGTGTTCGCCGCGTTTTGTCAGGGCGATGTCAAGAGCCGCCGACGCCCGCACCGCGTCGTCGAAAAAGAGCTCGTAGAAATCGCCCATGCGGTAGAATAACAGCGCATCCGCTGGCGCCTGCGCCCGCAGGGCCAGGAATTGCTGCATCATCGGCGTCGCGCCCTCAGCAGAGGGGAAGGTGCGATCGCGCGGCACGGGGAAGGTCGACAGGGCGTTCATCGGCGCAGACGGTGGCGAGGTTTCGCCTTGCGTGCAAGGGGGTGAAGCGGCTAGAGCGCTGTAAGGCCCGGGACTTCAAAAATTTACCCGGAGTTTGGAAGTTACAAGGACATCGGTGATGAACGACAGAACCAGCCACGTCGAGGACGAGGAAGCCCTCGCCTTCCACAAGGATCCCGTTCCCGGCAAGCTGGCCATGTCCCCGACCAAGCCGATGGCGACCCAGCGCGACCTGTCACTGGCCTACAGCCCGGGCGTCGCCGTGCCGGTCAAGGCGATCGCCGCCGACCCCGACAAGGTCTACGACTATACCTCCAAGGGCAATATGGTCGCCGTGATCTCCAACGGGACCGCCATTCTCGGCCTCGGCAATCTGGGCGCCATGGCGTCCAAGCCGGTGATGGAAGGCAAGGCGGTGCTGTTCAAGCGCTTCGCCGATATCGACGCCATCGACATCGAGGTCGAGGAAGAGGACGCCGAGCAATTCATCGAATGCGTCAAACGCATCGGCAATACGTTCGGCGGCATCAATCTGGAAGACATCAAGGCGCCGGAAAGCTTCATCGTCGAACAGCGCCTGCGCGAATTGCTCGACGTGCCGGTCTTCCATGACGACCAGCACGGCACCGCCATCATCTCGGCCGCCGGCATCATCAATGCCTGCGAACTGACCAATCGCCGCATGGAAGACCTCACCGTGGTGGTCAATGGCGCCGGCGCGGCCGGGATCGCCGTCCTCGAACTACTCAAGGCGATGGGCGTGCAGCCGGACAATGCCATCCTGTGCGACAGCAAAGGCATCATCCACACCGAGCGCGACAATCTCAACCAGTGGAAGGCGGCCCACGCGATCGTCACCGACAAGCGCTCGCTGGCCGAAGCGGTCGAGGGCGCAGATTGTTTCCTCGGCCTGTCGGTCGCCGGCGCGCTGACCCAGGACATGGTCAAGACCATGGCCAAGGACCCGATCATCTTCGCCATGGCCAATCCGGACCCGGAGATTTCCCCGGAAGACGCCCGCGCCGTGCGCGAGGACGCCATCGTCGCCACCGGCCGGTCGGACTATCCCAACCAGGTCAATAATGTCCTCGGCTTCCCCTATATCTTCCGCGGCGCCCTCGATGTGCGCGCCCGCACCATCAATGAAGAGATGAAGATCGCCGCCGCCCAGGCACTGGCCGCCCTGGCCAAGGAAGATGTGCCGGACGAGGTCGCCGCCGCCTATCACGGCGCCCGCCCGACCTTTGGCCGTAATTACATCATCCCCTCGCCCTTTGATCCGCGGCTGATTTCCTATGTCCCGCCCTATGTCGCCCAAGCGGCCATGGATACCGGCGTCGCCCGCAAGCCGATCCCGGACATGGCCGCCTATCGCGCCTCCCTGGCCCGCCGCCTCGACCCGACCGCTGCCCTCTTGCAACGCATCCAGGGTGCGGTGATGGGACATGGCCGCCGCATCGTGTTTGCGGAAGGCGAGGAACCGTCCGTGATCCGCGCCGCCTATGCCTTCCAGAACCAGGAATTGGGCAAGGCCATCCTGGTCGGCCGCGAGGAGATCACGCGGGCCAATATGCGCCTTGTCGGCGTGCCGGAAGATTGTATCGAGATCGTCAATGCGCGACTGTCGGATCGCAATGCGGATTATTCCGACTTCCTCTACAGCCGCCTGCAGCGCAAGGGTTATCTCAAGCGCGACGTGCAGCGCATGGTCAATAATGACCGCAATGTCTTCTCCGCCTGCATGGTCAAGCTGGGCGATGCCGACGGCATGGTGACCGGCACGACGCGCGCTTATGGCGCCGCGCTGGCCGATATCTCACAAGTGCTCGACCCGGCCGAGGGCCAGCGCGTGATGGGCATGTCGATCGCGCTGGTGAAAAACCGCACCCTCTTCATCGCCGACACCAATATCGCCGAATTCCCCGACGAGGAGGCGCTTGCCGACATCGCCATGGAGACCGCCGCGGCCGCCAAGGGTTTTGGCTTCACGCCCCGCGTTGCCTTCCTGTCCTATTCGACTTTCGGCAATCCGTCGGGAGACCGCTCCGACAAGCTGAGCCGGGCCGTCCAGATCCTCGACGAACGCGGGGTGGATTTCGAATACGAGGGCGAGATGAATGTCGATGTGGCGCTCGACCCGTCACACCGTTTCCTCTACCCGTTCTCGCGCCTGAAGGGTCCGGCCAATGTTCTGGTCATGCCGGCCATCCATTCCGCCTCGATCGCCACCAAGCTCTTGCGCATGGCCGGCGGTGCCACGGTGATCGGGCCGATGCTGGTCGGCGTCGAAAAACCGGTCCAGATCGCCCGGCTGGGTGCGTCGGTGTCAGAGATCACCACGCTGGCAGCGCTCGCGGCCTATGATCCGGACAAGCATGATGTGGAAAGCGGGCTGGCGGAGTAGGGGTCAGCTCTATTCGGTCTGTCGTTCCGCGAATTTGTGTTCGCCTTTGGCAGCGGCCGGTCCGAACCGGATGACGACGGCAAGAAGAATGGCCGCCGGAATGGTCCAGGCCGCCGTGAGTACAAAGAAGACGACCCAGCCGACGGCATCCGCCAAAACGCCGGAGAAACCGGACAGGAACTTCGCGAACAGGGCGTAGAAGGAGCTCACCCACGCGTATTGGGTGGCGGCGCTAGCCGGATCAACCAGGCTCGACAAATAGGCGATGAAGACGGTTGTAACGAAACCGCCGGCCAGATTGTCACCGACGATCGCGATCAGCAATTTCCAGCTTTCGTCCGGCTGCGCCGTGGCGGCCAGCCAAGCATAGGCACCATTTGTCACAAGTGTGATGACCAGCCCGATCACCAAGGCCCGCATCATGCCGATCCGCAAGGCCGTCACACCGCCCACAAAGAGCCCGAACATCGTCGCCGCGAGGCCGGGTCCTGCCTGTATGCCACCAACAACAGCGCGGTCGAATTCAAGGTCCGAATACAGGGGCGAGGCCATCACACCCATGGTGAAATCGCTGATCCGATAGAGTGAAATCAACGCGACCACCGGGATGATCCACCAGCCGAGGCGGGCGAAGAAGTCCTTGAAGGGCTGCCACACGGCATTGACGACCTTCACCCCGAAACTGCCTTCAAGGGCGCGGCGTCCAACGCCGGCCTTCGGTTCCTTCATGAAGAAGACGAGGCCGGCCGAGATGGCCATCGCGGCGGCCATGACAAGAAACGAAACATGCCAGTTGGACCATTCGGATATCGCCAGACCCAGTCCGGACGTCATATAGGCGATGCGGTAGCCAAAGGAGTATGCCGCCGCCATGTTCGCCTGCATGTCATTCGACGCCGACTCGATCCGCCAGGCGTCAATCGCGACATCCAGGGTCGCGCCGGAATATGCCAGCAACAAAGCCGCGATTGCGATGGGAAGCAGGGTCGCGAGAGTCCGGAACACGGAGAGAGCCTCGAAGTGCTCGTCTTCTCGCACCAGAGACAATAAGCGCCGGTATTCATCTTCCGGTAGCTCCACGACCTGGGCGCCGGTTTCGTCCACAACCGGCTCGACGGGGTGAGTCACATTGCCGATGACGGCACCGGCATCTCGCTCCGGGTCAGCCTCGGCCGTTGCCAGTGAGTCCAGAAGGACCTGGTATTCGCCCGCTTCGATCTGGGCGATGCGCACACCGGTGTCGTCGCGGCGATAGGAAGCACCTGTCGGGTCTGTCGTCGCCACGAATCCAAGCGCAATAACCGTTCCGGCAATGGCCGTGACCATCCAGGCCCGGCGGGTGCCGAGACGCTTGGACAGGAGCGGAATTTTGACCCGATCAACGACCGGGGCCCACAGCCATTTGAGTGTGTAGGCCAGCGTAACAAAGTAGAAAAAACCAATGGTCGAACGGTCAATTCCGGCATCGCGGAGCCAGTAGGACAGCTTCTGGAAAACCATGTAGAGCGGAAGCCCGGACGCAAAGCCCAGGATCAGCATCGAGATCATGACCGGCGTCGCATAGACGACCAAGGTTTGCATGAAGGTGCGCTGCCCCGCAACGCCGGCAGTTTCTCGCAAGTCAGACATGGGCTTACCACTCCGGCAGGGGACGTTGTCACCCCATGCTGGCGCGGTTTCCGGGGCGGCACAAGCGGGTGAGGATGTCGGCGAGCTGGTCGGCGTCGAGCGGCTTGGTGAGGAATTCATCCATGCCGGCGCCCAGGCAGAGCTTGCGATCAGCCTCGCTATCATTGGCGGTGAGGGCGATCAGGGGCAGGCGGCAGCCGGCCTCGCGGGCGGCGCGGGCCACGTCCGGCCCGTCCAGGCCGGGCATGCGTTGATCCAGCAGGGCGGCATCAAATGCCTGTGATGTCAGGCTTTCCAGGGCGGCGTCACCGCGCGCGACCGGTGTGACCCGCACGCCGAGACCTTCCAGGCATTTGCGGGCAATCAGGGCGTTGACCGGATCGTCCTCGGCGACCAGCAGATGCAGGCCCGACAGGTCCGGCTGGAAACAGGCGCCCGGCGCCAGCTGGCCCTCCGGAACGGCTGTTGACCCGTCGACCGCCTGCCCGGATGTCAGTTGCGCCACAAGGGTCGCAGCCCGGACCGGTTTGACGAACCAATTGGCATCACCCTCGGCGACCAGGTCGGTGCGCTGCGCTTTTTCGGCCGGCGTCACCAGCTGCCAGACCTGGGCGCTGCCAGCGTCATCCGCCCACGCCGCGTCACACAAGAGCTCGCGACCTTCCGCCTTGGCCAGATCCGCGGCGGTCATGATCGCCGTGGCCTCGGCGCCGAGGGCTTCAAGCTGGTCGCACAGGCTTTCGCGCAGCGTGTCATTGGCGCTGGCGACAAAAACATGACGGCCCGACAGCGGCCGGTCGGTGCGCGTGGCCAGCACAGGCAGATCGAAGATCAGCCAGAATTTGGCACCCTCGCCGAGCCGGCTCTCAACGCCCATGGCGCTGTTCATGGCGTCAGCGAGACGGCGGACCATGGCCAGACCAAGCCCGGCCCCGCTTTCGGCGCCATTGCGCTCGGCAGCACCGCGCTCGAAATGCTCGAACAGGCTTTCCTGGTCGGCTTCGGAAATACCCGGCCCGGTATCGCTGACCGACAGGGCCAGCCGGTCGCGCCCCTCACTGTCCGGTGCATTGGCAATGTCGAGCCGGACGCCGCCGGCTTGCGTGAATTTCACGGCATTGCCGAGCAGGTTGTAGAGGATTTGCTTGAGCCGGGCGGCATCGCCGGTGATCCGTGACGGTGCGCCGGCGGCATGAACGACGCCGATTTCGAGGCCTTTTTCCTGGGCGCGCGGCGCGGCGAGTTCCACCGTCTCGCGGACGAGGTCAGCGACATCGACCGTCTCCGGACGCAATTCCAGCCGGCCGGCCTCCAAGCGCGACAGGTCGAGAATATCGTCGACCATCGACAGGGCATGATCGGCGGACGCCGCGATCGAGCGGACATAATCGGCCTGGTCGGGCTTGAGCGGCGTCGCTTCGAGCAGACGCGACACGCCGAGCGCACCGGCCAGCGGCGTGCGCAATTCATGGGTTACCGCAGCAAAGAAAAGGGATTTGGCGCGCTGCGACGCTTGCAGGTCATCGTGCGCAGCACGGCGGCTGGTGACGTCGCGACCCACCGAAATGACGCCGGCACCGTCCGGCAGGAGGCGCTCATCCCACTCGATCCAGATCGCGCCCTTGCGCGTCCGCATCAGCATTTCATAGCGCCGGGAATCCTGGGCCGAGACCGGCGGGGCAACCGAGAACCAGCGTCCGACCCAGTCCTCGCGCGCGCCACCAAAGGCCCGCAGGAAGGCCGCATTCACATACATCACCCGGCCACCATTTCCGCGCACGAGGATGAGTTCGCCGGCCGCGTCGAGGGCCGTCAGAAGCAGGGTGTCGATCGCGCCGGGCAGGGTGTCAAACGGGCTTGCGGTATCAGCCGCAGCATCGACTGCAATACCGGACCCGTCGCCTGGTTTCGGTGCGCCGGGCCGGCCGGAGGCAGACGCAGTCCCACCATTCGCCGCGATATCAGGCCGCGATGAACTGGCTGTCAGGCGATCTTCCGGCTCGTCGGCCATCTGCATCCTTCGGATCGAACTGCCTGATTGATAGATGATTTGGGTTAATGAAGCGTCGTTATGCCCCGCCTGGATTGACGAGTTTGCGGCAGGCCGGGCTGGCTCCGCGCTTCCCGCAGTCAAGGTGCCCGCCAAATCTCAGGCACGCACGGCCGGGTTGGCCGTCGGACCGGCGCGTTGCAGGCCACGGCGACAGGACAGGGCTTCGGCAATGTGGAGACGGCGCACGGCTTCCTGGCCCTCCAAGTCGGCAATGGTTCGCGCCACCCGCAGAACGCGGTGATAGGAGCGGGCGGTGAGCGCATGCTGGATGGCGGCCTCGTTCAGCAGCGCCTCGCCAGCCCGGTCCGGCGCGGCGACATGATCGAGCAGGTCGGTCGGCAATTGTGCATTCAGACAGCCGCGCCCGGCCTGTGCCTCCCGCGCCCGCGCCACCCGGGCAGCGGCCTCGGCGGTGCCTTCAACCGGGGGCGGCAGGGCGAGGTCGGCGGGCGTGACCGGTGGCACCTGAATCTGCAGATCGATCCGGTCGATCATCGGGCCGGATATGCGGGCCTGGTAATCAATGGCACAGCGCGCCCCGCGGCGACAGCTGGCGCCATCAGCGCCGCCACCGCCGCAGCGACAGGGATTCATCGCCGCGACCAGCTGGAAGCGGGCCGGATAGGCGATATGGGCATTGGCCCGCGCCACGGTGATGGATCCCGTTTCCAGGGGCTGGCGAAGACTATCAAGCACTTGCGGATGGAATTCCGGCAATTCATCCAGGAACAGAACCCCGCGATGCGCCAATGAGGCCTCACCCGGCCGGGCCCGGCTGCCGCCGCCGACCATGGCGGCCATCGAGGCCGAATGGTGCGGTGAACGGAAAGGCCGGTTCCGCGTCAGTCGGCCGCGCTCGAGCAGGCCGGCCACCGAGTGGATCATGGACACGTCGAGCAGTTCCGGCGCGGTCAGCGGCGGCAACAGGCCGGGCAGGCGCTCGGCCAGCATCGATTTGCCCGACCCCGGCGGGCCAACCATCAGCAGGTTGTGATTGCCCGCCGCGGCGATCTCCAGCGCCCGCTTGGCCCCTTCCTGTCCCTTGACCTGACGCAGGTCGACATCGGGGCCAGCCTCGATCAACTCGCCGGGCGCCGGGCGGTCAATCACCTGGCTGCCCTTGAAATGATTGATCAGCTGGATCAGCGTCGTCGGCGCCAGAATGGCCAGGTCACCACCGGCCCAGGCGGCTTCCGGACCACAGGCTTCGGGGCAGATCAGAGCCCGGCCGGCCGCATGCGCCGCCACGGCAGCGGGCAGGGCACCCGGCGCTGGCCGGATGCGCGCGTCGGCGCCCAGCTCACCAAAGGCCAGATAGTCCTCGGCCACATCCTTGGGCAGGACATCCAGCTCGGCCAGCACGCCGATCGCGATCGGCAGGTCGAAATGCGCACCTTCCTTGGGCTGGTCGGCCGGGGCGAGATTGACGATCAGCCGTTTCGACGGGAGCGACAGGCCCAGCGCCGAGAAAGCTGCCCGGACCCTTTCCCGGCTTTCGGCGACCGCCTTGTCGGCCAGCCCGACGATGGAAAAGATCGGCTGGGACCCGCCCGCAACCTGAACCTGTACATCCACAAGACGGGCTTCGGCGCCGTGGAAGGCCACTGAAGCGGTTCGAGCCGCCATGACGAATCTCCCGACATACCGGGGATTTGATTCACAGGCATCCGCCTGTGTCGCGCCCCGCCACCAGATGCAACCCACCTGTCTCGCAGCGCAACCCGATCCGGTAACCGTCCGGCATCATTGGGTTTTCCACAGGTTCGTTCACAACCAGATCAAAACAGGAACAAAGCATGTACGATAAATTGTCGCACGTCAAGCGTGTATTCTAGGCGCCGACCCGGCGGGCCACCGCATCCCAGAAGGCGGCGCAGGCATCGATTCCGGAGAAACGCTTGAGCTCCTGGACGCCGGTCGGTGAGGTGACATTGATCTCGGTCAGGCGATCACCGATCACATCAATGCCGACGAGGACCAGGTCCCGCTCCTTGAGGATCGGACCGATCGCGTCACAGATCCGCATATCGCTATCGGTCAGGCCGGACGCTTCGGCGACCCCGCCCACATGCATGTTCGAGCGGGTCTCACCGGTTTGCGGCACGCGGTTGATGGCACCGATCGGCTCGCCATCAATGATCAGGATGCGCTTGTCGCCCGCTGACACCGCCGGCAGGAAAGCCTGCGCGATCACCGGCTCGCGCGATTGCGCGAAGAAAGTCTCGAGCAGCGCCGAGAAATTGCCGTCGCCCGGCTTCAGGCGGAAAACCCCGGCGCCACCATTGCCATAGAGCGGCTTGATGATGATGTCCTGATGGGTATCCCGAAACCCGGTCAGGGCCGCAAGGTCGCGTGTGATCAGGGTCGGCGGGATGATGTCGGGATAAAGGAGCGGCAGGATTTTTTCCGGGCTCGAGCGGACCCAGAACGGATCATTGAGTACCAGGGTTTCACCCTTCAGCATTTCCAGCAGGTGGGCGGCGGTCTGATAGGCCATGTCGAAGGGCGGATCCTGGCGCATCAGGACGACATCGACATCGCGCGCCAGATCCAGCACCCGCGCCTCACCAAGCTCGGCGTGCTCGCCCTGGACATGCCTGACCCGGACCGGGCGGGCCCGGGCGAGAATGCGGCCTTCCTGCCAGGCCAGCTGGTCGGGATGATAGACGTAGAGCTCGGCGCCCCGGGCCTGGGCCTCTTCCATCAGGGCGAACGTCGTGTCGGCGTCCACATTGACAGTCTCGATCGGGTCCATCTGGACCGCAACACGCCATGCCATCATCTCGTCTCCGGTCCACCGATCAATTGTGGTCCGGAGTTAGGGCCGTCGCCCCGGGATTCAACCCCCGGATTCGCTTCGCCGACACAGGCTTCAGCCCGGCGTTCGCCGCGCGCCGGCAGATTGGTCGGCACGCCGGCGATGCGGACATAGGAGACGACCTCCTCAACCCCCTCAACCAACGAAGCATGGGCGCTGGCGCGCTCCAGCTCGCCGCGATTGCGGGCAACGCCTAGCAGATAGACCCGGCCGGCACGGGTTTCGACATTGAAATTGATCGAGCGCACGGAGCGGTCGGAGATCAGACGGCCATTGACCCGGGCCGTGATCTCGGCGTCGCGGGTACGGTCACGGAAGCCCTGGCCGGACCCGACCACGATTTCATTAGCAACATTGCGCACCGCAACCGAGGACCAGGCCAGACATTCGGCCATCAACCGGTCATCCTCGCGCGGCACCCGTCCGGTCAAAAGCGCGATGCCTTCGGTCACTTCGACATCGACGCCATCAAGGGCAAAGCCTTCCGAGCGCAGCATGGCCGACTTGATCGAGACCGAGGCATTGGTGTCGTCGAGCTGGCGGCCGATCGACCGATCCTGGCCAACCGCACCGACGGAACTGCAGGCCGACGGGGCCAGCCCGACAAGCCCGGCCAGCAGCAGGGTGGACATAAAAGAAAGACGGTCGGCCATACACGAAGCTCCTGTCGAATCGCCCGCGCCCCAGCTTAGTCATTTGCAGACGCGCTACCATGACAAGTCGCGGCGCCCAGGCCAAGCCACATCACAAAAGACACGATACCGGGCCGGGTCAGAGCAGGTCGCGGGCGCCGTCTCCGGGAATCCAGGCCGCGCGGCGATGTTGTGGCCAACGGCCCGGCACGACCAAGAAGAGGTCATAGCGCAAATGCAGCGCCTGCACGGCCGGGCGCGAGGCCCGCCAGATCGAGGCCGCACGGGTGATGCGACCGCGCTGGCGCGGCCCGATCGACTCAAGCGCGGCCTTGATGCTGGGCCGCGCCTTGACCTCGACAAACACCAGATATTCACCGCGGCTGGCGACCAGGTCGATCTCGCCGGCGGCCGTGCGGGCACGATGATCAAGCAGGCGATAGCCCTTGGCGACCAGCCAGGCCATGGCCAGCCATTCAGCCCAGCGGCCGCGGGCTTCCGCCTGCCGCCGCTTACGGGTCACCGGTCCTGGTCCTTGAGCGCCAGGGCTCGGGCATAGACATCGCGCCGCGGCCAGCCGGAGGCTTCGGCGACATGGCTGGCGGCCTCCTTGACGCGCATGTCCTCAAGCGCCGCGCGCAAGGCGGTATCGATCCGCCCGGCATCCCAGTCATCCACCGGCGGCGGGCCGACGACAATCACGACTTCACCGCGTGGCGGCCCGGCTTCTGCGTAGTGAGCGGCCAGTTCGGACAGGGAGCCGCGGCGTGCCTCCTCGTGCAGCTTGGTCAGCTCGCGGCAGACCGCCGCCGGCCGGTCTCCCAACACCTTGGCGAGGCTGGCGATCATCGCCGGAAGGCGCGATACGCCCTCATAGAAAACAAGGCTGCCGGGGATGTGGCGAAACGGCTCAAGCCAAGCTTCGCGCGGACCGGTCTTTTGCGGCGGGAAGCCGGCGAAGGTGAAACAATCGGTCGGCAGACCGGCAATGGCGAGCGCCGCCAGCACCGCCGACGCGCCGGGGATGGCAATGACCGGGATACCGGCCGCGATCGCGTCGCGGGCCAGCTTGTAGCCCGGATCAGAGACCAGCGGCGTGCCCGCATCCGACACCAGGGCAACGCGCTTGCCGGCTTCAAGATCTTCGAGAATTCCGGGCCGGACCCGCTCACCATTATGGTCATGATAGGCCGTCAACTCGACCCGCAGCCCGTAGGCATCGAGCAGTCGCCGGGTGACGCGGGTGTCTTCGGCAAGGACGCGGTCGGCTTGTCCGAGCACGTCGAGCGCCCGCAAGGTGATGTCGCGCAAATTGCCGATTGGCGTCGAAACCAGGTAAAGCCCCGGCCCGAGCGCTTGCCCCCTGCCGCCACGGCGGATAGCTTCGCCAAGAATTTCCCGGGATGTTTCGGTCATGCTTTCAGTCTTCAATTCGCGTATCGCCCTGCCGACGGACACATTGGCACAAAGCCGCGGCCTGCGCTGCCTCGCTGTCATCGCGATGGTCGGCACACTCGCCGCCTGTGGCACAACGCAGACCGCGCCGCCGGCGCCGATCTACACGCCGCCGGAACCGGTAATCGATGAACCGGTCGAAATCGAGCCCGATCCGGTCGAGGAGCCGGTCGCCACCGGCCTCATCCCGCCACACATGGCGGACCGCGAAATCGCCCGCGTCGCCCTGCTATTGCCTTTCTCGGCTGACAATTCCGGCGCCCGCTCGGAAGCGCTTCGCCTGTTGAATGCGGCCGAGCTGGCCCTGTTCGAGCGCGGCAGCGGCAATCTCCTGCTGATCCCCAAGGACACACAAGGCACACCGCAGGGCGCCCGGTCTGCGGCCCAGGCCGCTGTCGAGGACGGCGCCGACATCATTATCGGGCCGCTGTTCGGACCGGCTGTTTCCGCTGCCGGCCAGGTGGCTCGCCAGGCCGGCATCCCGGTCATCGCCTTCACGACGGACGCCACGGTTGCCGGCAATGGCGTTTATCTGATGAGCTTTCCGCCGGAGATTGAAGTCGCCCGCATTGTCGAATACGCCACCCGTCAGGGCGTCGAGCGCTTCGCCTATCTCGGGCCGCAGAGCCGCTACGGCATGGCTGTGCACGCCGCGCTGCAGGACAATGCCGCGCTGACCGGCGGCTATGTCGCCGCGGAGAGTTTTTATACCGGCGATGTTGAAGCCATGGCACGCGCCTCGGCGCGCCTTGCGGAAGGCGTGTTCGAACCGCTGACCCCGGAAGAGGCCGACGAGCTGCGGCGCGAAGCCTGGGTGCCCGACCCCGAGGCGGCCTTCCAGGCGGTGATCCTGCCGGAGGGCGGGACGCGCCTTCGCGCGCTGGGACCGCTGTTGATCTCGCAATCGGTCGACCCACTTGTCGTGCGCTTCCTCGGCACCGGGCTTTGGAATGACCCCGACCTGCTGCGGGAGCCGGCCCTGCACGGCGGCTGGTTCGCCGGTCCGGACCTGGACGCCCGCACCAATTTCGAGACGGCCTATCGGGCAGCCTATGGCAATGATCCCTCGCGGATCGCCAGCCTTGCCTATGACGCGATGAGCCTGGCCGCCCATCTCGACGGCGGTGAGCGCGGTTTCACCCGGGAAGCCATTGAGGAAGAGCAGGGTTTTCTCGGCGCCGATGGCCTGTTCCGTTTCGTCGGGACCGGACTGATCGAACGCGGACTGGCGATTTATGAAATGCGCTCCCGCGGACTTCGGGAAATCGAACCGGCGCCGCTGACCTTCGAACCCATCGAGGCGTTCTAGTCCCGGCCGCTCAGGGCAATATTTCGCGGGTAACCCGGTCGGCCAGCAGACGGCCCGCCGGTGTGAGGCGTATACGCACCCCGTCACGGGCCAGGAATCCCTCGTCGATCATCCGGTCGATGCCGGCCGCCTCTGGCTGGCATCCGGTGGCGGCGGCGAGATGGTCGAGATCCAGACCGTCGGTGATCCGGAGCCCGAGAAAGGCCCGCTCAATCATGTCCTCGGGCGGAGAAAGCTGTTCGCGGCCAGCGTCCGGCACGCCGGAGCCGCGCGTCGCAACACCGGCAATATAGTCAGACGGACGCCGGGCAGCCGTGGTGGCGATCCGGCCACCGTCCGCCGTACTGCGCCCGAGCCGGCCATGCGCGCCGGGTCCGACACCGATCCAATCCCCACCTTCCCAATAGATCCGGTTATGGGTCGAACGATCCGCGTCGCTGCGGGCATGGTTGGAGACTTCATAGGCGGGAAAGCCTGCCGCCGCGCACATCTCGCCGGTGAGCTCGTAGAGATCGGCGGCGCTGTCCCCGTCCACGGCTAGCGTCTCGCCCCGCTCGGTCCGCTTGCCGAAGGCCGTGCCCGGCTCGATGGTCAGCTGGTAGGCCGAGATGTGACCGGCGCCAGTGGCCAGCGCCTCTCCGAGTTCGGTCCGCCAGTCAGACAGGGTCTGACCGGCATGGGCATAGATCATGTCGACCGAGACCCGATCGAAGGAAGACAGGGCCATGTCGATGGCCTGACGCGCACCGGAGCCGTCATGATCACGGCCGAGACCGGCAAGGACCGCATCATCGAAACTCTGGACCCCCAGCGACAGGCGGCCCACGCCGGCCTGTGCAATGCCGGCGAAACGGGCCTGGTCATTGGGATTGGCCTCAAGACCGATTTCCGCGCCCGTCGACAACCCCCAGAGCCGGTCCGCCGCCTCTATCACCCGGGCAATCCAGTCAGGCTTCATCAGTGAAGGCGTTCCTCCGCCGAAATGCAGGCTGGCCAACGCCCGCGGCCCGGTGCGCTCGCGCCAGTCCGCCATGTCGTCCAGAATTGCCGCGAGCAGCGCCTCGTCATCGCCCTTGGGCCGATAGACATTGAAATCGCAATAGGGACAGATCCGCGCGCAATAGGGCCAGTGCAGGTAAAGCCCGAGCGCCTGGCCGAGATCGGTCATCGCTGGAAACCCTGCGCGACCATCGCGTCCAGCGCACGGGCGCGATGGCTGAGCTGGCGCTTCTCGTCAGCGCTCATCTCGCCGAATGTGCGGTCATGACCGGCGGGCTGGAAGACAGGATCATAGCCGAAACCTTCCGGACCACGCGGCGGCCAGACGATCTCGCCTTCGACCTCGCCCTCAAAGAAGACAATGTCCTCGCCAGGTCGAGCCAGGGCAATCGTGCAGACAAAGCGCGCAGTGCGGTCAGCGCTGCCAGACGCCGAAAGCGCGTCCTCGACCCGCTGCATGGCGCGACTGAAATCGCGCGGCTCGCCGGCCCAGCGGGCTGAATGGATGCCGGGATCACCCCCGAGCGCATCGACAGACAGTCCGGAATCATCGGCCAGGCAAGGCAGGCCCGTCGCCTCACAGGCCGCCCGCGCCTTCAGCGCCGCGTTACCGCGAAATGTCGTCTCGGTTTCTTCCGGTTCAGGAAGGGCGAGGTCGCGGGCGCTCTTCAGGGTCACTCCGAAGGGGGCCAGAATCCGCTCCATCTCCTTGATTTTACCGGCGTTATGGCTCGCCAGCACCCAGGTTTCCCGGTTCATTTTGCCGCTCCCGCGCCATCTCATTTATCGCCTTTCGAAAAATTCATATCGAAAAACGATATTTTTCGCTTGCGCCCGCCGAACTTTGTGTTTATCGATAAACAACAAGGACGGGACACGTCGTCCGAACAACATGAATGACAACGGTAATTGGTCAGATACAAGACAAAGGAAACAGTGAAATGGTCAGGTCCAACAATTCAGGCATGCAGATGATCGGCTCCATCGCCATCAACCTCATGCTGCTCGTCGCTGTCGGCGCCGGCGCGTTCTACGCCATTGCCCCGGTCGCGGCATGATGGAAAAAGTCGCGTGAGGTCCGGTCAAACGGATTAAGGTCACCGGACCTCGCGTGCGACGCCTAGCAGGGAAGGGGCGGCTATGAAGGCACTGGGAAGCGGATCACTCGCATCCGTTTTGAAGGTGGTACTGGACGTGGTCTGGTACCTGGCCTGGGCCCTATTGGGTTTTGCAGCCCTCGTCCTGATTGCAACCGGCGCCACCCTGCTGATGGACTGGCTTGGTTATTCGCCGAGCTTCGTCACACAGTTTTTTGAGACCATCCGCAATCACGGCTGGGTCTACCCGATCTTCGTCGCCGAGATCGTCGCCTTCCTGGTCGTGATCGACCGGCTGCGCCGCATCTTCTCGACCCTGATCGCCGGCGACCCCTTCGTACCGGAAAATGCCGGCCATTTGCGGGTAATCGCGATTGCCATCGCCGCCTACCAGGTCCTGCGTCATGTCACCCAGGGTGCGGTCGCCATGATCCTGACCCTTCTGGATACCGATAATCCGGTGGTCGGCGGGCTCGAACTGGCAGGCGTGGACGGAATTGATCTGGGGGCCTGGTTCGCCGTGGTGGCGCTTCTGGTCCTGGCGGAAGTCTTCCGCGAAGGCGCGCGGATGCGCCAAGAACAAAAATTGACGATTTAGGGGAGACGCACACCATGCCCATTCGCGTCACTCTTGATCGCATGCTCCTCGAGCGCCGCATGTCGCTGACCGAACTCTGCGACCGTGTCGGCATCACCATGGCCAACCTGTCCATCCTCAAGACAGGCAAAGCCAAGGCCGTCCGCTTCTCGACCCTGGAAGCGCTCTGCCGCGAACTGGGTTGCCAGCCCGGCGACCTGCTGAGTTTTGATGATGAGGACGATGACGCCGACGCAGCCGAATAGGCGCGAACGTCACCCAAAGACCGCCGACCCAAGGGTCGACGGGACAGACGGCGGGGGTGGGCCTGCACGGTAGCCCCTTCCCAAAGAGGCCGTGCGGGCCGTTTCCAGCCCCCCAGCGCGCCCCCGCCGTCTGTTCTTTAATTCAACCGGCTTCCGCCTTCAGTGCAAGTACTAAGCCTTCAGTGCGGCCAGTTGCGCCGCGCACAGGTCGGTGACGCCGGCCTTGGCGAGGGCGAACAGCAGGTCGAAATCTGTCTCCGGGATCGGCTTGTCTTCCGCGGTGGCCTGGATCTCGACAATCCCGCCCTTGTCGGTCAGCACGAAATTGGCGTCGGCCTCGGCGCGGCGGTCCTCCTCGTATTCAAGGTCGAGCCGGGTTTCGCCGTCGATGACACCGCAGGAGATGGCCGCGAGCTGGCCGTGAACCGGGTCCTCGGTCAGCAAGCCTTCCTCGATCAGATAGCCGGTCGCCTGTTTCAGCGCCACCCAGGCACCGGTGATGGCCGCCGTCCGGGTGCCGCCATCAGCTTGCAGGACATCGCAATCGATGGTGATCTGGCGCTCGCCGAGGGCTTTGAGATCCACAACGGCGCGCAGGGAGCGACCGATCAGACGCTGGATTTCCTGGGTGCGGCCGGACTGCTTACCGGCAGACGCTTCACGGCGCGAACGCGTATGCGTCGCCCGCGGCAACATGCCGTATTCCGCCGTCACCCAACCCTTGCCGCTACCGCGCATCCACGGCGGGACGCTTTCTTCAATGCTGGCGGTGCACAGGACATGCGTGCCGCCGAAACGGGCCAGACAGGAGCCTTCGGCATAGAGCGAGGCGCCGGCCTCGAGGCTGATTTCGCGCATGGCGTCGCGGGCGCGTCCATTGGGTCTCATGCTCGTCTCCGGTGTCGGTGCTGTCATGCCCCGCTCCTAGCGGCGTTGTCGGTGGGCTTCAAGCGCCAAGCACGCGCAAAGCGGATTGAACCCGGGCGCAGGCACGACTAATTGAAGACTCATGTCCCAGACCGCACCGCAATCGGCCCTGGCCGCGCTGGATGACCGCATGCGCACGATCTTTCGCGAGATCGTGGAAGCCTATCTGCGCTCCGGCGACCCGGTCGGCTCGCGCACCCTGTCGCAGACCGGCAATCTCTCCCTGTCGCCGGCCTCGATCCGCAACACGATGGCCGACCTCGCCGATCTCGGCCTGTTGAGCGCGCCGCATTCCAGCGCCGGTCGCATGCCGACCCATGCCGGCCTGCGCCTTTTCGTTGATGGCCTACTGCAGGTTGGCGAATTGTCGGCAGATGAGCGCAAGGCTATCGAAGGGCAGGTTTCAGTATCCGGGCGCTCGACACAGGATTTGCTGACTGAGGCAACCTCCCTCCTTGGCGGGCTTGCTGGCGGCGCCGGTTTGGTGATCACCTCGAAGCGCGAAGCGCCGATGCGGCATGTGGAATTCGTACCCTTGTCCGCTGTGGAAATGCTGGCGGTTCTGGTGTTTGAGGATGGCAGCGTCGAGAACCGGCTGATGCGAACACCGGACGGCATCCCGCCGGCCGCGCTGATCGAGGCCGGCAATTACCTGTCCACTCGCCTCAAGGGACGCACGCTGAGCGATGCCCGCAAGGCCATTGAGCTCGAAATTGCCGAACGTCGTTCCGCTCTTGACGGCGCCGCGGAAAGCCTTGTGACGCTGGGGCTGGCCGACTGGAGCGGTGGCCAGGGCCGCGAACGCTCGCTGATCGTGCGCGGCCAAGCTCGCCTTCTGGAAAGCCTCGAGGCCGCCAGCGACCTGGAACGCATCCGCCTCCTGTTTGACGACATCGAGCGCAAGGAAGAGCTGATCACCTTGCTGGACAAGGCCCGCGACGCCCAGGGCGTGCGCCTGTTCATCGGCGCCGAAAACCCGCTTTTCAGTCTGTCGGGTTCCAGTGTGATCGTGGCGCCCTATATGAATGCCGAACAGGAAATCATCGGGGCGCTGGGTGTAATTGGCCCCACCCGTTTGAACTATGCCCGTGTTATCCCCCTCGTCGACTACACCGCCCGTGTGGTCGGACAGATACTGGACAGCGCGCGATCGCGAGAGTGAAGACAGATGAGCGACACAGAGAACAAGCCGCACGAAGACCCGCAAGCCCCGCAGGACGAAACCGCACCCGCCGCTGCTGAAGACAGCGCCGAAGCGGCTGTCGACCCGGCAGACCAAACGGCAGACGAAACGACCGAGCTGGACCCGGTCCTCAAGCTGACCGGAGAACTTGATTCCATGCGGGACAAGCTGTTGCGTGCCCTGGCCGAGGCCGAGAACACGCGCCGCCGTGCCGAACGCGATGTCGCCGATGCCCGCAGCTACGCCGTTTCCAGCTTCGCCAAGGACATGCTCGACATTTCCGACAATCTCACGCGCGCCATGAGCGCCGTTGACGAGACCGCCCTCGCCGACGCACCGGACGCTGTGAAAAACCTCGTCGAAGGCGTGGCCATGACCGAAAAGGCCATGGCCACCAAGATGGAGCGTCACGGCGTCAAGAAGGTCGACCCGCAGCCGGGTGACACTTTCGATCCGCACAGGCACCAGGCCGTTGCCCAGATTCCGTCCGAACATGGCGCCGGCAAGATTGCTGCCGTCATGCAGACCGGTTTCGTGATCGCCGACCGCACCCTGCGCGCCGCCATGGTCGCCGTCTCCTCCGGCCCGGTGGCCGGCAATGGTGACGCGTCCGGCGGTACCGGCGGCAATGTCGACGTGAAGGCCTAGCCTCCACGCCGGGCGTCACACCCGCAACATTCGCGCCGCGGACTCTCGCATCACGCTCGATGACGGGTCATGATACGGCGCGAACGAGCGGGAGACACCCATGACAATGCTGCCTGGTTGGGCGATAGATGCCATGAACATCCTGGCCCAGGCGTTCATTCTCGCCGTCGGCCTGGCGGCCCTGATCGCCTTGCTCATGTATGTTACCGACATCACCCAGACGCGCGACGCGATTCGGCGCAATTATCCCGTCGTCGGTCGCTTCCGTTCGCTCTTCACAACGCTGGGCGAATTCTTCCGGCAGTATTTCTTCGCCATGGATCGCGAGGAGCTGCCCTTCAACCGGGCTGAACGGGAGTGGGTGGGCCGTTCATCGGAGGGCAAGGGCGGCACAATTCCATTCGGCTCGACCAAGCCGATGGACAAGCCGGGCAATGCGATCTTCGTCAATTGTCCATTCCCGCTGCTGGACGACCATGCCGCCGATACCCAGCCGATGCGGGTCGGACCGGACGCCCGCATCCCCTATGACGCACCGTCCTTCTTCAATGTTTCCGGCATGAGCTATGGCGCCCTGTCCAAACCGGCGGTGCGGGCGCTGTCACGCGGGGCCGCCAAGGCCGGCATCTGGATGAATACCGGTGAGGGCGGGCTGTCACCGATGCACCTGGAAGGCGGCTGCGACCTCGTCTTCCAGATCGGCACCGCCAAATACGGTGTCCGCGACGAGCTGGGCGGCCTGTCCGACGAGAAGCTGCGCGAAGTTGCCGCCCACGAAACCGTGCGCATGTTCGAACTCAAGCTGTCGCAGGGCGCCAAGCCGGGCAAGGGCGGCATCCTGCCGGCCGAGAAAGTGACCGCCGAAGTCGCAGCGATACGCGGCATTCCCGTTGGTCAGGCCTCGATCTCGCCCAATCGGCACCCCGAGTTCGACGATATCGGAGGTCTGCTCGACATGATCGAGCATATCCGGCAGGTCACCGGCAAGCCAGTCGGTTTCAAGGCGGTGATCGGCGCCTATGGCTGGATTGACGAGCTGTGCGTCGAGATCACCAAGCGCGGACCGGAGAGTGCCCCCGACTTCTTCACCATAGACAGTGGTGATGGCGGCACCGGCGCGGCGCCGATGGCGCTGATGGACAATGTCGGGCTGACGATCCGAGAAAGCCTGCCGATCGTGGTCTCCATCCTCGAACGCTATGGCTTGAAGGACCGTATCCGCGTGGTCGCGTCAGGCAAATTACTGACCCCGGGGGCGGTCGCCTGGGCGCTCGCGGCCGGCGCCGACTTCATCCAGTGCGGCCGCGGCTTTATGTTCTCGCTCGGCTGCATCCAGGCGCTGAAATGCCACAAGAATACCTGCCCGACCGGCGTCACGACCCACAAGAAACACCTGCAGCGCGGTCTCGTGGTCAAGGACAAGGCCGAGCGGGTCGCCGCTTACGCCAACACGGTGCGCCAGCATGTCGAGATGATCGCCCATTCCTGCGGCGTGCCGGAACCGCGCCGACTGGGCCGCAAACATGTCCGCATCGTCCAGGCCAATGGCCGCTCCCTGCCGATGACGGCGCTGAATTACCTGCCTGACGACGAAGCACCCAACCGGGAAATCCCCGGCTAGGCCTGATATCCACGCCATCGGACACAAAAAAGCGCCGGAACCCGCAGGCTCCAGCGCTCTTTTCATTCGGCCACATCCACCGTATCGCCGTTAGCAGGCGCGATACTCACCATTGCGCCAATAGGTGCAGCCATCGCGATTGTTGACGTAGTAATAGCGATTGGCGCGCTCATCGAGATAGAGGCGGGACTGGTTGGGATTGTCCTCGGTCCAGCGACAGCCGCCTTCCGAGCGACAACCGGCATAGGCGCCGGCCGCGCCACCGACCACACCGCCAATGATGGCGCCGGTCTCGGCATCACCCGAGCCGGTATTATTGCCGATCACGGCACCGGCAGCCGCACCCATGGCTGCGCCGGTGGCCGCACCGCGGGTCGTCGCGCCACAGGCTGACAGGCCCACAACGGCAACAGAAACAATGAGCAACGACTTGATCATGACGACGTCTCCCGTATTGGTTCGACTTTCGATACGGGGGTGTAACGCGTGGATGCTTGGATTGTTCCCGACACCCGCCCACGCCTTGTGATTGCCGAACCTTCATTTTCTCGACAACTTCGCTTGAGGTCCGTGCGGACAGTTTCCGGGCACGAACTCGGAGTAGCACCATGATCCTTCGCCTTGCCTCTATCGCCCTCATCACCTGCACCGCTGACCAGGCAAAGCCCACGACAGTCCGGCCGGACTTGCAGCTGCTTGAGCAAATTGCTGTCGCACAGACAATCAATGCCGAAGCGGGCGACATCATCTGGCCGGGCTTCGCCGATGCGCCGGACAGCGTCCTTCTCATTCATGGTGAGCAAGAGTCCCTCTTGTGCCATGACGGTCCGGCGAACGGGTTTGCCCGCCAGACCGACGATGCCGAAACCGGCTGCACCCTGGCGACCCGCGATCGGGTCTTTCCGCCCAACATGCTGGCCAGCTTTCCCGCGATAGACGGTGTCCCGACGATTGTGGTCGGAACGCCGGAAGCAACCGGTCTCACGCTCGACAGCTGGATGATGACGCTTATTCACGAGCACATGCATCAGATGCAGGATTCCCAGCCAGGCCAGTACGAGCAGGCGCTTGCGCTGGGCCTGAGTGGCGATGACCAGACATCGATGTGGATTTTGAACTATCCGTTCCCTTATGCTCGGGCAGAAACCATTGCCCTGGCCCGCGAGTTGGCGGACACGGCGCTGACCGTCCTCGCAGCGCCGGACCGAACGGCACTGGAAGCCGGTTTCGCTGACTATCTCGACCGGCGGGCGGCCTTTCTGGCCTCGGTTTCGGAAGCCGACGCCCGATATTATGAGATGCAAAGCTGGAAGGAAGGCGTGGCGCGCTGGACCGAGCTGGCCGTTATGCGCGAATCCGGACGCGAGAATCCGCGCCACCGGCAGCTTGCCGCCGGCCAGCTTGATCGCATGATTGCCGAGCTGACGCAGCTCGACCTGGAAGCGCAGGGCCGGGTGGCCTTTTATGCGCTCGGGTCCGCCGAGGCTGAAATGCTCGAACGCCTGGATCCGAGCTGGCGCGAGATTTACTGGCAGGACCTGTTCAGTATGGGCGCCGCGATCGCTGCCGTCACACCGCCAGCTTTACCCGCCGCATCGTCAGATTGATCCGGCCGCCGCCCGGAAATGCCTCCCGTGGCAGCAAGGTCGATGTGCCCGGATAAATCCGGTCGACGCCGTGATAGCAACGCCGCGCTTCGCCGCCGAGCACGACGACATCACCGGATGACAATACCAGTGAGGCCGTCTTGCCACCTCTTTGCGGTCCACCGATGCGAAAGCGCGCCTTGTCGCCCAGCGAAACCGACACCACCGCGGCATCGGTCGCTTCTTCATCCCAGTCCACATGCATGCCCATGCGGCTGTCAGGCGCATACCAATTGACCAGACAGGCCTCAGGCCGGGCCGGGTAGTCCGACACTGCATCCCACAGGGCCAGGAGGGGATCCGGCATCGGCGCCCATGCCGAGCCGGTGTCCGGATGCTCCGGCTCATAGCGATACCCTTTGGCCTTGTCAGTGACCCAGCCCAGGGTACCGAAATTCGTCATTCTGACGGACAGAGGCTGACCGGTACGAGGCATGCTGGGGCGCCAGAACGGCGCGGATCGGGCACCATCGACCACGGCGGCGATCAATTCTGCCTGGGCTGCCCGGTCGAAATAGCCGGGCAGGAAACGAAATCCGTCGGGAGGAATGAATGCAGCTGTCATCAACCGACAAAGTAGGGGTTTGACGCTCAACTACCAGCCGCGCGCTCCGGGAATTCAAAACAAAATCAGTGCGGGCGCTCCCCGCGCTCAGGCCGGTCACCACGACGAACCGGCTCGGGCCGCTCATCGGCAGGCTTGTCGTCGCGCTCCCCATCCTCATCGCTCCCGTCATCAGTCGCGCTGTCCGATGAGGATTGCGGGTCTCCCATGCTTTGCTGGAGTGTATGGCTCAGCTCATGGGCCATCATGCCCCGGCTGGCGGGCGAATTCGGATCACGCTCGCCCAGTGTGAGGTTCGAGCCGTGCGTAAAGGCGCGCGCGTCGGTATCGTGTGTCGAGCTGTCGCCATCATGGGCCCGGACATCAGCGAAAATATTCGTTGAATCATCCGGTTCGAAACGGTCTCGGATCAATGGGTCTATTGGCTGTCCGCCATTGTCACCGGCCGGCCCACCACCGCCGGTTTCGCCATCCTCGCCGCCGCCATCATCATCCTGCGACAGGGCTGTACCGGTCAGGGCAATTCCCAGCACTATCGAAACAGTCAGGAAACGGAGCATGGTGGGCCTCCCGGGATCAGGGCGTTATCATAGCATATAACTGCTGCGAATGCGCTGGCGACCGGTCACGGGCCTTGCACTGTTCGCCGTCCCTCCCTAAATCGCCCACTGAGCGCAGGGTTATTCCCGCGAACATTTGAACCAGACCGGTGTCGGCACACCGGTATCATCAATGACGATCCCGAAGGGGGCAGTCAGCGGGGTGTGAGGTGCTTCTTTTGGAGGCCGCGCATTCGCCGGACGGGTCCCGCTTTGAAAAAACGGAGAAGCGATCAATGAGCAAGGTCATCGGCATCGACCTGGGTACGACCAATTCCTGTGTGGCTGTTATGGAAAGCGGCCAGCCAAAGGTCATCGAGAATTCCGAAGGCGTCCGGACCACCCCGTCCGTCGTGGCCTTCACCGAGGATGGCGAGCGCCTGATCGGCCAGCCGGCGAAACGCCAGGCCGTCACCAACCCCGACTACACCTTTTTTGCCATCAAGCGCCTGATCGGCCGCATGATGGACGACCCGACGGTCAAGAAGGACATCGACATGGTGCCCTACGCCATCGTCCCGTCCGACAGCAATGACGCCTGGGTCAAGGGCCGCGACAAGAAATACTCGCCGTCGGAAATCTCCGCCTTCACCCTGCAGAAGATGAAGGAAACGGCGGAAAGCTATCTCGGCGAGAAGGTCGAAAAAGCCGTGATCACGGTTCCGGCCTATTTCGACGACGCCCAGCGTCAGGCCACCAAGGACGCCGGCAAGATTGCCGGCCTGGAAGTCCTGCGCATCATCAACGAGCCGACCGCGGCCGCCCTGGCCTATGGCCTCGACAAGGGTGAGAACAAGACGATCGCCGTCTTCGACCTCGGCGGCGGCACGTTCGACGTCTCGATCCTGGAGATCGGTGATGGCGTATTCGAGGTGAAGGCCACCAATGGTGACACCTTCCTCGGCGGTGAAGACTTCGACATGCGCATCGTCCAATACCTTGCGGACGAGTTCAAAAAAGAGAACGGCATCGACCTGAAGTCCGACAAGCTGGCCCTCCAGCGCCTGAAGGAAGAAGCCGAGAAGGCCAAGAAGGAACTGTCCTCGGCCACCTCGTACGAAGTGAACCTGCCCTTCATCACGGCCGACGCCTCGGGCCCGAAACACCTCAATATCAAGCTCTCCCGCGCCAAGCTGGAAGCCTTGGTCGAGGATCTGGTCAAGCGCACACTCGATCCCTGCAAGAAGGCGCTCAAGGATGCCGGCCTCAGCCCGTCCGACATTGACGACATCGTCCTCGTCGGCGGCATGACCCGCATGCCGAAGGTCCAGGAAGCCGTGAAGGGATTCTTCGGCAAGGACCCGCACAAGGGTGTGAACCCGGATGAAGTCGTTGCCATGGGTGCCGCCATCCAGGCCGGCGTGCTGCAGGGCGATGTCAAAGACGTGCTGCTGCTCGACGTCACCCCGCTGTCGCTGGGTATCGAAACCCTGGGCGGTGTCTTCACCCGCCTGATCGAGCGCAATACGACGATCCCGACCAAGAAGTCGCAGACCTTCTCGACCGCCGACGACAACCAGACCGCCGTGACCATCCGGGTTTCCCAGGGTGAGCGCGAAATGGCGGCCGACAACAAGCTGCTGGGCCAGTTCGACTTGGTCGGCATTCCGCCGTCACCGCGCGGCCTGCCGCAGATCGAGGTCACGTTCGACATCGACGCCAACGGCATCGTCAACGTCTCGGCCAAGGACAAGGCGACCGGCAAGGAACAGCAGATCCGCATCCAGGCCTCCGGTGGCCTGTCCGATGACGATATCGAACAAATGGTCAAGGACGCCGAGGCCAATGCCGAGGCCGACAAGCAGAAAAAGGAACTCGTCGAGGCCCGCAATGGCGCCGAGGCGATGGTCCACCAGACTGAAAAGCAGCTTGAGGAGTTCGGCGACAAGGTACCGGGCGACGACAAGGACGCCATCGAGGCGGCCCTGAACGAGCTGAAGGAAGTCAAGGATGGCGAGGATCTCGAAGCCATCCAGCAAAAGACCCAGGCGCTGGTCCAGGCCGCCATGAAGCTTGGCGAGGCCATCTACTCGGCCCAGCAGACCGAGGCCGCCGAAGCCGATGCCAAATCTGACGCCGAAGGTGATGATGACGTGGTCGACGCGGAGTTCTCCGAAGTCGACGACGACAAGAAGAAAGACGCGTAAGGTCCGGTTTGACCGGGAGGGCAGCGTGCCCTCCCGGCCCAAGCCATAAAGTCCGGCCATGACCCGTCCCGATCCCCTGACCGCTCCGTTCGGAGCTTTCGCCCTCTCGCCAATGGCCGAGACGCTTCGTCGTCTGCCCATGGCGATGCCGGGGGATGCGCTGCGCCGTAGCGCGGAATCCGTCGTCCGCCGCGCCCTGATGTCCGGCGGTCGCGACATTGCCGATATCGAAGTCTTTCCTGGCCAGTTCGCCCGCGTTCACCTGCGGGATAATCGCTGCGAGAAGCGTGTCTTTGCCGGTTCAAAAAGCTGGGACAGTGCCGAGCGCCGCGCCATTCGTGACGCCATGGCGACCAAGCCGGCGGGTGAGACCTTCGTCTTTGTCGATGCCGGCGCCAATGCCGGTCTCTACACCCTGTCAGTGCTCGCCGATGCCGCCGCCCAATCGCGTCCCGTCAAGGTCATCGCGGTCGAGCCGGATGTTGAGAACCGCCGCCGGCTGGAATTCAATCTCGATGTGTCCAAGGCGTCGGCCGTGACCGTCCTGCCCTATGCGCTTGGCGCCGAAGAGGGTGAGGGCGCAATGGTGCAGTCGGCGACCAATCGTGGCGAAGTCCATGTCGCCAGCGGCAGCGAGACCGGCGACACGATCCGGCTGCGCCCGCTCAAGGCGGCCCTGGCCGAGGCCGGAACCGGCCGCGTCGACGTCATGAAAATGGACATTGAGGGCTTTGAGGCCCCGGTCCTTAACGGCTTCTTCGCGGAATCACCGCGTTCCTTGTGGCCGACCATGATCCTTCTCGAGACCCGGCATGAAGCTGCCATTACCGATGGCGCCGCCGGTCTCTGTCTTGAACACGGCTACGAGCTAGCCAAGCAAATGCGGCAGAACGCAGTTCTCGTTCTGCCGACAGGTGACCCGTCATGAGCAAGCGTGATTTCTACGAAGTCCTGGGTGTCGAGAAGGGCGCCGACGAGAAGGCGCTGAAGAGCGCCTATCGCAAACAAGCGATGAAATTCCACCCGGACCGCAATCCTGGCGATGCCGCGGCTGAAGCCCAGTTCAAGGAAGTCGGCGAGGCTTATTCCGTCCTGTCAGACCCTGACAAACGCGCTGCCTATGACCGCATGGGCCATGCCGCGTTTGAGCAAGGCGGCATGGGCAATGGCCAGGGACCATTTGGCGGCGGCGGCGGTGCGGCCGATTTCGCCGATATTTTCGAACAGGTCTTTGGCGAAGCCTTCAACATGGGCGGTGGCATGGGTGGCCGCCGTGGCGGTCGCGGCCATTCCGGTCCGGCCCGCGGCGCCGATCTGCGCTTCGACATGGAAATCAGCCTGGAAGACGCCTTTCACGGCAAGGACGAGACCATCAAGGTCCCCACTGCCATGCATTGCGAGCGCTGTGATGGTCAGGGCAATGAACCCGGCACCCAGCTGGAAACCTGTGGCACCTGCCACGGTGCCGGCCGTATCCGCCGCTCGCAGGGCTTTTTCACGATGGAGCAGACCTGTCCGCAATGCGGCGGTCGCGGCCAATACGTCAAAACACCCTGCCAGGATTGTGATGGCGTCGGCCGGGTCCGCAAGACCCGCACGCTCAATGTCACCGTCCCGTCCGGTGTCGAGGATGGCACCCGCATCCGCTTGGCCGGTGAAGGCGAGGCCGGTGCCCGCGGCGGGCCGCGCGGCGATCTCTACATCTTCATCTCCGTCCGCGAGCACGAGATTTTCGAGCGCGACGGACCGAATCTCTACTGCCGGACGCCGGCGTCGATGGTGCAGGCAGCGCTCGGCTGTTCGATCCAGGTGCCGACCATTGAAGGCGGCAAGGCCGAGATGAAAATCGCTGAGGGCGCCCAGACCGGCAAGCGCATGCGCATGCGCGGCAAGGGCATGCCGCGCCTGCGCGGCGGCCCGCGCGGCGACATGATTGTCGAGCTTTTTGTCGAGACGCCACGCAATCTGTGCGACCGCCAGAAAGAACTCCTGAAAGAATTTTGCGACCTGTCAGGCGAGGGCTGCAATCCGGACAGCGCCGGTTTCTTCAACAAGGTCAAACAATTCTGGGACGAAGTCACGACCGATGACGGCCGCCCCAACGCCGGCTGACAGGCTCCAACAGACGACGTGACATGGCCTGCCAGTGCAGACTAGGCTTGCCCGGTCTTGCCGCCGTTCACGGGGTGGCGCACGGGGGGCAAAGTGACAGAGCCAGATCTCAAACCCGACGACGAAGCCCGGTTCGACACGGCCGAATACGTGCTCTACCAGCGCTCACCCTTCGGCATGATCGGCACCAGCGCTCTGATCTTCGTTCTGGTCTACGGGTTCTACGTCCTGATCGCCCAGCTCACCCAACGCCCGGCCTTTCTTGCATTCGATGACGCCGGCAACTGGATTACCCATCCGGTCAGCTGGGTCGCTTTTGTCCTGTCGCTGATCCAGACCGCCGCCATTGCCTTCGCCGGCAGCGCCAAGGGGCGCTGGGAAACCGAAACCGACGATCTTGTGCTTGCGGTCAATCCTGCGGGCAGGCAAGCGGCGCTCAATCTTTCGAAAGGCACACCGGTCAGCTGGCGGGCCGGCTATCATCGCCTGTTTTGGGCCGGTTTCGTGTTCGGTATCATCTTCAATGTGGTGATGATCCTGATCGAAGGCATCTCGCCCTTGGAGTATGCAAACTCGGTCGGGCTGTGGTTCCTCATCGTCTCACCCATCCTGTTCGGCACCGGTTTTCGGGCCGGCATGGACGTGTCGCGGCGCAGCCGTGAGATCAAGCAATTGATCGCCGATCACCTGCTGGTCGACCTCTTCCATCTCGACCGTCTGAACACGATCGGAAAGATCGGCCTCCGGGCCGCACGCTCCTGGATGATCATGGCCGCCATCCTGTTGCTGTTCATGCTCAACCCTGAACAACTCTGGATCACGGTTCCGACCATTGTCGCCACCGCCGCCGGCGGTGTTTTCATCCTGACCAGCGCGCTCAATCCGGTACACCGCAAAATCGTCGCCGCCAAACAAGCCGAGCTGGCGCGCATTCATGACGAGATGGCACAGGTCCGGGACCGGGCACTGGCCGGCGAAGATGCCGCCTCGTCGGCGCTGGCCGGCCTGACCGACTATGAAATCTGGGTGACAAACCGCCCCGAATGGCCCCTGTCGACCGGACTGGCCACACGCTTTTCGCTCTATATCCTGTTGCCGATCATACCGATTGTCGGCTCCTACCTGTTCGAGAAGCTGGCAGACCAACTCGTAACGGGAGGGCCGGCTTGACCTCACCCATTCGTACCACTGTGCTCGGCCCGACCGGGCGCTTGGGCAGCGCAATCTGTCGGGCCCTGCTGGATAGTCCGGACTTCACACTCGCCGGCGCCGTCGTGCGCTCTGAATCGCCCGCGGTCGGTGAGGATATCGGCGCCTGGCTGGGCGGGGAGCCGGTCGGTTGCCGCGCCGAAACCGCGCTCGAACACGCCGTTCACGAGGCCCAGATCGTCATTGATGCCAGCCTGCCGAGCATGACGATTGCCGCCGCCGAGCGGTTGGCCAGCTTGGGCGGTCCGGCCCTGATTACCGGTGTTACCGGCTTCAATCGCGACCAGAACCGGCGACTGGATGCCTGCACCGATCGCATCGCCCTCCTCACCGCCGGCAATTTTTCGCTGGGCGTTGCCGTCACCGAAACGCTGGTTCGCGAAGCGGCTCGCCTGCCCGCAGAGGCTTGGGATATCGAGGTCCACGAGACCCATCACAAGCGCAAGGCCGACGCGCCGTCCGGCACCGCCCTGATGCTGGCCCGCGCCGCTGCGGCAACCCGCGGCGAAACCCTGGAAAACATCGCCACCTGGAGCCGCGAAGGCACGACCGGACCCCGCAAGCCCGGCTCGATCGGCTTTGCCGTGTCGCGCGGCGGGTCGGTGGTGGGCGAACATTCCGTACGCTTCCTGGCAGAGCTGGAGGAGATCACGATCTCGCACCGGGCGCTCGACCGCTCCATCTTCGCCCGCGGCGCCCTGGAAGCCGCACGCTGGATGGTCAATGGCAATGCCGGCCGGCCGGCCGGTCATTATTCCATGCAGAATGTTGTCGCCGGCTAGCTTTTGGCGGTCGGGGCGTCGGCCGGGATACGCGCCAGCCAGCCGCGCGCCTTGACGGCTTCGGCCCGGGGTCGCGCCACCGGCACCCGTTCGCCCGTCTGCAAAGTGATACGAAGATCACGTCCGACCCGTTTCACGGTGGCAACCGCATCATCGGCGATCCACCAGGACCGGTGCACCTGCAAACCGTCCTTGCCCTCGAGCCGCAGCAGCGCATCGGACAATCGACCGCGCACAAATAGACGCGCCTGCCCGGTCCTGATTTCCAGATAATGATCCTCCGCCCGCACATACAGGAGTGGCTCGTTCGGCCAGGCCGCATTGAGACCGGGAATATCCGGGTCCATCAGAAGGCCCGGCCCGCCATCGACCGGTCCGGCCAACAGGGCACGACCCGCGACGGCGAATTTCAGCACCAGGACCAGCGCCGCAACCGGCATCGCCGCCGGTGCCAGGAAGACAAAGAATTCGACGAGCGGATCCGGTGCCTTCGGCAGGATCGGCGTAAACTTCAGCGCGTGAAGTTCCAGCGTCAGCGCCAAGGTGCACAGCACGACAGCAAGGCCAGAGCAAACCAGCTTCCAGGCCCGGGTACGCGGGACAAGACGCGACAGCCCGTACTCGATCAGCCACGGCTGGAGGAGCATCAGACTGGCGACGATCAGCCACAGGAAAAAGCGGTGGCCAACGCCCAATTCATCAGTGTCATAGGCACCTGCCGCCGAGAACAGCGCCGCCAGCACGACAATGCCCAGGGCAAGGCAAGCGGCCTGCATGATCGCCGGCAGCGGCAGGTTCGGACGATTGACGTCGGGTCCGGACACTTCACGACTCCCCGATTGGACAGGCCCCATACGAAGGCTAACAGCGGGTCAGGCCCGCCACCAACGGCGTGGTGGCACACCTGACCTAATCAATCACAACGGAGTTCGTCCATGGTCCATCTGCTGAAACCCTTGCCCGCCCTCACAGCGCTTCTGCTCATTACCGCAATGGCCGGGGGCGCACCGGCCCAGGAGCGCCGGGACATACCGGCCCTGACCGTTCATGGCGAACCGGCGCAGGCCGGTGATGCCGCCGGTATTGCCGATTTCATTGATGACTACCGCGCCGCCTGGGGCATGCAGGACACCGAGACCCTGATGGCGCTGCATACCGCCGATACCGAGTGGATCAATGCCTATGCCCGCATTTTCCAGGGCCGGGAACCGCTCGGCGAATTTCTGGAAACCCGTCTTTTCCCGGGCTTCGATGCCTCGGTGTCGCAGGGCGAGGCCGACAATATGACCGTGATTTCAACCCGCCATATCGGCAATGATGGGGCGGTCGTTCACCTCTACACCGACAGTGATCGCGGCGCCGCCGCCAATCCCGGCGAGCCGCTGCGGCGGGTCCATTTCCATCTCGTCCTGGAACGCGCCGGCGCGGGCTGGCAGATTGCCCACACCGTGATCATGGATGCGCGCACCTGACCCTCGCACAACACTCGGTCATGAACCCAAAAAGCCGGCCCGGTCGCTGCATTGCGACCGGGTTTCCGCTCTCGCCATACTCCTGACAAATCCGGGATGTTGCACGTGAAACCTCCCATCTTGCCGCATCACACAAACCCTGACATCATCCCGCCAGATCAAATCTTCAGGAGGTGTCAGTGCGCCGCGCCGAACGTCTCATCCGCATTGTCCAAGCCCTGCGGGAAGCCGCGCCAGGTGCTGTGACGGCCCATGAGATGGGCCATCGTTTCGAAGTGTCCGAACGCACCATCTATCGCGACATCGCCCATCTGATCGGATCGGGCGCACCCATCGATGGCGAGGCCGGTGTCGGCTATGTGCTGCGACCGGGTTTCGACCTGCCGCCGCTCAACTTCTCCTTCGAACAGCTCGACGCCCTGGCCCTTGGCGCCCGCCTGGTCAAGGCAACCGGCGACAAGGATCTCGCCTCGGCTGCCAATGAAGCCTTGGCCAAGATCGAGCACGCCCTGCCGGACACGCACCGCCAGCGCCTGCGGAATGTGCCGCTATTCGCGGCCTTTCTTGACGAGACCGTGCGCCCGGAAGCCTTTGGCCCGGTGCGCAATGCGATCGCCAACCGGCGCAAGCTGCGGGTGCGCTACCAGTCGCTGGCCGATGACACCACGGAGCGCGTCATCCGGCCGCTGGCGCTGACCTGTTTCGGCCGCGTCTGGCTGCTCTCGGCTTGGTGCGAGCTGCGCAATGATTTCCGTCATTTCCGCACCGATCGCGTCGAACGCCTGACCGTGCTCGCCGAGAGTTTCGAGGACGAGCCCGGCAAGCGCTATGAGGACATGCGGCGGGCGGCTTAGGGCCTACCAGCTCCCGGTATTCTCCATCGACGCCCAAGGCTCTTGCGGTGGCAGATTGTCGCCGCGCTGGAGGAGTTCGATAGAGATACCATCGGGTGAGCGCACAAAGGCCATGTGGCCGTCCCGCGGCGGGCGGTTGATGGTGACACCCATATCCATCAGGCGCTGGCAGCACTCATAGACATTGTCCATCCGGTAGGCGAGATGGCCGAAATTGCGGCCGCCCTGATAGGTCTCCGGGTCCCAGTTATGGGTCAGCTCGACGCACGGCAGGCCTTCGGGGATTTTGCCACCCGTATAACCGGCCGCAGCGACATCTTCCGGCGCCGCCAGGAAAATCAGGGTGAAGCGGCCCTTTTCACTGTCCATCCGGCTGATTTCGGTCAGTCCGAGGCCGTCGCAATAAAAGCGCAGGCTGGCTTCGAGATCCGCGACCCGGACCATCGTGTGTAAGTAACGCATGGATATCCCCGTATCAGTTATCGGCCGAACCGGCCGCATCGCTATTGGCGCCCGACAAGGCTTTCACCGCCCATTTGGGGCGCTTTCTCGGAATGACAACATCATCAAGCGGTTCACCGCGGGCCCGGGCGAGGGCCGGGTTGAAATTTTCCGGCGTACGGGCGTGGTGGATGCGGGCAACCACGGCGCCGGCAAAGGCCCAGCAGCCACACAATCCGAAGAACATGTAGAACATCCACGGATAATAGCCGACATCATACCAGGGCCCGCCGTCCAGCGTCATGACGATATAGGGCCACAGCGCGATCAGCCCGATCGCGGCGGGCGGCGTGATGGCGATGGCGAGCAGCAGGGCGGCGGCGATATAGAGCGCGCCGCGCGGTTCATGGGCGGAGACATAGATGCGCTCGAATGTAGCGGCATCGACCCCCTTGATCGTGCCGGCCTTGGTCTCGCGGCGCTCGGCATATTCGATGCGGGCATCCTCCATCAGCGAGCGCCGGGCGGCGAGCCAGCTGAGGAAAAAGGCGGCAGCAGCGATCAGGGCGACGGCCGCCGCATAGAGGAAGGGATTGCTCATCCCGGCAATTTAGCCCCTTGCGGCCTCATAGGCGAGCATGGCGCGCTTGCGTTCCACACCCCAGTGATAACCGGTCAATTTGCCATTGCTGGCGAGCACGCGGTGGCAGGGGATGAGCCAGGAGATCGGATTGGCCCCGACCGCCGCGCCGACCGCCCGTGACGCCTTGGGTGTGCCGACCCGTTCGGCGATTGATTTATAGCTGGTGACCTCACCGGTCGGGATGGTCAGAAGAGCCCGCCAGACCTGGCGCTGCCAGGGCGTGCCGTAAAGCGCGAGCGGGAGTTTGTCCGGCCCGGTCGGGGTGAAAATACGCTCCGCCCAGCTGCGGGCCACGGTGTCATCACGGCTGAAATCCGCCGCCGGATAGCGTGCTTGAAGATCGGCGAAACCGCTCTCGACATCCGGATCGGCAAAAGCCATCGCCGACAGGCCGCGCGGCGCGATCAGCAGGACCGCATCACCAAAGGGCGACGGCGCCACGCCCCATTGAAAATTCAAACCGGCCCCGCGGCGGCGGGCATCGCCGGGCGTTACCGCTTCATGGGCGATAAAAAGATCATGCAGACGGCCCGGTCCGGACAGACCGGCTTCAAAGGCGGCATCCAGCACGCAGGCCCCATCCTCCAGCGCGTCACGGGCCGCGTCATGCGCCAGGGCGCCAACAAATTTCTTCGGCGAAACACCGACCCAGCGCGTGAAAACACGCTGGAAATGATGCGGCGACAGGCCGGCCGCTTTTGCGGCCCGGTCAAGATCGGGATGGTCACGCCAGTTATCGCCCAGAAAGGCAAGCGCACCGGCGATGCGGTCATAATCCTTGGACGAGGCGTCGAGTGTGTAGATATCGGCTGTCATGGATATGAGTTTACGCGCTCCAAGGCGCCACTCCACCCGGTTCTTGCGGTGATATCCCGGCGCAAGAAGCGGGATGACACCGGTGCGCGCTTGGTTATAGGTGGGGCCATGACCCAAACCTCCCCCAAGCCGAAAAAGCGTGTCGCCCGGCAACCGCGCGGCCTCAATCGCGAGCAAGCCCACGACCTGATGGCGCGCCTGGCGCAGGATCGACCCGACCCGAAGACGGAGCTGGACTACACCAATCCCTATACACTGCTGGTCGCCGTCGCCCTGTCGGCCCAGGCGACCGATGTCGGCGTCAACAAGGCGACCCGGCTGCTGTTCCAGGAAGCTGATACGCCGGAAAAAATGGTGGCGCTGGGCGAGGACCATGTCCGCGACCGGATCAAGACGATCGGCCTGTTCCGCAACAAGGCCAAGAATGTCATCGCCCTGTCGCAGCTGCTGATCGACCGTCATGGCGGCGAAGTGCCTGCGGACCAGGCGGCCCTGGAAGCCCTGCCCGGGGTTGGTCGAAAGACCGCCAATGTGGTGATGAATGAGGCTTTCGGCGTGCCGACCATCGCTGTCGACACCCATATCTTCCGGGTGTCCAATCGCACCAGGCTGGCGCCGGGCAAGGATCCGCTGGCAGTCGAATTGCGGCTGGAAAAGATAATGCCCGACGAATTCCGCCAGGGCGCCCATCACTGGCTGATCCTGCATGGCCGTTATCTATGCAAGGCAAGAAAGCCAGAATGCTGGCGCTGCCCGGTCGAGGATATCTGCCAGTTCAAGGACAAGACGCCCGCACCGAAAGGCGCCACGACGTAACCGCCTGGCGTTTGAGTATAAGAGAGAGGGCGCAGGATACCGGTCGGAGCCGATAAAGCGCTGATTCAAATTCAAGTAGGCTGCCACCGGCATCCCGCCAAATCTTTTCAAAAAGAACTGGGAGATTTCCCGGCCTGCCTTCCAGCCCCCGAATAACGATCCGAGCGTCGAATGGCCTGGGAACCGGAAAGATTATGCGCTGGGGCGAAAAGGGGGAGGGGGGACAAGTTTTTGCCGATCCCCGCCCCAAGCACCGTCATCCCGGCGCAGACCGGGACCCAGTCTGCGACGCAAGTTGTTGCCAGGTCTGGCGAAAGCACGTCTGCGAGACTGGGTCCTGACTTCCGTCAGGATGACGTTTGTGTTTGGTAGTTGCGGGAAGAACCCGCCTCTCCCCGACCGGGGAGACGTTCCGGAGTGCATGCGCGCGCAGGCGGTAAGGTCGAGAAGCTTGCCGCTACGCCTCGAGCAGGGATTTCAGCGCCTCGGCGAAGATGGGTCCAATATCGGGACCCTGTTCGGGATAGAGATAGGGCTCGATCAGTTCGATTTCGATCAGGGCCAGCTGGCCATCGAGACCGCGCAGCATGTCGACACGGGCATAGAGCAGGTCACCCTCGATACAGTCGAGCACCGAGCGCGCCAGGGCCAGCTCCGCCTCGCTGGGCTGATGGATTTCCTCGTGGCCGCCATATTCCGACTGGACACGGTAATCGCCCTTGGCGGGGATTTTTCGGGCGCAATGGGAGAATGTGCGATTGAAGAAGAGAAAAGCATATTCGCCCTCCTCGCCGACAGCCGGCAGGAAGGGCTGGATCATGCACTCGGCCGGCGGCAGGGCGGCGGCAGCGGGCAGGGCCTCGCCACGGCGGATGCGGGCCTGGCGCCAGGCGCCGGCGCCCAGGACCGGCTTCACAACGATATCATCCGCCCCGAGCGTGTCGAAAGCGGCGTGGATGGTGTCGGCATCAGCGGTTTGCGCCCAGACCGTCGGGATCATCGGCGCGCCGCGCGCGGCCAGGTCCTTGAGATAGGTCTTGCGGCTGTTCCAGCGCACGGTCTCAAGCGGATTGAGAAGCCGGCTCTCGCGATCACAGCGCTCGAGCCGAGCCATGAAGGCGTCCGGCTTTTCCATATAGTCCCAGCAGGTGCCGATCATGACCGCGTCGAAGCCCGACGGATCGAAGTCCGGCGCATCCCAGATCACCGGTTCAAGACTCAGCCCGCGTTCGGCGCAGGCCGGCTGAAGCGCAGCGATTTCAAGCTCATACTCCCAATAGTCCTTGCGGACATCGGGATGGTCGCGAAGCATGCAACTGGCGGTGAGAAAGGCGATACGGGTCATGCTTCGCTGGCTAGCGCCGCGCCGCCGTGGCCGCAAGCCTTGTCCTTGCCCAGCGCTGCGTTTAACCCTGCGCCGGACAGCAGCCGAAATGGATGAAACCCATGTCCGCAACCCGTTATGACGTCCTCGCCGTTGGCAATGCCATTGTCGATGTTCTCGCACCCGCCACCGACGCCTTCCTGGCCGCCGAAGGCATCGCCAAGGACGCCATGACGCTGATCGACGAGGAACGGGCCCGCACGCTTTACGACCGCATGCAACCGGGCAAGGAAGCCTCCGGCGGCTCGGCTGCAAATACTGTCGCGGGCATCGCCTCTCTGGGTGGCAAAGCGGCCTATATCGGCAAGGTGGCCGATGACCAGTTGGGCGAAATCTTCAGCCATGACATCCGCACGATCGGCGTTCATTTCGACACGCCGCCACTGCAGGACGGGCCAGCCACGGCGCACTGCCTGATCAATGTGACCCCGGATGCCGGTCGTTCGATGTCGACCTTCCTCGGCGCTGCCGCCCTGGTCACCGAAGAGGATGTCGCCGCCGGCGCGGACGCGCTGCAGGCCTCGCAGATCATCTATCTGGAAGGCTATCTGTTCGACCGCGAAGAGGCCAAGCGGGGCTATGTCGCCGCGGCCGAAATGGCGGCCGCCCACAAACGCCGCACAGCGCTGACCCTGTCGGACCTGTTCTGTGTTGAACGCCACCGCGCCGCCTTCCGGCACCTGGTTGCCAATCATATCGATATCCTGCTGGCCAATGAGGCCGAGCTGAAGGCCCTCTACGAGACCGAGGATTTCGACGCAGCCATTGCCCAGGCCCGCAAGGATGTCGCCATTGTCGCTGTGACACGGTCGGAAAAGGGCGCCGTGATCGCCCGCGGGGACGAAATGATCACCGTCGCCGCCGAACCGGTCAGCCAGCTGGTTGATACCACCGGGGCGGGCGACCTGTTCGCCGCCGGTTTCCTGCTGGGTCTCGCCCAGGAGCGCAGCCTCGCCGAAGCGGGGAAAATGGGTGCGATTTGTGCTGCGGAAATCATCTCGCACTATGGTGCAAGGCCGGAAACAGCACTGAAAACACTCGCTGAATCCGCCGGGATCGCCTTTGAATAAAGGCGTCTCGGGCATTTGCCTAAAAACTTAATGAAACAACTCCGGCATTTTAACCACAATTCAAGTGCTTGCTGACATTCTGATCGCTGAGAACGGGTGAGTGGCGACATTCATCCCGTGTGTTTGGTGGCGATATCGCGACCTCTCGGGGAAGCGTTCAGGGGTTAACATGGCACCCATCCGCAAAGCAGTGGCGCGGGTAATGCGATCACTGGTCATGAAGTTCACACTTCTCACCGGTGCGCTTATCTTCGCAACCACACTGATGCTGATGACGTTGGAGAGCGTGTCCGCACAGCGCGAGACACGGCGCCTGCTCATCGATCGGTCTGTCGCGACCCTGCAGGCAACCGCCAGCCGGTTGGCAAATCCGATTTCCACCAATGATGCCGACTATGTCGATGTCTATGTCGAGGAATTGATTGCCTCCATCAGCGCCTCGCAACTCTATGTCCTCAACAATCGCCGCGAAGTCCTGGGCGAAGCCTATGATGATGACCGCGATCAGGGCCAGTTGCGCGCCGCCGATCTGGCCGTGATGTCACTGGGTGCCGGCGATCTGCGCTACGACCTGTCAAACGGCATGCTGGAAGTGGCCGCGCCGGTTTACACCCAGTCGCGGCGCCTCGTCGGTGTCGTCTACATGCAGCAGCCGCTGGTCGAGCTGGCCGCCTCGCGCAATGCCGCGATCCAGCGCCAGACCCTGATCGCCCTGTTTGCCCTCGGTATTTTCCTGCCGCTCGCCGCCCTGATCGTCGGCCGTGCCCTCAAACCGGTACAGACGCTGACCGATGCAGCCCGCCTCGCCTCGTCGAAAAATCTCGACATGCGCATCAAGGTGAAGACCGGCGACGAGCTGGAAGTGCTCGCCAATGCCTTCAACCGCATGTTTGCCCGCCTCGACGGCAATCTGAAGCGCATCCATCGCCTCGCCTATGTCGACCTTGTTACCGAGCTGCCGAACCGTGAGCGTTTCCGCAAGGAAACTGAACGCGTGGCCCGCAAATCGCTCGAAGAGGGCACATCCGGTGCGGTTCTTTTCCTCGATCTCGACCGTTTCAAGCGGGTCAATGATTCGCTCGGTATCGGCGAGGGCGACCGGTTGCTGGAAATGGTGGGTCGCCGCTTGTCGGAAGTGACGCGTGGCTGTGATCTGGCCTCGGGCAATCTCGACGAACCGTCCATGGTCGCGCGCCTCGGTGGCGACGAATTCACCGTGCTGGTGCCGGGTATTGAAGACAGTGCCGACGCCGCCCGCATCGCCAACAAGCTGGTCGATGCCATCCGCCGGCCGTTTGAGATTTCCGGCCACCAGGTCTTCCTGGGCGTCTCGATCGGTGTCGCCGTCTTCCCGCAGGACGGAGCCGACCCGGAAACCCTGATGCGTCATGCCGACCTTGCGATGGCGCATGCCAAGCGCGCTGGTGGCTCGGCTGCCCAATTCTTCGAACCGACGATGAACCAGTCCGCCTTCGAGCGTCTGGTGCTGGAAAACGAGCTGCGCGACGCCGTCGCCCAGGACCAGCTGGTCGTCTTCTACCAGCCGAAAGTCCTGATGAAGGACGGTGCCTGCGCCGGCGCCGAAGCCCTGGTGCGCTGGCAGCATCCGACCGCCGGCTTGCTCTCGCCGGGTGCCTTTATCGAGGCGGCTGAGGAATGCGGCCTGATCGGCGAGATCGGTGACTGGGTGTTGCGCGCGGCTTGCCGTGAAGCGGCGGCCTGGCGCGAAAAAGGCCTGGAAATCCCGGTCGCCGTCAATGTCTCCGCCATGCAATTCGATCGTGACGGTTTCTCGGACTCGGTGCTGGAAGCGCTCGCCGCCGCCAACCTCCCGCCGCACCTGCTGGAACTCGAGCTGACCGAATCCATCGCCATGGAAAATCCCGAGCGGGTGATCGAACAGGTCCAGCCGCTGCGTGATCGCGGCGTCAATTTCGCCATTGATGATTTCGGCACCGGCCACTCCTCGCTGTCCTATCTGACGCGCATGCCGTTCGACGTGTTCAAGATCGACCAGAGCTTTGTGCGCGACATGACGACGGACCATCACGCCCGCATCGTGGTCGAGACGATCTTGGCCATGGCCAAGTCGCTGAAGCTGGAAACCGTTGCCGAAGGCGTCGAGACCACCGAGCAGATGACCATGCTGCGAGCCCAGGGTGCGACGCTGGCGCAGGGCTTCCTGTTCGGTCGCCCGATGCCGGCCACCGACTTCGTGGCCTTCGCCTCGGACAGCTATTCAGACCGCGCCGTCGGCGAATAATCCGGCCCGCAACTCAGCTTGAACCCTTGATCCGCCTCTCCGGGTCGGCCACATCGTGTGCACGACTTCATCCGGAGACCGGTCCATGACGCACGCTTCCTCGCCCGACTATGCCGATGCCAGCGCCTGGCGCGGCACCACGATCATCGCCGTGCGCAAGGACGGCCGCCTGGTGGTCGCCGGCGACGGCCAGGTCTCGATCGGCCCGACCGTGATGAAGGGCAATGCCAAAAAGGTCCGGCGCCTGGCCGGCGGTGACGTGATTGCCGGCTTTGCCGGCGCCACCGCCGACGCCTTCGCCCTGTTTGAACGCCTGGAGGCCAAGCTCGAGCAATATCCCAAACAACTCGCCCGGGCCTGTGTCGAACTGGCCAAGGATTGGCGTACCGACCGCTATCTGCGACGCCTGGAAGCGATGCTGATCGTCGGCGACAAGACTGAGACCTTCCTGCTGACCGGTGCCGGTGATGTGCTGGAACCGGAAGATGGTGTCGTGGCCGTCGGCTCCGGCGGCAATTTCGCCCTCTCGGCCGCCCGCGCCATCTATGAATACGAAGCCGATCCGGAAGTCATCGCCCGCAAGGCCATGGCGATCGCGGCGCGGATCTGCGTCTACACCAATGAGACGCTGACGGTGGAAACACTGGGCGACTGACATCGCCACGCCCACCGCCTGACCATCGCGCCAGTCAGCCCGGACAAGGCGGGCCGCCTTGGCGACTGCCCCGATGCGAACAGATTGCATCCAAATCCCATTGCCGCTGCATCTGTGGTCAGAGACGCGCTGCAAAGGAGGCCGCGATGGGTAAAAATTCAATCTGGCATGCTTGTGTGTTCGCCGCCGGCCTTTGTTTTCCTGCGGGTACAGTGGCCCAGTCCGACCATGCCTTCCTGGCACCGCATGCCGGTGGCGGATTCGAGACACGGCATAACTTACCGCTGATCATTGAGGCCGATACCACCCTCAATGCCACCGCGATAACCAACCGCTCCGCTGTTTTCAACGACGTGCCGTTTGACATCTCGCTGGCCGCTTTCATTGCTGCGGATCAGGCCGTCATGGTCCATGCCGAGCGGGTTGCGGACGGGTCCGGTGCCGCCAATTACACCCGGTTCGAAGCGTCGAGCTGGCCGATGGACGGATTTCGGCACAAGCCGCTGCGCTGCTTCGACGTCGATGCGGAAATCATAGCCGAGGAACACGACCTCAACTGGCTTCGCGACCGGGGGTTTGATCCGCTCGGGCCAGTCTGGATCGAGCAATACTTTCTGTCCGACACCCGTTTCAACAATGAAGTCGTAATTTCGCTCCTGGTCCGCAGCACCAGCTGCGACACCGAACCCGTCGCGACCCTTGATGCCTTGCGGGCCACCACCACCGTCAGACCGCACGATTAACCCGCAAACCTGCGCTTCATCCCGAAACATCATGAATTCCAAGGCCTTGCCGGCAGGGTCTCGGATGAAGACCATGCCTTGTTCGCCGGGCTCTGTTCCTCAAACACGGACATTGGGCTCGATGATGAAGTCCAGGCTGGCGGCCACGTGCTGGAACCGTAAGACGGTGTGGTCGCGGTCGGACCTGGCGGCAAGGAAAAGGCCGGGCAGTTAATGCGGCGGCACGTGGATCACGACAGGCCCCGACGCGCGCGTGACTTCAATGTCTGCGGCGTCGCCTGCGTTGAAATCGGCGAATAGCCAGCGGACAGTATTGCAGACCGCTGCGCCGTCGGCCTGCATCGAGCGGTCATTGAGCCGGACCACATGGTCGCCAAGACGCAGGCCTGCCTGCGCCGCCGCCGACCCCTCGAACAATTGCACCACCTCGGCATGATCATCGACCCAGGCAATGGCGTATCCGGCATCGACCCGCGGTTCGGCCGGCTCGGGACGCGCTTCGAAGAAGATGTTCGCGCCGGCATAATCCAGCGTGATTACATGGCTGGACAGCCAGCCGGCACCCAGCAGGGTGGGCGGTACGGCACGGATGGTCGCGGGAGCGGTCGGCAGGGCTTGGCCGGACAGTTCAAATTCACGCAATGAAAAACGGGCCAGCGGTCCGGTCGGCCCGCGTCCACCGGCAGACTCGCCTTCCTGGCCTTCGCCGCGCTGCAGCGACCCCGGGACCATGCGCGCCCGGGCCGACGCGCTCTCGGCGACCCGGGCGAACAGGGTGATCGCATCGGCGCTGCCAGTGTCAAACAAGGCGCGATCACTGATTTCACCGAGCTGGTAGTCGATGATCGGCGCGTGCGGATACCCGAAATCATGCAGCCGCCCGCTCAGGTCCGGATCATGGTCGGCCAGGGCATCCGTCGTCGCGGCAATGGTCAGCGTCTCACTTTGTGCATCAATGCGCCAGACACTGCCGGGAAGAATTTCCGAACCGATCACACCGCCCCCGATCAGGCAGCCGCCCGTCGCTAGGCTGCTAAAGTCGAACACCAGGACCGGGACGTCACGAAACACCGTATGGCCAATCACCAGCTGGTCCAGTTGCACGATATCCATTGTCACAGGATTGCCATTGGCATCAAAACCGGTGTTCTGACCGAGCGGTTCAAGACCCAGCTGGTCAGCCAATTGCCGCGACAGGATGGTCGGCGAGCCGGTGTCGAAGATGAATTCCTGTTCGATCCCGTTCGCGGCGGCTGGGACGAAGAGCTTCCCGCCGCGGACTTCCATCGGGATGGCGTCGGGCGTGTCGGGGCGTTCAAGCCGGACCGGCTGTGAAAACAACGCCCGAAGCTCTGCAGACTGGGCAGTTGCGGCGCCGGAAACCAGACCGCTCACCACCGTCACAGCAGCGAACAGGGTAGCGGCGCAAATACGAATGAAAGGCGGAAGGGACATGCTTAATTTCACAGTTGTCTCCAATCATGGACAAACCGTGTCAACCCATTCCCCAATGGTCGCCGGATATTAGAGACTTGCGTCGCGCTTGACCAGATCAGGCGGTATCAATGCCGGCCGGTCAGGACGCGAATATCTGGCTTTCATCCCGGAAAGTCTTGAATTCCAGGGCGTTGCCGGCGGGGTCACGGACAAAGAAAGTACCCTGCTCGCCGCGTTGACCCTCGAACCGGACATAGGGTTCGATGATGAAGTCCCACCCGGCGGTCTTGAACCGTTCGGCCAGGCCCTCCCAATCGGACCAGTCCAGCAACAGGCCGAAATGGCGAACGGGGACGGCGTGATTGTCGACATCACCCGTTGCGGCCGGTGTGCACTCGGCGGGAGCCAGATGGGCGACGATCTGATGGTCGAACAGGTCGAAATCGACCCAGTTCGCCGAGGACCGCCCCTCGCGACACCCCAGAAGCTCGCCATAAAAACGACGGGCTGCAGCGAGGTCATCAACCGGGAAGGCAAAGTGGAAACGCGGGCGTGTCATCAGATTGTGCCTTTCAGGACTGGTTTTGGTCACCGCCCCTGATTACATCAAGGGACCGCGCAAGCAATGCAAAGACAATAATGACCGATTTTTCTCCCCGCGAAATAGTTTCCGAGCTCGACCGATTCATCGTTGGCCAGGCCGATGCGAAGAAGGCGGTCGCCATCGCCCTGCGCAATCGCTGGCGCCGCCGTCAGCTGGACGAGGACCTGGCCGAGGAGATCACGCCGAAAAACATCCTGATGATCGGGCCGACCGGCGTCGGCAAGACCGAGATCTCGCGCCGCCTGGCCAAGCTCGCCGGCGCGCCTTTCATCAAGGTCGAGGCGACCAAATTTACCGAAGTCGGTTATGTCGGTCGTGATGTCGACCAGATCGCCCGCGACCTGGTGGAAATCGCCATCAGCATTGTGCGCGAGAAAAAGCGTGAAGACGTCAAGGCGAAGGCCCATGCCGCTGCCGAGAACCGGGTGGTGGACGCGCTGGTTGGCCCCGGCGCCAGCGAAAGCACGCGCGAAAGCTTCCGCAAACGCCTGCTCGCCGGCGAGCTGGACGACAAGGATGTCGAGATCCAGCTGGCCGATAGCGGGGCCGGCATGCAGATGCTGGACATTCCCGGCATGCCCTCGGGCGGGGCCGGCGTCATCAATCTTGGTGATATCCTGGGCAAGGGCTTCGGCCAGAAGACCAAGACCGTGCGCCTGAAGGTGAAAGACGCCTACGAGCCGCTGATCAATGAGGAGGCGGACAAATTGCTTGATGACGGCCAGATCACCGCCGAAGCGATCAAGCTGGCGGAGAATGACGGCATTGTCTTCCTCGACGAAGTCGACAAGATCGCGGCCCGCTCGGATGCCCGCGGCGGCGATGTCTCGCGCGAAGGCGTTCAGCGCGACCTCTTGCCGCTGATCGAAGGTACGACCGTGGCGACCAAGCATGGCGCCATCAAGACCGACCATATCCTGTTCATCGCATCCGGCGCCTTCCATGTCGCCAAACCGTCGGACATGTTGCCGGAATTGCAGGGCCGCCTGCCGATCCGGGTCGAATTGTCAGCGCTCAGCGAAGCCGATCTCAAGCGTATCCTGGTCGAACCTGAAGCCAGCCTGATCAAGCAATATATCGCCCTTATGGGGACGGAAGGCGTGACGCTGGACTTCACCGACGACGCCATTGATGCGCTGGCCAAGCTGGCTGCCGACGTCAATGCCAGCGTCGAGAATATCGGTGCCCGTCGTCTGCAGACGGTGATGGAGAAGCTTGTGGAGGAGATTTCCTTCACCGCGTCGGACAAATCCGGTCAGGCGATCACCATCGATGCCGACTATGTCACCGAACATGTCGGTGAACTGGCCAAGAATGCCGACCTGTCGAAATTCATCCTGTAACCAGTGCCGTCAGTTACGGCTTCGAGTCCTCAGCGTGACATAGAAAGCCCCGCTGCCGCCGTGGCGGGCGTGCGATTTCGCGAACCCTGATACATACTGACTAAACTCCGGAAGGCCCAGCCATTCCGGTAGCTTACGACGCAGAACGCCGGGTTCTTCAACCTGTTCCCAGGGCGCCGTATCGCGGTCACGGGACTTGAACCCCTTGCCGGTGATGACCAACACCGTGCGATAACCGCTGGCGAAAGCCATTTGCAGGAAGTGGCGCAACGAACGCAGCGCCTGGTCCTGGGTCAGGCCGTGCAGGTCGATCCGGCCGTCAATCTCGACGCGGCCGCGCCGGACCCGTTTTTCACCGGATCGGTCATGAGGGGTCGGTGGGTCGTAGGTGGCGGGTTCGCGTCGGGCCGGAGGAAGACGCAGACCGGTATCATAGGCCCGCGCCGCCGTGTCCATCTTGCGATTGGCGTCGGACGGAGTCTCCTCGGGGGTTTCGAGTTTGCGGAGCCGGTCCTCGGCGATCGGGGTCACCGACTTGGCAACACGCGCCCAAAGAGCCCGCTCGTCCGGCCGCATGGTCCGTTTGCGGGCCATCAATCAGGCCGGTTCGGTATCGGCGAAGAGGCGCGCCACCACGGTGTGGGGCAGCAACACAACCCAACCGGCCTGGGCCCGCGTCGTGCCGGCGCGGCGCTCGGCCGTCTCTCCCCAGCCCCAGAAAAAATCGCCGCGCAACGGGCCGTTGATGGCACCGCCGGAATCCTGGGAAATGACAAGGCCGGTCCAGTTTTCCAATTCCGGCAAGTCGGCGCTCAGCCACACCGGGACACCATGCGCCATGACCCGCGTATCGACCGCGATCGAGGCCATCGGCGTCAAGGCGACACCGGAGGCACCGCGCGGGCCCAGTGACGGGTCGTCCAGTCTCTCGCTGGCGAAGAAGACATAGCGCGGATTGACGCCGAACAATTCGGCAGTCGCTTCCGGACCGCGGGCGCTGAGCCAGGCTTCAATGCCCTGTTTCGAGGCGGCATGCGCCTCAAGCTCGCCGCGCTGCACCAGTTCGCGTCCGATCGAACGGTAGGGCAGGCCGTTATGGGCGGCAAAGGCCGCGCGCTCCTCATGACCGTCGGCAAAGACCAAACGGCCCGAACCCTGGATCTGCAGAAAGAAAACATCGACCGGCCGACCCCAGGCAAACACCTCACCGGCATCGCTGGTCTCGATCTCGGCCCGGTCCTTGTAGAGAACGAGTTCGCCATCCTCGACTTCACCGACAATGCGGCGTCCGGCGAGGCTTTCGTCAAACCGGCCAAGATCGACTGTCACCAGATCATCGGGACGGCGCCGCAAGGGCTGGGTGAACGCGCCCTGCCGGCTGCGCCGCACATCAACATAGGGTTCATAATAGCCGGTCAGGAGCCCCTGTTCGCGGACGTCGCCGGTCTCGGCATCGCGGGCCAGAAGCCGAACAGGCGTGAAGACGGCTTCCAGGCTGGCTCGCGCCGACGCGGCACCCGGTTGGGTCATCGCGGCGGCGGCACACGCTCCACGCCAGTCTTCGACCCGACCGGCCCAGGGCGCTTGCGGATTGAGCCAATCCCCGTCGGCGCGGCGGCCCAAACGGTCACAACTGCGACGAAAAGCCTGCAAGGCCGGCTCGAGATCGCGCGCGGTCCAGCCGGCCAGCCCGTCCCAGAGAACGGGTTGGAAATCGAGTGTTTCCGGCCGCTCAACGACCAGGGTTTCCGGTTCCGGTTGGGGCTCGGGTTCCGGCGGGCCAGGCTGACAGGACGCCAGCAACAGCGCAGCACCGATCAAAACCAGGCAATCAAACCGCCGCGACACGGGTCAATACCCAGTTCGGATTGCCGGTGTCGGTGCGACGCTCGAACATCCAGTCCTCTGTCACTGTCGACAACCGGCTCAGATCACCTTGCACCACCACGCCCTCATGATCGCGGGTTTCAGTGGCGATCTCGGCCACGAAACGAACCTTGATGCGGGCAACATGATCGGCATGACCGGCTTCGGTAATGTCGGCCGCCTTGATGCGTTCGATTTCAGTTTTCACCGTTTCACCGCGATCGGCTCGTTGGTCGATAGCAGCGGTGTAGCGATCCAGCACGCTGGTTGCGAGCAGGGGTTCAAGCGCCTTGCTGTCACCGGCCGCAAAAGCCTGGACAATCATCGTGTAGGCATTGCGCGCGCCGTCGAGGAAGGCGTCCGGGTCAAACCGGGTGTCGACCGCCGCAATGGCTTCCAGGCCAGCCGCAGCCGGACCCTCGAAAGCCGGGCGCAAGCTGGTGGTCCTGGCCGCGTCCGACGGGTTCGCCGCTTTGCCTTGGGATGCGGGCGCCTCCATATGGCCCTCCCGCCGCCCGAGCACCGTATACAGGCGATAGGCAAAGAAGATTGCGGCGACCGCGCCAATAAGAGTCCAGATATCCATGCGGACAATTATACCTTTTCGAAGCTGAATGATCGTGACCCTCGGGGTCGCCGACCGGTTCTTGTCCAAGATATAGGCTCAATTTGGACTTTCGTCAGCCTCCGTGCTGTGGTCTTGCCAGCTTGCCGCAGCCCGGCCCGCATGCTAACGGGCGCGCTCTCACCAGACCCGGCCGATATGGCCAGCCGTTTACAGACCCATTCGGGGAGTTCCATGACCGACGCACCCACCACGCCCGCCGACAACGCTGCGGCCCAAGCGCCCCAGCTGCGCGTTCTCGCCCAATACGTGAAGGACCTGTCCTTCGAGAACCCCGGCGCGCCGGACACGCTGCGTCCCGGTCAACAGACCCCGGCAATTGATCTGGGCATTGACGTCCAGGCCCGTACCGCCGGCGACGACACTTATGAAGTCGTACTGACGATCAACGCCAAGGCGACACGCGAAGACACGGTCGTCTTCATCGCCGAGCTCTCCTATGCCGGTCTCTTCCAGATGGCCAATGTTGGCGATAGCGAGCGCGAACCTTTCCTGCTGATCGAATGCCCGCGCCTGATCTTCCCCTTCGCCCGCCGCGTCCTGGGTGATGTCACGCGCGACGGTAATTTCCCGCCGCTGATGCTGGATCCGGTCGATTTCGCCGGCCTCTACCGCGCCCAGCTGGCCAAGCGCGCTGCCGCCGTTCCGGGCCCGGACAGCAATGGCAATGGCGATCCGGCCGCTGCCAACTAACTGAACCTACTGAAGCGTCAGTTTTTTCCAGAGCGCGTTTTCGCCCATTTCGTCGATAAAGGCGGCATGGGCGACGCGCTCTGATTCTGTCTGGCGGGAAGCCAGTGCCGCAGCTCGCGCCGGTCGAGCCGGAAACATCACCTTGCCGTCACCGCCAGCCCCTTGTCCCGACAGGTCAAGCGCCCGCGTACGGCCGCCCATCAGTTCGAGATAGACTTCCGCCAACAGGAAGGAGTCGATCAGGGCGCCGTGCTTGTCACGGGTGTCGAGCGAGATGTCGAAGCGTTTGCAGAGCGCGTCCAGCGACACATAAGAGCCGGGAAATTTCGCCCGCGCGATCCGGGCCGTGTCCTTGAAGCGATTGTCCGGATAGATGTCCATGCCCAGGCGGGCCAGTTCCATATTGATGAAACCGCGATCGAAGGGCGCATTGTGGGCGACCAGGGTCGCATCGCCGACAAAGGCAACAAACTCCGGCCCGACTTCGTCAAACAAGGGTTTGTCGGCGAGAAATTCGGTCGTCAGGCCAGTGATGTCGACCACTTCCTTGGGAACGGAACGCTGAGGGTTCACATAGGCGTGGAAGGTCTTGCCGGTGGGGATGTAGTCGACGATCTCGACACAGCCAAGTTCGGTGATCCGGTCGCCATTATTGGGGTCGAGGCCCGTGGTCTCGGTATCGAAGACTATTTCACGCATCTCGTCCGCCCTCGTTCTACGTGTCGGCCGCCCGCCGTTTCAGTGCCGTAATGATGGTCGCGACCTGGCGCCGCGCATCCTCGATGCCACCGGATGTTTCCACGACGTGATCGGCACGTTCCAGCTTGACCGAATCAGCCAGCTGCCGGGCGATAATGGCGTCCAGCTTGGCCGCCGTCATGCCGGGTCGCTGCAAGACCCGGGCGCGGCGCACATCATCCGGGGCATGCACGACAATCACCACGTCGACATGCTTGTCGCCACCGGTTTCAAACAAGAGCGGCACGTCGAAAACCAGGATATTGTGTCCAGCCGCCGCCTGTTCCGCCACAAAGGCCTCGCGTGCCTCGTTGACGAGTGGATGGACAATACCCTCCAGAACCTCGAAGCCGGCAGGGTCGGCATTCAGAGCCTCGGCCAAGCGCCGACGATCAATCGCGCCATCGATGACCACGCCCGGAAAGGCTTGGCCGACCGCATCGACCGCCGCTCCACCTCGCGCGTAAAGGGCATGAACTGCGGCATCAGAGTCGAATACCGGTATGCCAGCCTCGCGCAGGATCTGCGCCGTGGCCGATTTTCCCATGCCAATCGACCCTGTCAGCCCGACCCGCAACATCATTTGGCCTCAAGCCGACGCACCAGGCGATCACGGAGATCGGGAATGTGGGGGGCGGGTCGGCCGTAAAAAGCCTGAAAGCTCGGTCGGGCCTGGCCGATCAGCATGTCCAGCCCGTCGATCGCGGTCAGACCCCGTTGGCGAGCACCGGCCAGAAATCCTGTGTTCAAAGGTGTGTAGACCGAATCAAACACAACACTACCCGGTGCCACCCGCTGCCAGTCGAGCACAAGGTCTTCGGTGCCGTTCAAACCCAAAGAGGTCGCATTGACGATCAGATTGCTGCCGGCCAACGCATCATCGCGGGCATCCCACGGAATAATGCCGGCATCAGGCGCAATCTCCCGCGCCAAGCCCTGGGCGCGCGTGGTATTGCGATTACAGATCGACACTTGCGCGACCCCGACTGTCAGGAGTGCATAGACCAAGGCTCGGGCCGCACCACCAGCGCCGAACACCAGCGCCCGGGTCTTTGTATAATCGAGATTGGCCGGTTCAAGAGCATAGAGAAACCCGGCAATGTCAGTATTGTCAGCATGGATGCCGGACGCGGTGAATGTCAGGAGATTGGCCGCCCCGACCGCTCGCGCCGTAGAGGATGTTGCTGCCGCAATTTCCAGGGCTGCTTCCTTGTGCGGCAGGGTCACATTGAGACCGCGACAACCGGTTTTGGCGAGACCGCGAACCGCAATGTCGAAATCTTCCGGCTTGATCGGAAATGGTGCGTAAAGCGCATCAATCCCAGCCGCCTCGATCCAGTACTGCATCACCACGGGTGACAGGGAGTGGGAGATCGGGTCACCGGTGACACCGGCAAGTCGGGCCGCGCCGCTAGGGGTCATGTGACGAGCGCTCCGTGTTGGCGCAGTGCCGCGGTCAGCGGCAAAAGAGGCAAGCCGAGAATGGCGTAATAGTCACCATCGACGCTTTCAAACAATTGCGCGCCCAAACCTTCATAGGCGTAGGCTCCGACACTGGCCGTCAACGCGCTCCCTGCTTGTTGAAGATAGCTCTCCAGGAATTCGTTCGAGAAATCGCGGACATGGATGGTCGATGTCTGTTGCAGCGACCACACCGTCTTGCCGTTTTTCAACATGGCGAGACCGGAATGCAATTGATGCGGGCGGCCCCGCATTTTTTCCAGACGGGCGCGCGCCAGACTTGCATCCGGCAATTTGTCGAGTAATTCGCCATCCAGCTCCATTGTCTGGTCGGCACCCAGGACCAGGGCGTCCGGATAAGCCCGTGATACCGGATCCGCCTTTGCACCAGCGAGACACAGCGCCATGTCACGCGGATCAAGATCCGTCCGCTCAGCCTTGATCACACTTTCATCAACATCCGCTTTGATAACTTCGAAGGGGATGTGGGCCTGTGTGAGTATCTGGGCGCGTATCTGGCTGCCGGAGGCCAGGATGAACCGGGTCATACGGTGAGATTCCGTTTTTCCATGAGAAGGTTGATGATTTTTGCCGCTGTTTCCTCGATCGAGCGGCGGGTGACATCAATGGTCGGCCATTTGTGTTTGGCGTAAAGACGCTTGGCGAACAGGATTTCCTCGCGCACCGCAAAATCATCGATGTAGTTCGTGTCGCGATCCTCATTGAGGCTGAGCAGGCGGTTTCGCCGGATCTGCACGATCCGCTCCGGCGATGCCGTCAAGCCGACAACCAGCGGATTGCGAAGATTGAAGATCGCCGGCGGCAAGGGCACATCCTTGACCAGCGGGATATTGGCCGCCCGAAACCCGCGGTGCGCCAGATAAACACTGGTCGGGGTTTTCGAGGTTCGGCTGACGCCGAGTAGCACGATGTCGGCGCCTTCAAAATCATCCCCCTGGCCATCATCATGCGCCATGGCGTAATTCAGCGCGTCGATCCGGCGATAATAATCAGCATCCAGTGACCGTTGGGCACCGGCACGACTGGCGACCGGCCGACCGAGATAGGCGCTCAGTGTTGCCAGCATCGGATCAAGAATGGCGATCGCCGGCACGCCCAGTTCAACACAGCGGGTTTCCAGTTCACGGCGCAGATCGGCATTGACGATCGTGTACATCACCACGCCCGGATAGGCGGCGACTTCATCCAGCACTCGATCAAGCTGTTTCGATGAGCGCACCAGCGCATAGAGATGTTCGAGCGGACTAGTTCCTTCAAACTGGGCAACCGAGGCCCGCATGACCTCCATCAGGGTCTCACCGGTCGAGTCCGAGACCATGTGGATGTGAAAGCAGGTATCAAAAGGAGAATTCGTGGGAGGCATGAGGCCGGGTACCGGGCTAGCGTTTACCAATTGTTAATAAGTTGGGCTGTTTTCCCCAACTCGGCAATCGGCTCCTGAGACATGTGAGTAGTACCCGGTCTTACCACGAACAACCCACAACACTGTCCACATGCCGCAGCTATGTGGAAATGCCTGTGGATGAACTTTCAGGCCATGCTTGCCAAAGAACCTGTTTTCCACTGTCATTCCACATAAATCATGCGCGATAACTGGCTGAGACAAAAGACTGATTTTCTTTTTGCCGCTCTCGCTTGGCTAGCCAATGTGGAAGAAAATTTTGAGGTCATACTAACCCGGGCAGCGGGCAAAACCCGGATCATCCACGTCATTCACGCCCCCACAAACCTCAACAATCCTTTTAATATTATTAGAGAGATGAAGGGGACAGATTGATCCGTCGATAAGACATGCCTAAGCAGAACGGATGAATGACACGATCAAAAAACCCATGCTTCAGGTGCTTGCCGGTGAAACCGTCGCACCACCGCCTGTCTGGCTGATGCGACAGGCTGGCCGTTATCTCGCCGAGTATCGTGAGGTTCGTTCCCGAGCGAAGAACTTCATCGATTTCTGTTTTTCTCCCGATCTGGCCGTCGAAGTGACATTGCAGCCAATCCGGCGTTTTGGCTTTGATGCGGCCATCCTGTTTGCCGACATCCTACTGGTGCCGATCGCACTGGGTCGAAAAGTCTGGTTCGTGACCGGTGAAGGTCCGCAGCTTGAACCCTTCGACCCCAGGCTGTTCGAGCAATTGCGTACCGATCAGACCGAGGCCGTGCTGGCGCCGGTGGGTGAAACGCTCAAGCGCGTGGTGCCGCAATTGCCGGACACCACAACAATGATCGGTTTTGCCGGATCTCCCTGGACGGTCGCAACCTACATGATCGAGGGTGGTGGATCGAAGGACCGGTTCCGGGCCCGGGTCTCGGCATGGGAACATCCCGAAGCATTCGATGCGATGATGGACCGGATCGCCGATGTCACGGCGGAATATCTGGTGATGCAGGCCCGGTGTGGTGCCGAAGTCCTCAAATTGTTCGACAGCTGGGCGGAGGGTTTGCCCCAGCCCCTGTTCGAAAGGGTGATCATCCGCCCGACCAAGCGGATCATCGAAGCGGTGCGCGCTGCTGGTGTTGATGTACCGATCATCGGTTTTCCGCGCGGCGCCGGTACGCTGTATCCGCGATATGCCCGGGAGACCGGTGTAACGGCGATCGCTGTTGACACCTCGGTTGACCCGGCCTGGATACAGTCGGTTCTGCCGGCCGGCATGGCGGTGCAGGGGCATCTGGACCCGGCCGCGCTGAGAGCTGGAGGGCGAGCGCTCGACAGTGAGATTGACCGGTTGCTGGATAGTTGGGCCGGGCGGCCCCATATCTTCAATCTGGGACATGGCATTACTCCGGATGTGCCGGTAAGCCATGTCGAGCAGTTATTGGCGCGGATCCGGTCCCGCGGCTGATTTCGGGGAGTTGGCAGTGAGCGACGGGCGCAAGAAACTCGCGATTATCCTGTTCAATCTGGGCGGTCCGGATGGACTGGATGCTGTGCGGCCGTTTTTGCGGAACTTGTTTCGTGATCCGGCAATCATCCAGGCTCCGGGTCTGATCCGCGAGGCGCTGGCCCTGTTCATTTCAACCGTTCGGGCCAAGGAAGCCAAAGCCAATTATGCCAAGATGGGCGGTGGATCACCGCTTTTGCCCGAGACGATCCGGCAGGCCAATGCCTTGGCCGATCACCTGTCACCGCAATGGCCGGATCATGACATCCGGATCTGGCCGGCGATGCGCTATTGGCACCCGTTCACCCATGATGTTGCGGCCGAAGTGAAGGCCTGGCAGCCGGATGACACAGTGCTTTTGCCGCTCTATCCGCAATTTTCAACGACGACGACGGGGTCGTCGCTGAAGGCGTGGCGCGATGCAGGTGGTCCGGAAACGCATGCGATTTGTTGTTATCCGACCGAATCCGCTTTTCTCGATGCCCATGCAGTACTGATCCGGAAAACCTGGGAGAAGGCTGGCAGGCCGGAGAATGTACGCTTGTTGTTCTCGGCTCATGGTTTGCCCAAAAAAATCATTGATGCCGGTGATCCCTATCAATGGCAGGTCGAACAGACCGTTGCAGCGGTTCGCCAGCAATTGCCGGAATTTCCGGATGTCGAGACCTGTTATCAAAGTCGGGTGGGGCCATTGGAGTGGATCGGGCCATCGACCGATGAGGCCATTCGCAAGGCGGCAGCTGATGGCAAATCCATCCTGTTATCGCCAATCGCCTTTGTGTCGGAACATATTGAAACGCTTGTTGAGCTGGACGAGGAATATGCAGAAATAGCTGAAGAATTGGGGATCTCGAGCTATGTCCGCGTGCCGGCGTTGGGCGGTGATCCGATTTTCATCGAGGCCTTGGCCAATCTTGTTGGTGAGGCTTTGCAGGGTGGGTCGGGCCTGCGACCGGAAGGTAGTGAGCGGATTTGTCCGGCTGACTGCAGCGGATGCCCGTGCCAATCTGTAGGCTGATATCAGATAACGGGTTTAGGCATGTTGCTGGCGGCATATGACTGGTTGCGGGCTTTCCACATCCTGGCGGTGATTGCCTGGATGGCGGGGCTTCTCTATTTGCCGCGGCTCTATGTCTATCATTGCGACGCGACGCCGGGCGGTGAGCTCGATGAAACGCTGAATCTGCAGGAACAACGCCTGCTCAAAATCATCATGAACCCGGCCATGATTGTCACCTGGCTGTTTGGCTTGGCGCTGGTCTGGGCGAATATGGAGCGGGCAGGTGGCTGGTCAATTTTTTTGGATTGGGCCTGGATCGCTAAATTCCTGCTGATTATTGCCATGACCGGCCTGCATCATGTTTTTGCCGCGCGGTTCAAACGCTTCCAGGCGGGGACCAATGATTGGCCGGGCAAGCGCTATCGCATGCTCAATGAATTGCCTTTCGTGGGCGCGATCGGGATTGTATTGGTGGCTGTTGTTGCCCTGAATTAGCCGGCTGTGTTGCGCTGGCGCTTGACGATGGGCAACCTGCATGGCAAGGGTTTCCAAGCTCCTTTCTCAGGATCCTTTCTTTCGTGACGTGAGACGCGTGGAACACAGCGCGCCCGTCTGCTCCTCAATTCTCGGGTTACCTCCGCAATGGCGGCGCCCGGCTTGCTTGATCGCGTAAGGCCTTGTTCGGCCACGCTCTTGTGCTTGAGCTGATAGTATCATCATGACCGACGAAAATACCGTACCCGTCCCCGCCCTGCTTGAAGGTCTGGAGCGCATGACGCTGCAGGGTCTCAAGGAGAAAAAGCCGACAGAATTGCTTGAATTTGCCGAGGCGCTCGAAATCGAGAACGCCTCCTCATTGCGCAAACAGGGCATGATGTTCGCCATTCTCAAGGCCTTGGCCGAGCGCGATGTCGAGATTCATGGCGGGGGTGTTCTGGAAGTCTTGCAGGATGGTTTCGGTTTCCTGCGCTCGCCGGAGTCCAATTATCTCGCCGGTCCCGATGATATCTATGTTTCGCCGACCCAGATCCGGAAATTCGGCCTGCGGACCGGTGATACGGTTGAGGGTGAAATCCGCAGCCCGCGTGACGGTGAACGCTATTTCGCACTGCTCAAGGTCTCGACGATCAATTTCCAGGACCCGGAATCAGCGCGTCACAAAGTCCATTTTGACAATCTTACTCCGCTCTATCCCGAAAGCCGCTTCAACATGGAGCTGGCCGATCCGACGGTGAAGGATCGTTCCGGTCGCGTCATCGACATTGTCTCGCCGCTCGGCAAGGGCCAGCGCGGACTGATCGTGGCACCGCCCCGGACCGGCAAGACCGTCCTGTTGCAGAACATTGCCCACGCCATCGAGAGCAATCACCCGGATTGTTATCTGATGGTGCTCTTGATTGATGAACGTCCGGAAGAAGTGACCGACATGCAGCGGACCGTGAAGGGTGAGGTGATTTCCTCGACCTTCGATGAACCGGCCACGCGCCACGTTCAGGTTGCTGAAATGGTTATTGAAAAGGCCAAACGTCTGGTCGAGCACGGCCGCGATGTGGTGATCTTGCTCGACTCGATTACGCGTCTCGGTCGGGCCTACAACACGGTTGTTCCGTCCTCGGGCAAGGTGTTGACCGGTGGTGTTGATGCCAATGCGTTGCAGCGCCCGAAACGTTTCTTCGGTGCCGCCCGGAATATCGAGCATGGCGGATCGCTGACCATTATCGCCACAGCGCTGATCGATACCGGTTCGCGGATGGATGAAGTCATCTTCGAAGAGTTCAAGGGTACGGGTAACTCGGAAGTCGTGCTTGATCGCAAGGTGGCTGACAAACGCGTCTTCCCGGCCATCGACATCCTCAAATCCGGTACCCGGAAAGAGGAACTCCTGGTGGATCGTGGCCAGCTTCAGAAAATGTATGTACTGCGCCGCATCCTCAACCCGATGGGTGCCCAGGATGCGATCGAGTTCCTGCTCGACAAGCTGCGTCAGACCAAGACCAATGACGAGTTCTTCGACTCGATGAACACGTAAGGCTGAGCAAATGTCAGGGGATCAGGATGCTGGCCCCTGTCGTTCGCCGGCCTTCAAGGTCTTCATGGGCTCGCACGGCTTCGTCCAAGCCATATCGCTGGTTGATGGTGATGCTCAGCGCACCGCGTGCAACGGCATCAAAAACGTCTGCTGTATTGGCGGCAAGGGCATCATCGCTGGCAACATAATGTCCCAGTGATGGCCGGGTGACATAGAGCGAGCCTTTCTGCGTCAATATTCCCAGATCAACGCCCGTGACCGGTCCTGACGCATTGCCGAAGGTTGCGAGCAAGCCGCGCGGTTGCAGGCAGTCCAGGGATATTTCGAAAGTCGCCTTGCCAACCCCGTCATAGACGACCGGAACACCTCTACCGCCCGTGATCTCGCGCACGCGGGCAACAATATCCTCGCGTGTTGAATTGATCATGTGGGTCGCCCCCATCGACAGGGCGAGGGCACATTTTTCGTCGGTGCTGGCGGTGCCGATCAGGGTGACACCGAGATCGCGCGCCCACTGGCACATCAACAGGCCCACCCCACCGGCGGCGGCATGATAGAGGATCGTGTCGCCGGGTTGGACCGGATAGGTCTCCTTGAGCAGATACCGCGCCGTCATGCCCTTGAGCATGATCGCGGCGGCGGACTCGAAATCGACGCCTGGCGGGAGTTTGGCAACGCGACTGGCTGCGACCAGGTTATGGGTGGCGTAGGCGCCAATCGGACCATTGCCGTAAGCAACCCTGTCACCGGGTGCAAAACCGTCGGTATCCGCTCCGACCGCTTCAACGATGCCGGCTGCCTCCAGTCCGATACCGCTGGGCAGCGGAACGGGATAGAGGCCGGACCGGTGATAAGTATCGATATAGTTCACGCCGATTGCCGCATGGCGGATGAGGAGCTGACCGGGGCCGGGTGTCGCCGGATTGGTGTTGACCAGCTTCATGACTGCAGGACCGCCAGTCTCGTGGATGCGGATTGATTGGCTCATTGTGTGATCCTGTATGAATGACGCGACTGTCTGCTGCCTATGTGGGGCGGGGCTGTCGTCTTGCTAGGGCGCACAGGTGGCAATCTGGTCTTTCAGCTGCGCGGAACCGCCCAGTGCGGCAACAGCAGCATCCACATTATCGATGGAAAGAAGTTCAATGCCGGCGGCTCGGGCTTCCAGATATGGCTCGGCGCTCCCGTCTTCCCGGCGGAACAGGCCAGCGGAGCTTTCCAGTCCCTGCCCTGCCAGGGCGGCGTCGGCACTGGCGTCGATCGCACCGGTTCCCAGCCAGATATAGCTTGTCTCGAGATTGACGCCGGCGGCAGCGAGAGCGGCGAGTTCATTCGGAACCGACAGCACAAGGCCCGGATCGAGGGCATGCAAGGCCGCTGCATCGTCAACGGTGTAGGCGATGATGGCGACCAGATCACGGGCGTCGTGATCATGGATGAATGACACAATCTCGGCGGCATGGACGGATTTCAGGTCGAGATTGAGAATGACACCATTGACGCGCGCGATATTGACGGCGTCGGCGAGGGTGGGAATGCGCTCTTCGGTCAGTTGCCCGTCATTGTCACGCAATTGAAAGCCGGAAAGCTCCGACCAGTCTTGGCCTTCCGCATCGCCCTGGCCGGTGGTGGTGCGATCGAGTGTGTCGTCATGCAGCAGGAAGAGCGTGCCATCGACCGAGCGGCGGACGTCGATTTCGGCATAAAGCACGCCGAGGTCGGCCAGACGTTGTAGACTGGACAGGGCGTTTTCCGGATACCCAGCCGCCGGCCCACCGCGGTGCGCGGCGAGCATGGCATGGCCGTTTTCGCGAAAACAGGTGAGGGCCAAGGCTGGCGCTGCTGGAGCCGCGATCGTTGCGGCCAGCTGGCTTTCGCAAGCTGTGACCACGGCCAGGCCAGCAAACAGGCTGGTGATCAGGGGTGCGCGCATACGGAGCTCCTTTGCGAGGCATTGGCGACTGGTGATCGCGGGATCTTCGATCCGGGCGCGGGACTGTATCGTCGGCATGCGTGGTTTGCGATGGCCAGCGCAGGTATATTTGGCTTCAATGTCGCCACAACGACAAGAACAAGATTTCAAGATCAGAAACGGGGAGAATTTCCATGGTCGATAAATCCGGACTCCGTCTTTTCCACGCCCCGCGGACCCGCTCGGTTCGCGTCCGCTGGTTGCTCGAGGAAATGGGCTTGCCCTACGAATTGGAGCAGGTAGCTTTCGCCCAACGGCCGGCGGGTGACGAGGCCTATGCCGAGATCCACCCCTTGCGAAAAGTGCCGGCCCTGGAAGACAAGGGCCGTGTCATGTTCGAGTCGGTCGCGATCCTGCAATACCTGATGGGGCGCTATGGTCCGACCGAGCTCGAGGTGACACCGGACGAGGCCGATTACGACCTTTATCTGCAATGGCTGCATTTCGGGGAGAGCGGCATGCTCATGCCGGTTACGCTTTTGCTGGCGCATACAGCGCTATTGCCGGAGAAGGCGCGAAATCCGGTGATTGCCCGTTCGGCCAAGTTCGATACGGTCAAGGTGTTGGCGATGCTGGCTGATCATGGTCTGGCGGGGCGTGATTATCTTGCCGCCAACCGCTTCACCGCTGCCGATATTTCCGTGGGTTATATGCTTTTCCTGCTGAAAATCATCAAACAGCTCGAGGACGCACCGGAAGCCGTGACGGCTTATTTTGCGCGCCTGACGGCCCGTCCGGGCTGGAGTGTGGCGAGCGCTGTTGATGCGGTACCGGCCTGACACCGGGATTTGGTTTTCAGGCGATGACGCGTTGGTCGAGCTGGTCACGGACCTCGTTGCGATAACGGTCGGAGACCGGCAATTGTGTTCCGTTGGTCAGTTCGACAATACGGAAGCTTTCGCCGCGTGAGCGCGCAATGCTGATACAGGCCGGATTGACCAGATGGGAGCGGTGGATGCGTACAAAGCCGGCATCGGTCAGGGCATGCTCAAGCTGGGCCATCGTGGTCCGGTGGAGGACATCCCGATCGGCGAGGTGTAGCGCGATGTAATTGCCCTGCGCGGTGGCGCCGAGGATATCCCGAACGGGCACATATTCGACCCGGCCGCTGGACTTGACCGCCAGCGAGCCGAACTCTGGTGAGCGATACGCTCGCGGATCGATCGTCGGGCGCATTTGCCGGCCGAGCAGGAAGGTCACAACGTAAAAAACGATATCCCAGAGAAAGGCCTGCAGGCCGAAATCAATCAGGGTCTGGACCGGGCTGCGACCGGTCCCGATTGAAAAGGCAATCGCGGCGTAGGCGGCGACGGCGGTCATTGAAATGACGCCAGCGGTCAAGGCGGATGTGAGCGTTTCCCTGGGTCGGGAGTTGGCGTGGCGCGCCCCGAGTTTGAATACGAGCGGGAACAGGATGAGCCATGGTGCCATGCCGCGCGTCCAGCCGAGCAGGACTGGCAGGTAGGGTGCACCGGGATTGTTGCGAACAATGTCGACCCAGCTGGCGGCGGAGAAGACCAACAGGCAGACGAGCCATGCCGCTGTGGTCATGGCGAGGAAGGGTGGGCGGATCGGGAAGCCGGCGAAGCGGACTTCCCTGAGGTCATCGACGAGGGCCAAGGCTATATTCCGGTTTTCGTTGGTGCGCGAGTGTCGGCACGGCCCAGCATTGTGACGCAAGATGGACGATCACGGTAATCACGCCCGCGTGACGATGAGGGTCAACGCAGGATTTCGCGGAGAAATTGCAGCGTCAGCCCGTTGGCCCGGCCAGCGCTTTTTTCGGAATAATGCCTGCCGCCGGGACGGGCGAAGGCGTGGTCTTCGTCGGGATAGTCTTCCAGGCGGATCATCGGATGATCGTCGAAGGCGGCGTGGATGTCGGCCTGGGCCTGCGGGGACACGAACTGATCCTTGCCGGCGATATGCAGAAGCAGCGGGCGATCGAGCGCGTCGGCCTCGCCGAGCCGGGCTTCTATCCCGACGCCATAATAACCGACCGTCGCGTCGCTGTCGGTGCGGCACGCGGTCAGATAGGCGAGCATGCCGCCGAGGCAATAACCCATGGCGCCTGCCTTGCCGGTGCACGCCTCATCTGCTCGCAGATGCGCCAGCGCCGCGGCGACATCGCGCATGCCGGTGTCGAGGTCGAATTCGCCATAGAGCTGGAAGGCGCGTTTCAGATCCGCATCAACATGATCGTCGAGTTCGATGCCGGGCTCGGCACGCCAGAACAGATCGGGGCAAAGCGCGACAAAGCCGGCTTCAGCGAGACCGTCGCAGATTTGCCGCATGCCCTCATTGACCCCGAAAACCTCCTGCAGGACAAGCACGCCGGGTCCCGTGCCGGAGGCGGGCACGGCACGGTAAGCGGAAAAGGCTCCATCAGCTGTGTTGATGGAGATATATTGACCTGTCATGGGGGGCTCCTGTTGAGTAGTGTTCGAGCAGTTCAAGCGAGGCCGGAATGAAGGTCAAGATCGACATTGATTGCACGCCCGAGGAGGCCCGGACTTTTCTGGGTCTTCCCGATGTTTCCCGGATCAATGAGGCGATGGTCGATGAGGTCGTGCGGCGGACCGAGGCCAATCTGGAATCGATGGAGCCGGAGGCTCTGATGCGTCAATGGTCCGCTGTAGGTGGGCAAATGACCAATCAATTCATGGACATGATGCGCCAGGCAGGCGGTGTTCCCGGCGGTGGCAAGGACCGATAGCCCGTTGAATACAACAGTTTACGCCCTTGCGACGCCGGCTGGACGCTCCGGAGTGGCGGTTATCCGTCTGTCCGGGGTCGGCGCTGGCGGCATGCTCGATGCGATCGCGGGCCTGCCACGTCCGGCGCCGCGGCAGGCGGTCTTGCGCGGGCTTCGCAATGCGTCCGGTGTCCTGATGGATCGCGGCCTGGTGATCTGGTTTCCGGGACCGGGCAGCTTCACCGGTGAGGACAGTGCCGAGTTTCACGTGCATGGCGGTCCTGCGGTGATCGAGGCGGTTCTGGAGGCGCTGGATGAGGCTGGTGGCATGCCGGCAGAGGCCGGGGAGTTCACCCGTCGAGCATTCGAGAATGAGAAGATCGATCTCACTGAGGCGGAAGGCCTGGCCGATCTCATCGAGGCCGAAACCGAGGGTCAGCGGGTCCAGGCGTTGTCGCAGATGTCTGGCGCGCTGCGCCAGTTGTATAATGGTTGGCGCGAGCGGTTGATCACGGCGATGGCCTCTATCGAGGGGGAGATTGATTTCCCGGATGAATCGGATGTCCCGGACGCCTTGTCTCACGCCGCGCACGCGCCCTTGTCCGAGCTGATCGCCTCGATGTTTGCCCATCTCGATGATGGCCGGCGCGGCGAGCGGGTGAGGACCGGCTTTTCCATCGCGTTGATCGGGGCGCCCAATGCCGGCAAATCGAGCCTACTGAACCGGTTGGCGCGGCGAGACGCGGCGATCGTGACCGATATTCCCGGGACGACCCGCGATATTGTTGAGGTTCAGCTGACGCTCGCGGGTTTCCCGGTGGTGATCTCTGATACAGCCGGGCTGCGCGAGGCGGTTGATGCGATCGAGGCTGAGGGCGTGCGGCGGGCATTGGATCGCGCTGAACATGCCGATCTGCGGATCGGTGTGGCCGATGCCCGTTCCGATGACGAGCTGAAGGACCTTCAAGGCCGTCTCGTGGACGGGGATCTACTCGTTCTCAACAAGCTCGACCTGGCGCCCCGGTCAGGACGCGACGGTGCCTATCGGCTCAGCGCGAAGTCGGGTGAGGGTGTCGGGAAGTTGGAGGCGCGGATTGAGGCGATTGTGCGAGAGCGGTTGTCGGCGCGGGAGATGCCGGCGCTGAGCCGGGCGCGTCATCGACGCTCGGTGGAGGCCGCGTTGGAGGCCCTGGTCCGGTGTCGCGACAACCTCGCCGATGCGCCGGAACTCGCCGGCGAGGATGCACGCCTTGCAGTTCGGGCGCTGGGGAGTCTGACGGGCCGGGTGGACGTTGAAGACATTCTCGACCGGGTCTTCTCGCAATTCTGTATCGGCAAATAGGCCAAGATTAAGCTTGTTGGGTGTTTCACGTGAAACATCGGCCCGCTCGCCTCGACTCTGTCGGGCGAAAGCCCTATGTAGTCCGGCCTCAATTCGAACTCAGATTGAACGGATGAACTCCCATGCAGAGCTGGGATGTCTTGATCATTGGTGGCGGGCACGCCGGCTGCGATGCGGCCGCGGCGTCCGCGCGGCTGGGCGCTCGCACCCTGTTGCTGACCCACAAGCGCGAAACGATTGGCGAGATGTCCTGCAATCCGGCCATTGGCGGATTGGGAAAGGGGCATCTGGTTCGGGAAATTGACGCGCTCGACGGTGTCATGGGTCGGGTCGCCGATGCGTCGGGAATCCAGTTTCGTTTGCTCAACCGGTCCAAGGGACCGGCGGTACGCGGGCCGAGGACCCAGTCTGATCGGGCGCTTTATCGCGCGGCGATGCAGGCTGAACTCAATGGCACTGCCAATCTCGATATTCATGCCGCTGCGGTAGAGGACCTGTTGTTTGACGGCGAGACCTGTGTCGGTGCTGTGGATGCGGACGGCCGCGAGTATCACGCCCGAGCTGTGGTCCTCACGACCGGAACATTCCTGCGTGGTCTGATCCATAAGGGCGCGCAACGCATTCCCGCCGGGCGTGTCGATGAGGCCCCGTCGATCGGATTGTCTGACACGCTCTACGGTCTCGACCTTCGCATGGGACGGCTGAAGACCGGGACGCCGGCGCGGCTTCGTAAATCGTCGATCGATTGGGACGCGCTCGAGCAGCAGGCGGCCGATGATGCGCCGGTGCCCTTCTCTTTCATGACGGACGAGATACGTGTTCCGCAGATCAGTTGCGCGATTACCCGGACGACCGAGGCAACGCACAAAATCATCGCAGACAATCTTGGCCAGTCGGCTGTTTATTCCGGCGCCATCGCTGGTCGGGGGCCCCGTTATTGTCCGTCTATTGAGGACAAGGTGGTGCGGTTTGCGGATCGATCCCAGCACCAGGTTTTCCTGGAGCCGGAAGGTCTGGATGATGACACGGTCTACCCCAACGGCATCTCCACCTCGCTTCCCGACGACGTACAGCAGCGCTTTCTTGAGACCATTCCGGGGCTCGAGCAGGTCGAGGTTAAACGCTACGGGTATGCGATCGAGTATGATTATGTTGATCCGCGTGAGCTCGATGCCACGCTTCAGATGCGCAAACGACCGGGGCTCTGGCTGGCCGGCCAGATCAACGGCACGACCGGCTACGAGGAAGCGGCCGCGCAAGGCGTGATGGCTGGTGCGAACGCGGCGCTTTCCGCGACGGGGCGCGAGCCGTTCGTGCTCAGCCGGTCCGATGCCTATATCGGTGTGATGATCGATGATCTGATCACGCGCGGCGTCAGCGAACCCTATCGCATGTTTACATCGCGTGCCGAATACCGGTTGACCTTGCGGGCGGACAATGCCGACCAGCGCCTGACCCCGAAAGCGGTAGAGCTGGGCCTGGCCGGGGTTTCACGTGAAACACGGTACACAGCGAAAATGGACGAGTTGTCGGTCGCGCGTGGTCGGATGTCGTCACTGTCCCTGACGCCGAACGAGGCGAAAGCCCACGGCCTGTCGGTCAACGCTGATGGCAAACGGCGAAGCGTGCCGGAATTGCTGGCCTATCCGGACGTCGATTGGAGCAAGCTTAGCGGGATCTGGCCGGAGCTCTTGGAGATCAGCGCGGGTGTCGCCGAGCAGATCGAAATTGATGCGCTTTATGCCGGCTATATCGAGCGTCAGCAGGCTGACATTCTGGCCTTCCGTCGTGATGAGTCCGTGCGCATTCCACGTGATCTGGATTATGGCCGGATAGGTGGGTTGTCGAACGAGGCGCGTGAAAAGCTCGAGCTCGCCCGACCGGACACGCTGGGTCAGGCGGCGCGGATTGAAGGGGTCACGCCGGGCGCTTTGACCGCCGTGCTGGCCCATGTGAAGCGGCGTGCGCAGGAGGCCAGCTAGATGGATCGGGTCGCGTTCGGACGCGAGACCGGTGTTTCACGTGAAACACTGGACGGGTTTGAGCTCTGGCGCCGCCTCCTCACGGAGACGAATGCGCATACCAACCTTGTCGGCCGTTCGACGCTTGACCAGTTCTGGCAGCGCCATGCGATGGACAGTTTCCAGCTTCTGGATCACATCTCGCCGGATGTGAAACGGGTCGCTGATCTGGGTGCGGGAGCCGGTTTTCCCGGCATTGCCCTGGCGCTTGGCTTTCGCGATCGTGGCCAGGCTGCGCGCGTCACGATGGTCGACTCCGTCGGAAAGAAGGTCGCCTTCCTGCGCAAGACGATTGAAGCGCTCGCCCTTGATGCCGAAGCCCGCTCGGTCCGCGTGGAAACGCTGGATCCGGCCGAGGGGTTCGACTTGGTGACGGCCCGGGCCTTCGCGCCGTTGAATAAATTATTGGGCTATGTCGCGCCCTTGCTGAAAAACAGGGCCCAGGGCCTTTTCTTCAAGGGACAAAACTATCGCGATGAATTGACCGAAGCCGGTAAACACTGGACATTCGATCACGAAGTCATACCCAGTCGGACCAGCGACGGGGTGATCCTGCGCATTCATGAGGTGGAACGTGCCAAATGACGTCCAGCGCGCCAAGGCGCCCCGTGTTATTGCTGTCGCGAACCAGAAGGGCGGGGTGGGTAAAACCACGACCGCCATCAATCTGGGCACCGCGCTGGCGGCCATAAAGCAAAAGGTCGCGATCATTGATCTCGACCCCCAGGGCAACGCGTCAACCGGCCTTGGTGTGCCGCCGGCCAAGCGCAGTCTGACATCTTATGATGTCCTTGTTGGTGGCGATTCCCTGAAGTCAGCCTTGGTTCCCACCGTGGTCCCCGGCCTCAGTATCGTGCCGTCCGACGAGCTTTTGTCAGGAGCCGAGCTTGAACTGGCCGATGATCAGCGCCGGTCCTATCGTCTCAAGCGCGCGATTGATCAAAGCATGCAAATGCTGGGGCCTGATGCTGCTGGTCTCGACTATATCCTGATCGATTGTCCGCCCTCGCTGAATGTTCTGACAGTAAACTCCCTGACCGCGGCGGACGCGATCCTGGTGCCGTTGCAGTGCGAGTTTTTTGCACTGGAGGGCCTGTCTCAGCTGCTCAAGACCATTGAGCGGGTTCGTGGTCATCTCAATTCGCGGCTGGATATCCAGGGCGTCGTCCTGACCATGTATGACAGCCGCAACAATCTCTCGGCGGAAGTGGCGGCCGATGTTCGCGAGCATTTCGGTGACAAGGTCTACAAGACGGTGATCCCGCGCAATGTGCGGGTTTCCGAGGCGCCGTCGGTCGGCAAGCCCGTCCTGCTCTATGATATCCAGTGCTCGGGATCGCAGGCCTATATCAGCCTGGCCAAGGAAATCGTTCAGCAAGAACGAAAGCGTCGTCGCGAAGAACAGGGTGAAGTGGCATGAGCGCCAGCGAAAAGAACAAACGCCTCGGCCGCGGCCTGTCGGCCCTGCTCGGTGAGACCGACACTGAAGGCTATAGTGTCCCGGAGACGACCAATGAACGGCCATCGACGTCGTCCCGCGACGGCGTCCGGATGATCCCGATCGAGCTGATTGCGCCCAACCCGGATCAGCCGCGCAAGACAATCACTGAGCCGGAGCTGAATGCACTGGCCGAGTCGATCGCCGACAAGGGCATTGTCCAGCCGATCCTGGTGCGTCCGGTCGATGGTGGTGAGCGTTTCCAGATCGTCGCTGGCGAACGCCGCTGGCGTGCGGCCCAGCGGGCGCGACTGCACGATGTGCCAGCCCTGGTCCGTGAACTGACCGATCGCGAGACGCTCGAAATCGGCATTGTCGAAAATGTTCAGCGTGCGGACCTCAACCCGGTTGAAGAGGCTCAGGCCTATCGCCAACTGATCGATCGCTTCGGCCATACCCAGGAAGATGTGGCGCAGGCCGTCTCGAAGAGCCGCAGTCATGTCGCCAACATGATGCGCCTCCTGTCACTCCCTGACATGGTGCTCAAGCTGTTGGCTGGCAGGGAAATTTCTGCGGGTCATGCGCGTGCGATTGCCAATGCACCCGATCCGGAAGCGCTCGCCGAAGAGATTGTTGCCAAGGGTCTGTCAGTCCGCGATGCCGAAAAGCTGGCTCGTGCCGCCAATAATCCGGCCGCACCGGAAACCAAGTCGTCGTCAACGACGGCCGGCGGCCGGAAGGACGCCGACACCCGGGCACTCGAGGCCGATATCACGGCCCGGCTCGGTCTTGCGGTGGATATCCGGCACAGCGCCAAGGGCGGTGAGTTGCGGGTCCAGTACACAACGCTGGAGCAACTGGATGATGTTTGCCGGCGGCTGAGTGCCGAGACCGGGCGAGGGCACTAACGACCCATTTGTGCCGCACCGCGTGCGAGTCGGATCAGGAGATCGCCAACCAGCGCCTCAGCAGGTGCGCCGGAGCGTTTGACCGCCCGTTCGGCGTCGAAGGCCAATTGTCGCGCGTGATCGAGACGACGCCCGCGCCACAGCGACAATTGTCGTTTGAACGCATCCGCCTGAGGCCCGAAGCGCGGCGCCCCGCTGCGTGCCATCGCCCCATCATTGCCGCCGGCCGCATGTACGGCGCCGAGCTGATCAAGTCGGCGTTGCAGTGCCCGCAGGATACCCACCGCCGAACCACCTGCCGTGATCGAGCGGTGATAGGCGCTATCGGCTTTCTCCAGTAACCCGAGCAGTGCCGGCGCGAGGACAGCGTCGAGTTGCGCTTCCCCCTGGTCGGCCGCGATGGCCTCGATATCCTCGCGCGTGACAACATCCTCGCCCTCGGCGCGTTGGGTTCGAAGGCCCTTGTAGAGAATCAGCTTCTCGATCTCACCACGCGCCAATGCCCGGTCGCCCTCGAGCCGCGGCATCCAAAGACTACGCGCATCCCGCGCAAGTGTCAGGTCTTCAACCTTGAGCATGTCTTCACAGAGTGATTCGAGTGAATGAGCGTTGTCGGCATAACATGCTATAGATATTGCCCTTTTGGCCGGTTCGAAGGTCTTTCTAAGCTTCCCTCGCGGCGTTAAATCGCCGGATTCGACCAGCAGCACCGCTTCCGCTGCGAGAGAGCCGTCTTCGAGGGCCTTGATCAGCTCCACAATCGGCCCGCTTCCGGTTTCACCGTTCAGGCGGACACGGACGAGTCGTTTGCCACCGGTCAGCGACATCGCTGCCATCGCATCGGCAAGACCGGCCGGATCGGATTTGAGGTCTTCTTCGGTGAGTTGCGTGAGCGCGAAGGGATCGTTCGGATCTTCCAGGACCGCCGCGACTAGCGTCTGGGCCCGTTCATGGGTCAGGCCGCGATCGGGACCATAAATCAGATAGGCGCGAATGGACGGGTCCGGCCTACTGACCCGAGCGTCGGCATCACGCGCACTCGCCTTCACTGCGCGTCGGCGTCCTGCAGCGCCCGAACGAGCTGATTGGCAATCCGCTCGGCCGCAAGCAGGGCGGCGCGCTCAGTGGCGTCGCGCTCGGCGGTAACCGAGGCATAGACTTCCCGGGGAAGATTGTAGGAGGCCTCGGTGCGCACCGAGCCGGTAATGACCGGCTCGACATCGCCGTCGCGGAACAGACCATAGTCGACAGTCAGGCCGATGGCATAACGCGAAACAGCGGCATCCGCACCGACGCCAAGGCCAACCCGGCTAGACTCGCTTTCGGTCCGCAATGTGTAGGGGCCGCGGGCGTGTCGAGCCCCCATCCGGTCAAGCAGGGCCTCCTGCAGATGAAAATCAACCAGTTCACGCCCGGTCTCGACATGAATGTCGGATAGTTGGCCACCAATGCCGGCCCCGCCATACATGGGCGTGAAGCCGCATCCGGACATGGCCAGACCCGCCATCGCGGCAAGACTGGCAAGGAAGACGCGGCGGCTGGAATCCATGAGATCTATCCTGCGACGATATTCACGATACGATCAGGTACCACGATAACCTTGCGCACGGTAAGCCCTTCCAGGGCTCGTTGCACGGTTTCGTCGGCCATCGCCTGCGCCTGCACCGCATCCTGAGAGGCGCCTTTGGGTGCTGCAATCTCGGTGCGGCGCTTGCCATTGACCTGGACCGGCATCACGACCGTGTCCTCGATCAGAAGACCGGTATCAACCGTGGGCCAGGCGGCGTCGATCACCAGACCGTCGCCACCCAGCTGTGACCAGCACTCCTCTGCCAGGTGCGGTACGAAGGGCGCAATGATGCGGACCAGGATGCCGAGCGCCTCTGCCTTCGCAGCGACCTCCGCCGCGTCACCCGGCTCGAACTTGCGCACCACATTGACCAGGTCATGCACCTGGGCGACGGCCGAGTTGAAGCGGAAGCCCTCGATCGAGTCGGTAACCGAGTGCAGGGCCTTGTGTGCGGCACGACGTATGTCGAGTGCAGCCCCTGACGCTTCGGACGCCACTGTCAACGGCCCCGGGGCATTGTCCGGTAGGGAGGTGATGGTGGTCCACAGGCGCTGGATGAAGCGCCAGACGCCCTCGACACCACTGTCGGTGTATTCGACATCGCGCTCCGGCGGCGAATCCGACAGCACGAACCAGCGAACAGCGTCGGCGCCATAGCTTTCGATGAAAGCGTCCAGGTCGACGACATTCTTCTTCGACTTCGACATTTTCTCGATGGAGCCGACCGTAACCGGCTTGCCGGTTGCTATCTCCACCATGCCGTCGCCGCCACGCTCGACGTCTTCCGGCGAGAGCCATTTGCCTTCAGCCGACTTGTAGGTCTCGTGCGTCACCATGCCTTGGGTGAACAGGCCGGCGAAAGGCTCGCCGGAGCTCATATTCATCAGGCCGGCATCGTTGAGCGCGCGGGTAAAGAAGCGCGCATAGAGCAGGTGCAGGATGGCATGTTCGATCCCGCCGACATACTGGTCGACCGGCATCCAGTGCTCGGCCTCGCTGGCCAGGAAGGGCGTGTCTTCCGACGAGGGCGATGTAAAGCGCAGGAAATACCAGGATGAGCACACAAAGGTGTCGAGCGTATCGGTCTCCCGGCGGGCCGATTTACCACAGGACGGGCAGTCGGTGTTCTTCCAGGTCGGATGGCGCTCGAGCGGGTTGCTCGGATGATCGAAGGTGACATCGTCCGGCAGTTTGACCGGCAGCTGCTCTTGCGGCACCGGCACGACACCGCAATCGCCGCAATGAACCACCGGGATCGGACATCCCCAATAACGTTGACGTGAAACCAGCCAGTCGCGCAGTCGATAGCTCGTGGCGCCCTTGCCGAGATGCCGCGATTCCAATTCCGAAATGGCCCGCTCGATTGCGTCGGTCGTGGACAAACCATCGAGGAAGCGTGAATTATAGATGGTGCCCGGGCCGGTATACGCCTCGTCGCCGATCGTGTGGCTTGCTGCATCAGTATTGGGCGGCAGGACGACGGGATTGACGGCGAGATCGTATTTGCGGGCAAATTCCAAATCGCGCTGATCGCCGGCCGGCGAACCGAAAATGGCGCCGGTGCCATAGCCCGAGAGCACGAAATTTGCCGACCAGACCGGCAATTCCCAATCCTTGTCAAAGGGATGGCGAACTGTGATGCCTAGGTCGACACCGCGCTTGGGCGCCTTCTCGATCTCCTCCGCCGTCGTGCCCATGCGGGCGCATTCATGCATGAAACGATCAATTTCCGGATCGTCGGCGGCCAGTGCCTTGACGATCGGATGGTCTGGCGCGAGCGCCAGGAAGCTAGCGCCGAACAAGGTGTCCGGCCGGGTGGTGAAAACGTCGATATTGGCGCCGAACTGGGCCGCCAGGCCGGTGTCAGTCAAGGGGAAGCTGACCTCAGCGCCGCGTGACCGCCCGATCCAGTTGGATTGCATTGTCCGGACCTTGTCCGGCCAGCGATCGAGCTCATCGAGTGCGTCGGTCAGTTCGTCGGCATAATCCGTGATCTTGAAGAACCATTGATCAAGTTCACGCTGCACCACCAGGGCGCCGGAGCGCCAGCCGCGGCCATCGATGACCTGTTCATTCGCCAGCACGGTCTGGTCAACCGGGTCCCAATTGACCTTCGCCGTCTTGCGATAGACCAGGCCGCGTTCCATCAGTTTCAGGAAAATGGCCTGCTGGTGCCGGTAATAGGCCGGATCACAGGTCGCGATTTCCCGGTCCCAGTCGAGCGCGAGGCCCAGCCGCTGCAATTGTCCGCGCATGGCGTCGATATTGTCATAGGTCCAGGCGCCTGGGTGCACACCGCGATCACGGGCGGCGTTTTCAGCCGGCAGGCCGAAGGCGTCCCAACCCATCGGATGCAGGACATCAAAGCCGCGCGCGCGCTTGTAGCGCGCGACCACGTCGCCCATCGTGTAGTTTCGGGAGTGGCCGACATGAATCCGCCCGGACGGGTAGGGAAACATTTCGAGCACATAGTATTTCGGCTTGTCATTGCCAGCGCGCGGGCCAATGGCCTTGAACGCATCACAGGCATCCCAGGCCGCTTGCCACTTGGGTTCGGCCTCGCGAGGATTATATCGTGTCATGTCTGGCCCGCGGCCGCGCCGCGCCCCCGGTAATCAATCAGGCTGTGCAGCCGGATCAGTTTTCCAGCTGCGAGATCCGCAGTTGGCGTGCGCGGGTCAGGATCGCGTTCTCGATGTCATAGGCGGTCTGGGCGCCGGTTTCGGCATCGATCCACTCGCCGCTGTCGCTGCGTACCTGACGGAAAACGCTGACAGCCAGTGCATCCGCACGCAGCCGGGTATCGAGAATATAAACCGTGAGCTTGAAGCGCTCGCTCGCCATTTGCGGATTGGCGTACCAATCGGTGACGATCACGCCTCCGAACGGATCAACCTCGGCCAGTGGCATGAAGCTGATCGTGTCGAGACTGGCGCGCCACAAGAAACCGTTCACGCCAATGCCTTCCGGCTCGACAACACGGTTGTTGGCGAGCGGGTTTGACAGCGAGGGCAGACGCAGCCCGGACGACTCAGATGAGTCCGCCGCATCGGCGTTGCGCGAGGCGCAGGCCGGAAGGGCAAGAATTGCGGCAGAAAGGATCAATCCAAGAATCCGACGGTCCGACATGTGCCGTGACTCCTTCGAAACAAACGGCGAAAACGCACGAGAAACTGCAGGACGCGGGTGCGCCTCAGGTTTTGAATGGTTTGTATAACACGCGAAATCGCGCACGCCAGCGATGAAAGGCACCCTGTGAGCGTGACAAACCTGCAACATGTTTGCGTCAACACGCAACCGACCCTTTTCCGGCGCTTGACCAGACGCCCGGCCTCACCTCCTGTAAGGCGCGACGTCCGGGGGGACGGGGCCGATCGGCGGGACCGCGAGAGATGATACGGACTGTCAGCGCGATACTTGTCGCGGCTTTGTCCGGAACACTTGCGGGCCCGCCGGCATCCGGCCAAGGCGCGGGTTCAACCGCCGCCAATTTTTCCGACAATCTCTTCGCCGAGGATGTGCACAGCCTCGACTGGCGCGCCGATCTTGGTCTTGTCCTGCTCGCTGGCGATACGCCGCGCGACGGTGCGGAATGGCTTGCCGATATCCAGTTCGGCCTTGATTTTGAGAGCTTTACCGATGGTGGCCGACGCTGGGGGCTGGTCCTGACCGGGCATGCCGAGCGTGACCTGTATATCGATGTTCAAGGCGGCCGGGTTGGCGCCTGCCCGGCGGCCATTGGTGACTGTGCGACGGTCGGCCCGGCGGGTGCGCCCTTGACGCCGGTCGCACCTGACAGTGGCCTTTACAGTGCCGGCCCGGCATCGGGAAACCGGGTGCGCGCGGTGTTGTCTGAGGCCTATGCGTTTGCGGATACGGGCTGGGGTGAAATCCGTTTTGGCTATGGGGATGGCGCGGCCCGGCTTGATCCGGTTGGCGGTCCCGCTGCCGCCCGGCTGATCCGCGCCGATGGTGGTCATCTTCTGGCCGCCTCACGTCAGGCGATCCGCACCGAGACACCGTTCTCCGGCCAGGATCCGAAACTGGTCTTCCGTTCGATCGCCCTCGGCCAGGAAACCACGCTCGGTACGCTAAGGGCCGCAGTGTCGTTCACGCCCGAGGCCAGCCAGTGCGGCATTGATTATTGCCCTCGCCGCACGCTTCCCGGTGGCCAGGTCGGCGCCATCAACACCGGGATCGCCGAGCTGGCGGTCAATTGGGATATTCGTCGTGGCGAGCATCAGTGGGCGATCAGCGCAAGTGCCAGTCATGCTGGCGGTGCTGATGGGGCGCCCGGTTTCGACCCCGTGTCCGGGCTGGATGCCGGCTTGTCCTGGCGCTGGCGGGACTGGCGTGCCGGCGGGCGCTGGCGTCGCAGCAATAACGGTGTGTCCGGCGACGGTGACTATGAAGCGCTTTCGGCGTCTGTCGGCTGGGAACAGGGCGACTGGCTGACCACGCTGGAATATGCGGCGTACAGTGACGACTTCGTGCACAGCGATGGAAGCGCCTGGCAAGCCGCAACCTCGCGCCTCGTTGGCGATCATGGCCTGGTTGCCCTCGGCGTTCAGGCCGCGCGGCGCACCGAGCCCGACGTCGAGATCGGCGGGCGTGTTCAGCGCGAGATTGACGGCACCACCGCATTCATCGAGCTGGGTTGGCGGTACTGACAAATCCGCCACAGGACTCGGACTTCTTTCACCCTCGCCGCAGATTCTGTTTGGGCTGGCAAGCTGTGCTGCGTTACAACAGAGTGGCGTGAGGGAGTAGTACGATGGTCTGGCGGGTCAATCCGTTTGAAATCATTGGAAAAAAATCGACTGTGGCAGGTGCTGCCGCGGCCTTGATCCTTTGCACCCCCGCCGCAATGGCCCAGGACGCGACGGCTGAGACCGAAGTGTCAGCGCCCTGGTACGAAGCTTTCACGCTGTCGATGGCGGAAGCGCCGACGCCGGAGCTGGAAGAGGGCACGACCTATGATTTTGAGCTGGGCGAACGCTGGGGCGTGACCGTCGGCATTCAGGATCGCAGCGACACCCGCGTGAACAATGATCTCAGCGCCGGTGCCTTCGTGACCTTTGGTGATCGTATCCGTCTTGGTGGCCAGGTTCGCTTTGCGTCCCCGGATGACAGCTTCTTCGTACGCAATAACGATGATGAAGAGCGTCAGCCGGAAATCAAGTTTGAGTCGGCGCTGCGTTTCTGATCGCGCCGACCACGGCAACACCAGAAATACCCAATCCTTCCAATCGGCCTATGGTTCGGGCGTTGATTCCGCCGAGCGCATGGACGGCCAGCTCGGTCTGTCTTGCCCAAGCGGCCAGCGCCAGCGCCCCCATCGGGCGGCCCGCGCTCGGACTGGCACTGGGAAAGACAGTCGAGACAAGTGCCGCGTCGATGCCCGCTCTTGCGGCGCGTTTGAGCGCCATCGGCGAATGCGCCGACGCCGTGAACAGCCGGATATCGCCATGCGCCCGCGCCCGAGCCGCCAGCGGTAGATCGCGCTCGGGCCAGTGAATGCCATCGGCGCCACACCGCCGCGCCAATCCTTCATCATGCGAAACCAGAAAAACCACGCCGCGCCGCCGCGCAGTTCTTGCGGCGAGCTCAGCAAGGCGCGCGCGGTTGGCGGCGCCGAAATGGCGGTAGATGAGGCCACTGCCCGGTGGCAAGGCATTCGCGAGAGCAACCGGATCCGGCTGACGCAGCGGGTCGGTCAGGGCCAGAAATGGCGGTAAGGCAGCCCGTTTCAGGCCGCCTAGCTTGGCGGCTGCGCTTGCCAATCCGGCCACTGCATCGTAGGGCGACGTCATGACTGCTATCCCTGATATTGCCGCCCGTCGCGACGGCCTTCTCGCTGAAATCCGGACATTGGCAGGCGATTTCGGACGCCTTCCAGACGCCATCAAACTGGTCGCCGTGTCAAAACGCCAGCCCGAAGAACGGCTTGAGGCCGCTTTGGCCGCCGGTCAGCGTGTCTTCGGTGAAAATCGGGTCCAGGAAGCACAGGCCCATTGGGCGGCGCGGCGGGCCGACTTTCCGAACCTTGAACTGCGCCTGATCGGTCCGCTTCAGACCAACAAGGCGGCTGAGGCCGTGGCCCTGTTTGATGTCATCGAAACGCTTGATCGGGAGAAGCTGGCGGCCAGCCTTCGCAAGGAGATGGACCGGCAGGGCCGCACACCGCGGCTTCATGTTCAGGTCAACACCGGTGACGAAGCGCAGAAGGCCGGTATTGCCGTGTCCGAGGTTGGCGCCTTTGTCGGCCGCATGCGCGAACATTACGGGTTCTCGATCACCGGTCTGATGTGTATCCCGCCGGTCGAGCAGCCGGCCGGGCTGCATTTTGCATTGTTGGCAAAGCTGGCCGCTGAGACTGAAATCGCCGATCTGTCCATGGGCATGAGTGCCGACTATCCGGTCGCCATCGGCCTGGGCGCAACCTCGATCCGTGTCGGCACGGGCTTTTTCGGCCCCCGGCTGGACTAGGTTATCCGCAGACTGTCACCGGCACGGGCGGCAGCCAGCAAGGCGCGGACATCGACCGGGTCCAGTGCCACACACCCTTCTGTCGGCTCGTAATCGCCGCGTTTGCAGTGCAGGAAAATCGCTGATCCGGCGCCGCTCACCGGCGGATCGTCATTATGGCCGAGGACCAGGATGATGTCGTACAGCCCGTCTTCGCGCCACAAAGTCTCGTGGGACGCGGGATAGGGAAGGCGGACCGGCCGGTTATAAGCCGGGTCTTCCGGTGCATCACACCAGCCATCATCGCGCCGCAAGGGCCGGCACGGCAATGCGGTTTGCGGCGGGTCTGTCCGGTCGGCGCGATAGAGAACGCGGCGCAATGGGTAGCATCCGAGCGGCGTCGCACCGTCGCCCTCACGCTTGTCTGACGCCTTCGTGACTCCGCTTCGACCGAGCGCTGCGCGTACGGTGCCGGTGTCCAGCACGAGGCTGCCATTCTGGCTGACTTGCCATTCCATCCAAAAAACGTAGCGGGAAATGCGGTGGTCGGCGAGGGACGTCGTGCACACCAAGTGTGCCATCGTCCACTTCGCCTCCCCCACCACGGAGCTTTGTCCACGCAAGCGGACCTGTCATTAACCAAGCAATATCGGGACCAGACACCAGCCACGGCAATGCAGGACAATTTCGACCCGACCAGCAAAATCTGCCGGGCAAAATCTGCCACTCGGCAGGAATTGCCTTGTGAAACGAAATGGGCATGATCAACGCATGAACGCGCAAAAAACCATTCTGATCGTCGATGACGATGAAGACCTTCGCGAAGCTCTTGTCGAGCAGTTCGCCTTGCACGAGGAGTTTCGGACCCTGTCAGCGGAAACCGCCGGCGGCGGCATGACGATTGCCCGCAATGAACGCGCCGACCTTATCCTGCTTGATGTCGAGCTGCCGGACATGGACGGCCGCGAGACCTGCCGGCTGATGCGCAAGAACGGGATCACGGCGCCGATCGTGATGCTGACCGGTCAGGATACCGACGCCGATCAGATTTTGGGCCTGGAGTCGGGCGCCAATGACTATGTCACCAAGCCGTTCAAATTCTCGGTTCTTCTGGCCCGGGTGCGGGCGCATTTGCGCAGTCACGAGCAAAGCGAGGACGCGGTTTTCCAGGTCGGACCTTATGAATTCCGACCGGCCATGAAACTCTTGCTGACCTCGGACGAGAAGAAGATCCGCCTCACCGAGAAAGAGACCAATATTCTCAAATACCTCTATCGTGCCGGCGGCAAGCCGGTACCGCGCGACGAGCTGCTGCACGAGGTCTGGGGCTATAATCCGGCGGTCACCACACACACGCTCGAGACCCATATCTACCGGCTGCGCCAGAAGATCGAGCCGGATCCGGCTCACGCACGGCTTTTGGTCACCGAAAGCGGTGGCTATCGCTTGCAGAATTGAGGCGTGAGATCAATCGCCGAGCGTAAGCATCACCGGCGCGTGGTCGCTCGGCTTCTCGCGGCTGCGTTCGTCTTCCCAGACGCGGAAAGCCTCTCGCCCGCCCGCGAGGGCGCGGTCGCGCGCCGCTGGTGAGGCCCAGATGTGGTCCAGCCGCCGACCGCGATTGGCAGCACGCCAGTCCTTCGCCCGATAGCTCCACCAGGTGTAGACCTTCTCGTCCATGGGGATGAGTTCGCGGGCGATGTCGGAAAACTGACCGGCCTGGCGTATGCGTTCCAGTGCTTCGGTTTCGACGGGCGTGTGGGAGACCACTTTGAGCAATTGCTTGTGTGACCAGACATCGTGCTCATAGGGCGCGATGTTGAAATCACCGACGAGGATCATCGGCGTGTTCTCGGACGCCCGCGCCGCGAAATAGTGTTCGATCCGGTCGAGGAATTCCAGCTTGTGGGCGAAACGCGGATTGATGGCCGGGTCGGGCTCGTCGCCGCCGGCGGGAATGTAGAAATTGTGTAACTCCAGACCTTCGACGCCGACGCGTTGATGGCGTGCCTCGCTGCGCGGGCAAAGATCGGCATCGCCAAGATCTTCAAGCGGATATTTCGACGCGATCGCCACGCCGTGCATGCCCTTCTGGCCGCGCACATGGAAGTGTTTGAACCCCATTTCGCGGAAGGCCTCTTCCGGGAATTGTTCGGCCAGGCATTTGATTTCCTGAAGGCAAAGCACATCCGGGTCGGCCTCGCGAACCCAGTCGGCGACAAGCGGGACGGCGCGCAGGCGCACGGAATTGATGTTCCAGCTGGCAATAGTGAGCGGCATGACGGGCTTTCGGCTGAAGGATTGGCTGTCAGAGAATATTATAGGTCGAGCCGGCCAGACCGACCGGCCAGCGGCCGCGCGCAAACAAACGCCAGCGGGCGAGGAAAGGGTGTGGCGGATCGTCGGCTTCGGCCTCGGCGAGAATCACAAGGGCGGCGCCATTGGCGGCTTGGGCGAGGGCGCCGGCGGCTGCGTTGACCAGGGCCATGTCCTCGACATCATCCATTGCCGCCGCGTCCTCGACAATGTCGCGGGCGCTATCGCCGGTTTTCTGGGCGACCATGGAGAGGGCCGCATGCACGGCTTCTTCGTCGAGACGCTCCAGAACCCGCGAGACCAGGCCCGTCCGCAGCATCTCCTCGGCCTCCCAGCTCGCCGGGTCACGATCAAGGGTTTCTGCGGCGCCGGCGGCCTCATCCCAATCGGCCAGTGATGCCGGTTCGGCGTCGGGAAAGCCCAAGCCGTCGAGATAGGCGCGCGCCAGGAAGAGCTCTCGCTCATCCAGCGGTTCGCCGAGCCGGACGAACCAGGAATTGGAGTTCAGGCTCTCGGCGAAGGCCTTGGCCTTGTAGAGAAGCGGAATTTCTTCGAGCAAGCGCGGAATGTCCGCGTCATCGGGATCATCTTGGAACTGCATGACGCGTATTTAACCCTCAATCCGTCGGTGCAACAGGGGTGTAGGTGCGCGACAGCGATCTTTGGCGGACAGGAGGCGGAGCCGGAATGAATTGCGCCCGGTCTCGAGGGGGAGGAGACCGGGCGCAAAGCCATGCGCTTGTCTGTTCGAGCGCAGCGCCGGGAGGGGATCAATCCGGCGCGACTGAGATGAGGATCCGCAAGCGGGGGGACGACGCCGATCCATTGCCTCTCAGTCAGCGTAACAATAACGCCACAGCGATCAGACTTTTACAAATAAAAAATGAGAAAGAAATTGCGTGTGTCCAAAAAGCCTCAACCTTCTAGCGGCCACGCCTCGAATCGCGCCGGTCATCCGGCTCCGGAATCACGAACAGGCGCGGGTTCAGGCGGATGCCTGGCTGAATATCGGTCAGGCTCACGCGCGTGACCTCGTTCAGGGCATCGGTGACAAACCATTCCCGCAATTCGTAATTCGGCTCGGCGAAGACAAACATCACCTGGCCTTCCATCTCACCGCTTGAATCCCGCACAGTGAGATAGAGAAAACCGTACTCGCGCTCGATCGACACCACATCGGCATCGGTTGAAATGTCGATTTCCGGCTTCAGCAGCCACCAGAGCGGGGTTGAACGGAGCGGGATCCGGTCGACGGTTTCCAAGGCTTGGTCCTCGACGGCGACGGTGGTTCCGTCGGCGATGATCCGCAGCGGGTTCGGGTCGTCATAGTCCAGCCGCAGCCGGCCCGGCCGTGACAGTGCCAGGTCTCCCTCCGCGAATGACCCGTCCGGGGCAATTTGGATGAAGCGCGACTGCATGGTCTCGATCGAGTTGAGATAGGTATTGATCCCGGCCAGCACCTGGTCGCGATCGACGGTGGCGGTATCCGTCAATTCGCTCTCGACCGGTAGAACGGCAGCGGAGTCTGTCGGTGCCGACGACGGGTCTGTCGTCTGCAGCAAGGTGAGGGAGGCAAGCAAGATGATCATGTCGCCAAGCTGGCCCGGGATTGCGGCGTGAGCAAGGCCTGGATGTTCATGCCCCGCTCACGCCGCCGCCGAATTCGCTCAGTCGTCAATTCGTCTCGTCGGGATAGGTCAGCGCGTAGGCGGACAGCTGCGAGCTGGCCCAGTGCGGCGCGAAGATGAAGCGACCGTCAGCGGTGCCGCCGATGGAGTTGAGCATGATCTCTTCGCCCGCAAACTCGTCCAGCACGGTGATCCCGCCCGCTTCGGACCAGTGCAGCAGCCGGCCCCGCAAGTCGCTGAGCACCAGACCACCGCGGCCATCCGTGACCACCCCGTCCAGCGAGCCTTCGCCGCTCACAAGGAGCGTGTGTTCGAGCGTGTCCGGCTGAATGCGGATGAGATTGCCGACGCCGCTTGAGCAGACGACATAGATCCAGCCATCGACGAACTCGACGCCATTGGCGCCGGTAAAGGGGTCACCGGAAAAAAGCTGCCGCCAGCGGCCGTCAACCAGCTCATAAAGCGCGCCGCCGCGGGTATCGGTCACCCAGATGCGGCCGTCGGGATCAATTGCGATGTCGTTGAGAAAAATACCGTCCCGCTCCAGCGTCCAGCGATCGAGCTCCGCGCCGGTTTCCTGGTCAAGCCTGATGACATGCTGTCCGGCGTCGACCATGTAGAGGTGGCCGTCCTGCGAGATGATGCCGAGCGGGTCATCAAATCCGTCCGCCCAGCGCGCTTGCCATTCGCCGCTCACAAGATTGAGACGGGATATGTAACCAAGTCCCGGCGGGTCAGTCTCCTCGCCTTCACCGGACTGGTTGCCGATATATGCCAAGTCACTGCCGAGCGGAACGTGAACGGCCTCCGGGCGGTCAACGGCGTGGCTACGCCAGAGCGCTGTGGCCTCCGGCGCGGATTGAGCCAACGCCGATTGACCCGCAAGGGCGAGACCGGCGGCCAGCCAGAGTGATTTCATGATGAGTCCCGGCACTGTGATCGCCCCCCGGCGCCGCATTCATGCAAGCTGTGGCGCGGCAGGCCAGTCACGATGGAGTGAGCGGGTTCGTGGCCTTCATGGCGTGGCCTATCCGCCATCCCCCTCGGGCAGATAGATCTCGCGGCGGCCGGCATGATCGGCAGGCCCGATCATGCCTTCTTCCTCCAGCCGCTCGATCAGGGTGGCGGCGCGATTATAGCCAATCTGGAGGCGACGCTGGATATAGGAGGTCGAGGCCTTGCGGTCGCGGGCGACTAGGGCAACGGCCTGATCGAACAGCACATCACCACTGCCCTCGCCGTCATCCATGCCGGGAAGACCGCCTTCATCGTCATCGCCGCCGGCGGTGACAGCTTCCAGGTATTCCGGCGCGCCCTGTCGTTTCAGGAAGGCCGCGACGTCCTCGACTTCCTTGTCCGACACAAAGGGGCCGTGCAGGCGCCGCACGCGGCCGCCCGAGGCCATGTAGAGCAGGTCGCCCATGCCCAGAAGCTGTTCAGCACCCTGCTCGCCGAGAATGGTCCGGCTGTCGATCTTCGAGGTCACGGAATAGGAAATGCGGGTCGGGAAATTGGCCTTGATCGTGCCAGTGATGACATCAACCGACGGGCGCTGGGTGGCGGTCACGAGGTGGATGCCGGCGGCGCGGGCCATTTGCGCCAGACGCTGCACCGCGCCCTCGATCTCCTTGCCGGCGACCATCATCAGATCGGCCATCTCGTCAATCACGACGACGATGTAGGGCATTTTCTCGGCGGCGATTTCCTCGGTCTCGAAGACCGGTTCGCCGCTTTCCTTGTCATAGCCGGTTTGCACCGTGCGCGAGAGTGGCTCGCCGGTCTCCAGGGATTCTGCGACCTTCTCGTTGAAGCCGGCGACATTGCGCACGCCGACTTTCGACATGCGCAGATAGCGACTTTCCATTTCCCGAACCGCCCATTTCAGTGCGACCACAGCCTTCTTGGGGTCGGTCACGACCGGGCTGAGCAAGTGGGGAATGCCGTCATAGACCGAAAGTTCGAGCATTTTCGGGTCGATCATGATCATGCGGCAGTCTTCCGGCGGCAGCCGGTAGAGCAGGGACAGGATCATGGCGTTGATGCCGACCGACTTGCCCGAGCCGGTGGTGCCCGCGATCAGCAGGTGGGGCATGCGGGCGAGGTCGGCCACAAAGGGCTCCCCGCCAATGGTCTCGCCAAGCGCGAAGGGCAGTTCGGCCTTGGCGTCCTCGAAGGCCTTCGAGTTGAACAGGGCCCGCAGGAACACGGTCTCGCGCTTGGGATTGGGCAGTTCGATCCCGATGGCATTGCGGCCCGGCACCACGGCGACGCGAGCCGCCATCGTGCTCATGGAGCGGGCAATATCGTCGGCGAGATTGATGACGCGCGAAGACTTCACACCCGGCGCGGGTTCGAACTCATAGAGGGTGACGACCGGACCGGGGCGCACCTGGACGATCTCACCCTTGACCCCGAAATCAGACAGAACCCCCTGCAGCAGCTCAGCATTCTGGCGCAGCGCCATTTCATCAATGGCGTCGTTGCGGACCGCCGGCTTGGACAGAAGGTCGAGGCGGGGGAGTTTGAACCCGGCACTGCGGACGAAAGGCAGGGCGCCCTGGGCCTCGCGGACATCGCGATCAGAGGCCTTGGACTTGCGCGAGGGTGCAACCTTGACCGATGGATTGTAGTTCGGCGCGTCGTTACTGCCTCCAGCGGCAGGCGCCATGGCCGGGTCATTGTCGGCGGCGCGCATGGCCCGTTTCAGGACGGGTTCATTGCGGGTGATGGTGGGGTCATCGTCGGCGTCATCCTGGTGATCATCGTCGGCATGGCCCCAATCGCCGATTCGACCACGCAACTGATCGATCCAGACCCGCACGGTCGCCCAGGCCAGGCCGCCGGCATCGACCGCCGCGCTGAGGTCGCGGGCGCGCAGGCCGAAGGTGAAGAATATGCCGGCGATCGACAGCAGCAGCGCGAAACCGGCGGCAATCGCCGTCGGGGCGGGCAGGTCGAGGCGGCCCGGCAGTGAGGCGAGCGCGCCCAGCGCCGCGTCGCCGATCACGCCGCCAAGACCCGGTGCCAGCGGCCAGGCTTGCGGGACCGGCAGCGATGCAACCGCGGCAGCAAATCCGGTGGTGCCGAGCGCGGCGAAGATCCAGCGGAAAAAGGCAACCGACCGTCCGCGCGCCTCCGGGCTGCGCCAGACCAGGATCCCGCCCCAGATGACCAGGGCGATGGCCGGTCCGCCGGCGGCCCAACCGAGTGCTTGCAGGAGGGCGTCGCTGATTGCGGCGCCGGGGCGGCCCATCAAATTCCCGATCTCGCCGTCCGAGGCCACGTTCCAGCTCGGATCGAGCACATTGTGGGTCAACAGCGACAGCATGAGAAAGACGCCGGCAATCAGCATCACGCTGCCGAAGACAAGATCGGCCAGGCGCAGTCGCCAGCGCGGCGCCGGTTTGGGCGCGGCTTTGGGCTCACGGGCTTTGCGGGTCGAGGGTTTGCGGCTCATACTGACTTCCTAACGCTGCAAGTCTTCCCGGGCGGTAAACAAAGGTTAACGGCACTGCGACGCTCTGGCCGCTTTTCTCGCCTGTCAAAGCGCCTATTCTGCGGCCATGGACAAGACAGCATTTTTTGATGGCGATATCGTGATCACCGGCGGTGGTCTGGCGGGAATGACGTTGGCCCTGGCGATGGATCAGGCGGGCCTGCATGTCGCGCTCGTCGATGCATTGGAGATCGATGATCAGCTGGCGCCGACCTTCGACGGGCGCGCCTCGGCGCTGGCCTATACATCCTGGCGCATGTTTGAGGCGCTGGGCGTGGCCGAGCATCTCAAACCCTTCACGCAGCGCATCGAGCATATCCTGGTCTGCGACGGTCGCCCCTATGGTGGCGACAAACCCGGTGGCCCGGGGCCGCACAGCCTGCATTTCGACCGTCGCGAAATTTCTGAAGGTGATGATGGCGAGCCGCTGGGCTGGATGGCTGAGAACCGTCATGCCCGTTTTGCCCTGATCCAGGCGATCAAGGCTCGACCTGGCATCACGGTGATCGCCCCGGCCCGCGCCGAGCGTTATGAGACGCGCGGCGACGGGGTAGACCTGTATCTCGACGATGGCCGCATCCTGTCTGGCCAGCTCCTTGTCGCCTGCGACGGCAAGTTTTCACGCCTGCGTCGCCAGGCTGCGGTCCGGACAGCCGGATGGCAGTACGGCCAGAAAGGCCTGGTCGCCACGGTGCGACATGCTGAGCCACACAATGGTGTTGCCTATGAATACTTCCTGCCATCAGGGCCGTTCGCCATCCTGCCACTTCCTGACAATCGCGCCTCGCTTGTCTGGACCGAGCCGGATGCGATTGCCGATGCCCTGAAAGACGCACCGGACGCGGTCTTCCAGGAAGAGCTGGAAAATCGTTTCGGGGATTTTCTCGGCGATGTGCGGGTTGAAGGTTCGCGTTTCGCCTACCCGTTGGGGCTGCGCTATGCCGAGCGTTTCTGCGATGAGCGGATCGCTTTCGTCGGCGATGCGGCGCGCGGCATCCACCCGCTGGCGGGCCAGGGCTTCAACCTTGGCATTCGTGATGCGGCGGCGCTGGCCGAAGTGGCCGGCGAGGCCAAACGCGTCGGACTTGATATCGGCGCCTTGATCACGCTGCGTCGCTATGAAGATTGGCGCAAATTCGACAGCGCCACGCTGGCCGCCGGGACCGACCTGTTCAATCGCCTGTTCTCCAACGATATCGAGCCGGTCCGGCAATTGCGCGGTCTCGGCCTGTCACTGGTCAACAAGATCGGCCCCGCCCGCCGCTTCTTCATGCGTCAGGCCGGTGGCGAGACCGGCGATCCGCCGCGTCTCTTGCGGGGAAAACGCCTCGATGCGGCCTGAACGGGCGTCCAGTCAGAACGGGTTGAGTGTGTAGCCGTCCTGTTGCAGCAGGGCGTGTGCCGTCATCGCTGACAGGGCCATTTCAACACCGGAAAGCAGATCGTCGCGACCGACATCCTGATAGGCCGCGCTCTGGCCGCAAACGATGAGGCGGACACCGTGCGCCTGCAGGGTCGCGATGAGGTCGGCATTGGCGCCGGCAGCGTCGATTGTGACATCGTGCACGGCGCCGCCATGGATCACGACCGCCAGCCGAAGGTTTTCGGCCGCGACACCGTTGGCAACATGCATGTTGAGGAAGCGCGCGGCGCTGGTCAGCGTGCGATTGAGGCCATCGGCCTCGGACCGGGCGGCGCTGTCGAAGGTGACCTGGAAGATGGCGCCTTCGGGCAGGGGTGTCGTCATGTTCACGGTGGCGATCTGGCCATAATCCGGGATCAGCGTACCGGGACCGAAATCATCGGGACCGGCGAAGGCGGGCGCGCTGACGGCCAGGCAGACGGCCGCGATCGGGGCGTATCGGGCGAGACGAAGGAACATGATGACGGACTCCGGAGTGGCTTGATCCAAGCCTAACCGCGCCTGGCGGTCTTGTCCTGCCCGGTGGTCGCCCGTCAGCCGTTGCCGGGCACACCGCGAATGGCATCGACAGCGCGGACGGTGCGCAGGGCATTGGCGGCAAGGGACGGGTGGGCCGGGCCGCCATTGAGATGCGCGATCATCGCCTCGACGTGCGGCAATTGCACCGGATCGGGATTGTCGACCAGCTGGGAGAGGGTTTCGTCCTCCGCCTGGAGGATGACGGGCTCGTCTTCAAACACGGAAAAGCGGATCTCGCCGTGGGAGCCGAGAATCCGGACCTGGTCCTCTCGACCCGCCGCGGCGAAATTCCAGACGCCGGTGCCGGTGGCGCCATTTGCGTGCTGCCAGTTGGCGGAAAAAGCGCTGGGGGCCTTGTAGAGTTGATGTTGGTGCAGGGCTTGTCCGTGCACATTACTCAAGGGGCCGATGAGGTGATCGAACAGGTCGAGGCCGTGACAGGCGAGATCGTCGAAATAGCCGCCGGGTGCGACATCGGGATCAGTGCGCCAATTGTCTGCACCGGACAGGTCGGCGGAATTCGGAGCGCGTGTCAGCGACCAGTGAACATGGCGGACGGCGCCGATCCGGCCCGTCTCGATCCAGCCGGCAACCTGGCGGAAGCGCGGCAGGCTGCGGCGATAGAAGGCGACAAACAGCGGCAGGCCGCGGCTGGAAAACGCGTCGGCGATGGCCTCGGCCTCTTCCAGCGAGTTGGCCAGCGGTTTTTCGATGCAGCACGGCTTGCCCGCGGCGGCGACCTGTCGGGCGATGTCGGGATGTGCGGCGGGCGGGGTGGCGATGTAGACCGCATCAACCGCGTCATTGGCAAGCAGCGCGTCGAGGTCGTCATGCCAGTGATCGACACCGTGGCGGCGGGCATAGTCGGCGGCCTTGTCGGCGCGGCGAGAATACACGGCGACCAGTTCGCTGCCGGCTGCGATCCGGTAGGCCGGACCACTCTTGCGTTCGGTGACATCGCCGCAGCCGACCATGCCCCAGCGCCAGTTCTTGTGGGTCATGTCCGATCCTCCTGCCCCAAGGCGGATGCCCTAATTCATTGTCTTGTCGCATTTTCGAACCGCGACCCCGGTTCCCACGTTCGCTGAAAACGCTTTAGCGGGTCGCTTCGCCGAGCGCGTAGAGATAGTCCCAGGTGAAAATTCCGCTGTCATGACCATCATCAAAGGTGAGCCGGACAGCATAACGACCGACCGGCTCGGCCTTGGTGATACCGACATCCTGTTTGCCGGTGATCAGTTTCTTCTGGCCCGGGCCGTGCCCCTGGACCTCGGCGCTGGGGCTTTCCACGCGCAGGGTTTCATAGGGAATGGAGAAGGCGTTGCCATCGTCAAAGCGCGCATGCAGTGCCTTGTCGGCGCTGGAAAAATCCAGCTTTTCGGGCCAGGGGCGGGACATGCTCAATCCTCGATCTGACGGGCTTCTTCCGGCAACATGATCGGAATGCCGTCGCGCACCGGATAGGCCAGGCCGGCCCCCTTGGAGATCAGTTCGTGCGCATCGCGATCGTAATGCAGGGTTTCGCGCGTGACCGGGCAAACCAGGATTTCCAGGAGTTTTGGATCGACGTCTCGGGTTTCGGTATCGCTCACGATTCAGCTCCTCAGGAAAACAGGATAGCAGAGAGGCGGCGACGCCCGTCGCGGGCCACGTCCGAAGCCGGGCCGGCGGCATCGAAGACTTTCAGCAACAAGGTGCGCGCTGCCTGGTCATTCCATTCACGATCAAGCGCGGTGATGGCGATCAGCTGGTCGACGGCCCCCTTGTGGTCGCCGGCAGCCACCAAGGCTTCGGCGAGATCAAAACGGGCCTGAAGATTGCTGGCGTCCGCGGCGACGGCCTGTCGGAGTGCTGCGGTTTCCGCGTCGTCAACCGGTGCGCCGGTCGCCAGTTCAAGGGCGGCGCGAACGCCATCAATGGCGGGGTCATCGGCCCGGTCCTCAGGGACCTGTGCCAGGATCTGGGCGGCTTTTTCGGTGTCACCGGCTTTCAGCCAGACCCGGCACAGTCCGGCAATGGCGCCGGGGTGTCCGTCGTCGGCCTGCAGAACGGCGGCAAAATCCTGCGAAGCGCCGTTGAGATCACCGGCTTCGATTGCAGCAAGCCCGCGCTCCACAAGGGCGCGCAGATCGGCTTCGCTGGGACCCTTGCCGGAAATCCGCGCGATGAAGTCCTTGATCTGGCTTTCCGGCAGCGCGCCGGTGAAACCATCGACCGGCTGGCCGTTTTTGAATGCGAACACGGCCGGGATCGATTGTACCCGCAATTGCTGGGCGATGCCGGGGTTTTCGTCGATATTGATCTTGACCAGACGGACCGCGCCGCCGGCGTCGAGAACGCATTTCTCGATCATCGGACCAAGCTGGCGGCAGGGGCCGCACCAGGGCGCCCAGAAATCGACCAGGACCGGGACTTCGCGTGACGGCTCGATCACATCCTGCATGAAGGTCTGGTCGGAGCTTTCGCGAACCAGATCGTCTGTCGGAGTGTCCTGTCCGTTGGCGCCGCTGATCAGGGTCATGCCAGTTTCCTTGTCGTTTCCGGATATGTCATTTGTGAGTGTCTAAGTGGCCCCTGGCGCGGTTCGATGCAAGCGGTCACTGCGCCGCATCGGCTGCTGCAGCAAGCGCGCCGAGGTCAAGAATGAGCGGCTCGTGGCCCGTGTCGCAGGCAAAACGCACAAGGTCATCGGCGGAAACGGCGGTGGTGGCGTCATTGCCCAGCGGGTGAAAATTGACGATCTCGTGCGCCAGGAGCGCTGTATCGAGGACAAAGCGGACCTTGCCGCGGGTATCATTCATCAAGGCAAAGGCGGTCACCGAACCGGGTCGCACGCCCAGGGCTTCATGCAGCAAATCCGGACTGCCGAAGGACAGCCGACCGCAGCCGATTGCGCTGTGCAGGCGATTGATCCGGATCCGGGTATTCGCCTGCGCTGAGACCAGCACCAGTTGGCCCTTCTTGTCTGTCAGGAAGAGATTCTTGCTGTGACCGCCGGGCATGTCGTCTTTCATGCCCTCGCCCTCAGCGACGGTGAAGATCGGCGCGTGGTCATGGGTCGTGTGGGCGATGCCCAGCGCATCGAGGCGCGCAAACAGATCGGTCCGGCTGGCTGTCATGCCCCTGTTGAAGCCCGGCTGCAGCGCATGTGCAAGAGGACGGAAACAGACGCTTGCAATCTTCCAAGCTTTGCGCGATATACCCCGCTCCCCGGCGCGGCCTAGCCTCGCCAATCGTGAGCGGGCGTAGCTCAGGGGTAGAGCGTCACCTTGCCAAGGTGAATGTCGTGAGTTCGAATCTCATCGCCCGCTCCATTCTCTCCCCGTAATCAATCCGGCAGACGTCGATACAGGTATCGTCATGTCGCGCGCGTTGCGGCTTGTCGATCAGGACAGGCGGAGTTCGCGCAGGCGGGCATATAGTGCGTGCCGGGCATCAATGGCCGGCTGCGGTTTGCCGCGGCTGAACAGGAGATGGGGCAGCCCGATCCGAAGCGCGGCCGGGGCCTGGATCAACGGGCGGGTTGGTTTTTGCGGGCGGATCGTCATGTCGGCCTCCTCGTCGCTGAGGGGCCATGGTCGCGCCTGAGCAGGGCAAACACAGGGCATCGACAAGGCCATTTTCCGGCCATTGCGTTCATCGCACGATCAGGAAGCGCGGGCCTGGCGGTATCGGCAGGCGGGGCGGATCAGCGCCCGGCGTAGAAGGCCGGGCGCTGGACCATCAGTCTGCGAGAGAGCGCAGCAGGTCGATCACGCGGCGACGGACTGTCTGGTCCTTGATGCCGGCGAAAGCCGAGGCCAAGGCCAGGCCGTCCGGGCTGGCGATGAAATCATAGAGCGTGTCGGGGTCGCCGCCCTTGAGTTCGGATGACCCGTCTTCTTCGAGGCCTTCAAAGAAGTAAGCCACGGGAACTTCCATGACTTTGGCGACATGAAACAGTCGGCTGGCGCCGATCCGGTTGGTGCCGCGCTCATACTTCTGGACCTGTTGGAAAGTCACGCCGAGCTTTTCGCCCAGCTCCGATTGGCTCATTTCCAGAAGGCTGCGCCGCAGGCGCAGCCTGGCCCCGACATGTTGATCAATACTGGTTGGGCCTCGTGCACTCATTGCGTCCTCACGTCTGTGGTTTGATGACTTCCACGTCGCTAAACTCGCTCGGATGACAGAACTCTTCGCGGAACCAAGGATGGAGTCTACGGTTGAACAGTTCGGCAATCCAGTCAGCAACGCACTTTATTCTGGTTATTCCAAGGCTGCCGGGCGAATTCTTGAGCCAGAACCGGACGTCTTGATGGAAGTCGTAGTCAAGAACAACCAGTTCGTCCGGGTACAAGGACGCCAGGTAGGTCGGTGCCATCGCGATACCACCGCCATGACGTATGGTTTCAAATAGCACCGAACTAATGTCCGCAGTGAAGGAATATCTTACAACCTCATCAGTTGCCGTGGCTTTTCGCTGCCACAGGTGGAGCGAAGGGTCATATTGTTCGAGCCGCAAAAAGCGCAGTGTCAGGACATCTTCCAGCGAGCGCGGCGCGCCATAGGTTGCGATAAACTCGCGCGAGGCCATCGGCATGTAGTGCACGCTGCCAAGGGCGCGCGCTTCGGTATCCATCGACTTGTCCGGTGTGAAGGTCAGGCTCAGCGCCGCCGCGGTGTCGCTGGCTGCGGCCGAACGATCATTGATCAGCTTCAGAACAATTTCCGGGTTAACTCTCTGAAATTCAGGGATATGTCGGGCCAACCAATAGGTCGCGAGCCCGTCCGGCACGCGCAATGACACCTGGCCGGCCAGGCTGCGGTCCATGCCGGCAAGTTCGGTCTCCAGGCGTTGGGCCGAGCGCTGCATGGTGACGGCGTAGTCGAGCGCAGCCGAGCCGGCCCGGGTCAGGACAACGCCGTCGGCGCGTCGTTCGATCAGCTGTGCAGACAGGCGACTTTCCAACTGACGCATGCGTTTGGAAACGGTGGATTGCTGGCAGCCGAGCACGGTCGCGGCCGCGCTCATCGAGCCAGTCGTGGCAACGGCGTGGAAGATCTGCAGGTCGTCCCAGTCGAAGACATTACGGCGAAGGTCGTTGTCCAAGTCCCGACTACCCCCCATTCCAACTTTGCTGAAGAAGAGCTAGCCCGGCGGTGTTAACGAAGAATTAACGACTTGGCGGAGTGTGCGTAATGGTGGGTGATGAGCTGCAGTTCAGCTCGACAGAGACAGGCTTCGAGTTTCCACTCGACCGCCTCGACCAGGCCTTTGGTTCCTTGGACTTCAAGCCGGTGCAGCTGTCAGAAATCGATGAATTTCACGCCCTCGCCGACGAGTTGATCGATGGTGAGATCGCGAGTGCGGAAGATATTGGACGGGTGCAGGAATGGACCCGGAGATCCTTGCACATGCGCCGTTGGAATGGGCGACCTGACGGTTTCGTTGCATCAATCCCGCTTAGCGATTCCGGCGTTGCGGCGCTCCTGAGGGGCGAATTTGGTTTTGCCAATGCCCGTCGCGAGTGGGTCTGCGACACCACCGAGAAGGCCTCCGCCCTCCTGTCTTGGGGGCTGGCAGGCCGAACCCCGCACGCGCAAGCCGCCGCGCTGCGTGCGCTCTTGGTTGGTTGGCGTGGCTTCTACGCCGATGTCCGGGTCTATGCGCGGGCCCGCACCACGGAAGGCAAGGCTTTGATGCGACGCCTCAATTTTGAAATTTGTGCCTATCCGGATGGCGCAAGCCCGCTCTATGGCAGCACCGGCTTTCCGCAAAAGCTGGGCGACATGTTGTTGAAGCGCACCGTCCTTGGCGAATGGGAGTCCCGCTCGTGAAAAATGCGATACCCGATAGTCTCAAAGTGACCATCGCACGCACGCTCGACCAGGTCGTGATGGCGATGACGCTGCGCGGCGTTATCTATCTGGGCGAACAATTTGCTCCCTATGCCGAGGAATATGACGGAAACGACTTCGTGGGCGCCTCCCACCTGATCGCCTGGCGTGGCGCTGAACCCGTCGGCGTGCTGCGACTGCGCTTCTTCGCCGACTTCGCCAAGGTCGAGCGGGCGGCCGTGCTGCGTCAGTACCGTCGTTTCGGTGTCATGCGGGTCCTGATGCAGGAGGCGCAACGCTATTCGGCCCGGCGTGGCTACCGGAAAATGCTGGGACACGCTCAGCTCAACCGCGTCAAATACTGGCGCACGCATGGTTTTCGGGTCCGGGCAGATCGGCCGGAATTCGGTTTCTCCGACTATAAATATGTCGAGATCGAACGTGACCTGGTGCCGCCTGCCAATGCGATCACGATGAATGCCGATCCGATGGTGGTGATCCGGCCGGATGGCGAATGGGATCGGCCCGGCCCGTTTGACCTTTCGCTGGCGCGCATGCAAGAGGATGAGGGTGTCCGCAAGCCTGAGGAGGCCGCATGAGCTTCTCTGACCCCTGCCTGATCCTGCTGGATTGCCAGCGCGACCAGGTGACCGGCGCCAACGGCAAGATTGATCCGGACAACCGCCTGGTGCTGGACCGCATCCGCGACCTTCTGCGCCATGCCCGCCAGTCAGGCTGGCGCGTTTGCCACTGCCAATTCCAGGGTGACGGGCCGGCTTCCGGCCGGGCGCCGGTTGATGGACTTCGCCCGACGGCCCAGGAAGCGGTGTTTCAGCGCCGTGGTCTGTCGGCCTTTTCGGATCCCTATTTCCACCAAGTCCTGGCGCGCAGTGCCGGATCGACGGCCTTGCTGGTCGGTTTCTCGGCGCCCTTCTCGATCCTGGCGACCGTGTTCGACGACGCCAACCGCGACAAGGCGATCACGGTGGTGCCGGATGCGGTCGGCGCCCTGGCGGTCGAGCCGCGGGATGTCGCGGAAACCCGGGCCATGGCGTTTGACCTCGTCGGGCGCATGGCGCCACTGATGGATTGGGACAGCCTGACCCGCGACTGGCCGGTCGAGGCGCCGACGGTCTGATCCCGCGATGATGCCCAGCCGGTCGATCACAACTGGGTGATAATGCCGCACTCTGTGCGAATTCACGTGAAATCCACCCGCTCCGGGCTTTAAATCCGGGGCGGGCTTTCTACATGGAAGTCGTAGCGGCAATCCGGTCGGCGCGGTGTCCCCCCATAACCGCCCGTCCGGCTCCGCTTCGCGAAGATCAGACCTCAATGTGCGTCCCCCCAGCCTGCCTATGAGGTCTGCCAGGCGCCGCCGGGTTCCCCTGTCCCTACCCGGCGGCGCCGTTATCGCTACCTTTTTCAGCCCTGAGAAAAAGAATGGCACGTTTGCGTTTTCAACGGCGTAGGCGGGTTGCGCGCATCTCAAACAGGACTAGGGTCGGTGCATAAACATAACAGTCCAGGGAGCGCCACCATGGGGGCGGTCGTCGGAGTCGCGCACGCTTACAGCCGCGCAGATTTCATGGAGGCGGCGCGACAGCGTTGGCTCGAGGTTTTCGGCACCGAATGCGGTGAACCGGGAAACTCATTCTTCTCACAAATCTATGATGACGCGCTCGCCGAAGACCTCGAACGGGTCGGTCCGTGTGACCTGGCGGCGCTCAGCGTTGATTTCTGGCAGCACGGGCACACCCGGCCGGGCGAGGATATTCTCGTGCGGATGCGGACTGTGACCCGAGCTGATGGCGCTGATCTGCCGCGTGACGTGCTCGAGATCATCGGTCGTGACCGACCCTTCATTGTTGATTCGGTGATGGGCGAGATCGGGGCGCAAGGCCACGACATCATTGCCATGTTCCACCCCATCGTGCAGGTCCGTCGCGACAATGCCGGGTCACGGGTTGAGGAAGGCGGGCGGTGTCTCGCCGAGTCGATGATCCAGGTCCACCTCCCGCCGCTCGACGAATTGTCGCGCCGGACTCTCATCGAGGGTGTCACCGCGACACTGGACGATGTCCGCGTCGCGGTCGAAGACTGGACCGATATGCGGGCCCAGATGGATGAGGCGATCGCGCATTTGTCGGCCGCCCGCACCCACGCCGCGCCGGACGAGCTGGTTGAGGCGATGGAATTCCTGCGCTGGCTGCGCGATGACCATTTCGCCTTCCTGGGCTGCCGTGTTTACGACTTCGAAGTCGACGACGGCGGCTCGATGGCCCAGCGCCATCCGCGCGTCCGCCCGGAGACGGGTCGCGGTGTGTTGCGCGATCCCGATCGTCATGTCCTTCGCAAAGGGTCCGAGCCAGCAGTCCTGACACCGGCGATCGAGACTTTCCTGCGTGAACCGAGCCCGATCATTGTCGCCAAGGCCAATATGAAGTCGCGCGTGCATCGCCGCGTCTACATGGATTATATCGGCGTCAAACGGTATCGCGAGGACGGTGCGGTGATTGGCGAGGCGCGCTTTGTCGGGCTGTTCACGGCAGAAGCCTATGACCAGTCGGCCAGTGCCGTACCCCTGATCCGGCGCAAGGTGCGTCGTGTTCTCGAGCGGGCCGGCAAGACGCCGGGCACTCATTCGGCCAAGAAGCTGCGCAATACGGTCGAAAACTTCCCGCGCGACGAACTCTTCCAGATGGATGAGAATGACCTGCTGGAAATTTCCCTCGGCATTCTGCACCTGCACGACCGGCCCCGGACCAAGCTTTTTATCCGACGCGACCAGTTCGACCGCTTCGTTTCGGCCCTGCTTTTCGTGCCGCGTGATCGCTATAACTCGAAAGTCCGTGAACAGGCCGGTGAGCTGATCCGCGAGGCCTTTGGCGGTCGCCTGTCAGCTTTCTATCCGCAATTCGGTGACAGCTCGCTGGCGCGCGTCCACTACATCATCGGTCTCAATCCGTTCGATCACCCCGAACCCGAGACCGGCGAGCTGGAACGCAAGGTGGCCCGCCTGGCGCGGACCTGGGAAGACGATCTGGAAACCCATGTCCGGCGCAATGCCCCGGAGCCGATCCGCTTGCGCATGGGCGCCTATCACGATGCCTTCAAGGCCGGATATCGCGAGCTTTACGACCCCGAGGAGGCGCTCGCGGATGTCATGAAGCTGGAATCACTGGCGGGCTCGGACCGGGTTGCCGTGCGCGTCTATCGCGAGGCGGATGACAGCGACACCGACCTGCGTTTGAAGATTTACCGCATCGGCAGGCCGGTCTCCCTGTCGCGGGTCATGCCCGTACTGGAAAATCTCGGCCTGTATGTCGTCCAGGAGACCGGATTCCCGGTCGATCGCCGCGGCGCCAATGGCGAACCCTTCGACCGCGCCCATATCCATGATTTCGAGATGAAGTCGGAGGCGCTCAAGGGGCGTGATCTCAAGGATCTGGCCCCAAGCCTTGAAGATGCCCTGCTCGCGATCGCTGATGGTACGGCCGAGGATGACGGGTTCAACCGTCTCATTGTCGAGATCGGCGTGACCTGGCGCGAAGCGGCCTTCCTGCGCACCTGCGCCCGATACCGTCAACAGACCGGGCTCGATCCGTCGCAGGCAATCCAGGAGGAGGCGCTGGCGGCCTATCCGGACATTGCCCGCGGTCTGCTGGAGCTGGCCCGGGTCAAATTTGACCCCGACTTCACGCAGGACCAGAAAACCCGGTCGGATGCTGTCTGGGAAGTGTCGGACAAGCTGCGCAAACAGCTCGATGATGTCGCCAGTCTCGACCATGACCGCGCCCTGCGCCGGATCTTCCATCTCGTGGAAGCGACGCTGCGGACGAATTTCTACCAGACCGACGCTGACGGCCGGCCCAAGCCGCGTATCGCCATCAAGATTGCCAGCGAGTTGCTGGAAGAATTGCCGCTGCCGAAGCCTTATCGCGAGATCTTTGTCTGGTCGCCGGCGGTTGAAGGCGTGCATCTCCGCTTCGGACCGGTCGCTCGCGGCGGGCTGCGCTGGTCGGATCGTCGCGATGATTTCCGGACTGAAGTTCTGGGCCTGGTGAAGGCGCAACAGGTCAAGAATGCGGTCATCGTGCCGGTCGGCTCGAAGGGCGGTTTCTATCCCAAGGCCCTGCCACGCAACGGGTCCCGCGAAGAGGTCTTCGAGGCCGGGCGGGAAGCCTACAAAACCTTCATCCGTGGTCTCCTCGACCTCACCGATAACATTGTCGATGACGCTGTTGTCCATCCGGCGGCGACCGAGTGCTGGGATGATGATGATCCCTATCTCGTCGTGGCGGCCGACAAGGGCACGGCGACCTTCTCCGACACGGCCAACGGGCTGGCCACCGACGAGTTCGATTTCTGGCTCGGCGACGCCTTCGCTTCGGGCGGCTCGGCCGGTTATGACCACAAGAAAATGGGCATTACCGCACGCGGTGCCTGGGAATCGGTCAAGCGCCATTTCCGGGAAATGGGCAAGGATATCCAGACCGAACCCTTCACCGTGATCGGCGTCGGCGACATGTCCGGCGACGTGTTCGGCAATGGCATGCTGTTGTCGAAACAGATCCGGCTCATTGCCGCTTTCGACCATCGCGACATTTTCATTGATCCGGATCCGGGCGACCCGGAGACGATGTGGAATGAGCGCAAACGCCTGTTCGACCTGCCGCGAACCTCCTGGCAGGACTACGACAAGTCCCTGATTTCAAAAGGGGGTGGCATTTTCGCCCGGTCAGCGAAATCCATCCCGTTGAGTGCCGAGATCAAGGCGCTCACCGGCCTGGCCAAGGACAGTGCAAGCCCGGTCGAGCTGATCAATGCCTTGTTGAAAGCTGACGTTGAACTGCTCTGGTTCGGCGGCATTGGCACCTATGCCAAGGCAACCTCGGAACAACATTGGGAAGTCGGTGACAAGACCAATGACGGATTGCGGGTCAATGCCGATGAGGTTCGCGCCAAGGTGATCGGTGAGGGGGCCAATCTTGGCTTCACCCAGGCGGCGCGGATTGAATATGGCCGGCATGGCGGACGGGCCAATGCCGACTTCATCGACAATTCGGCCGGCGTCGACAGCTCTGACCATGAGGTCAATATCAAGATCCTGTTGCGGCCGATGGTGCGCAATGGCGACATGACCCGTGAGGCGCGCGACAGCCTGCTCGGTTCGATGACGGATGATGTCGCCAAACACGTGCTTCGTCACAATTACGACCAATCGCTGGCTCTGTCCCTGGCCGAGCATACGGCCGCCGCCGATCTTGATGCGCACGAGCGCTTCATGGCCCGGCTCGAGGAGTTGGGCCAGCTGGATCGTGATGTCGAGGGCCTGCCCTCGGTCGAACAGATGCGCAGCCTTAAGGCCCGAGACCAGGGCCTGACCCGGCCGGAACTCGCAGTCCTGAACTCCTACGCCAAGATCACCCTGTTTGATCAGCTGGTGGCGTCGGATGTGCCGGACGACCCGCATTTCACCTCGATGCTGGTCAATTACTTCCCGAAAGGCCTGCATGAATTCGGCGATGCCATGGACGGGCACCGGCTGAAGCGGGAAATCATTTCCACGGTGCTTGCCAACGAGATGATCAATCTGGGTGGGCCGACCTTCATTCACCGGGCCATCGACTCGACGACGGCGGCGGTTCCCGCGATTGCCCGCGCCTTCGAGGCGGGTCGCCAGATCTTCGGCTTTGCGGAAATCACTGCGGCCATCAATGCGCTCGACAACAAGGCACCGGCAAGCGTCCAGGTCCAGCTGCATGAGGAAATCATCCGTCTGCTGCGACGTCAGACCTACTGGCTTGTGCGGCGTGGCCGGAACCAGAAATCGTCCAAGCCGGATATGATTACCGACGTTATCGAGGCCTATCAGCCCGGCGTGCAGAAACTCCGCTCGGTCGTGCACGAGATCATCTCGACCCATGAGCGCCGTGGCGTGAAGGCGCGTCAGAAGCGCTTCATCGAGGGCGGGGCGCCGGAAGATATCGCGCTGGCGGTTGCGGAACTGCGTCCGCTGACCTCATCGACCGATGTTATCGACATGGCGATGGAATCAGATTGGCCATTAGCATCAACGGCTTACATCTATCACGCGGTCGGCGCCCGTTTCAAGTTCGACCGTTTGCGCGGGCTTGGCCAGGACGTCTCGTCGGAACTGCATTGGGATCGACTGGCCGTGCGTCGCCTGATGGAAGATTTCTACGCCAGCCAGCAGGCCTTCACCGGTTCGGCCATGCGTTTCGCGGCCCAGGCCGGTGGCTCGCTGGCGGCCGGCGTCGAGGACCCGTCGCGAGATTGGGCCGATGCGCTGGTGGAAGCCTGGAACACGATCAACGAGGAAGAGGCTGGCCGCGTCGACTCGGTGCAGCGCCAACTCGACGAGTCCGGAGCCTGGACCCTGTCGAAACTGGCCATTGCCTCGACCCAGCTGGGCGAGATGGCGTCTGTCGTTCAGCCCTGATCGGCGAAGGCCTCATCCAGCCAGGAAACAAGTCGGGCGCGCGCTCTTTGAGCCGCGCCCGCATTGTATTCGATCCGCGGGTCGGGGGGTGGATTGGGTTCGTCAAAGGCGTGTGTCAACCCGTCCCAAACCTCGAAATCGACCGAAGTCCCGGCCGCGTTTGACCGGTCGAACAGGCGCTCACAATCGCGATGTGGCGCGATCATGTCGCGTTCCGCCAGGATGGCGCGCAGCGGAATATGGTCCGGGAAGGCACGGCCATCCGCGCGAACAGGAAAGCCGCAATAGGGATACATCGTCACGGCAAGTCGGACCCCGTCCAGGGGCGCGTCGGGTTGCGGTGCAATGGCTGGCGACGCCCGCCCTTCGGCGGCAAAATCGAGCGCCTCCAGTACCGTCCAGCCACCATGGCTCCATCCGACCAGTGCCAGCCGGTCCGCGTCAATGGCGGGATTGTCGTGCGCCATGGCGATCACCGCCGGGATGTCGGCGGCTCGTTCCTGGCCCCACAGGCGCAGGGCGGTACAGACTTGGCTCATCGCGCCGAAACGGTTGATCCCGCGCGGTGATAGCGAGTCGACGATGATGACGCCATAACCCGCCGCCAGAACATCCTCTGCATAAGCTTGCTGGACCTGACGCAATCCGCCGCAGCCATGCAGCATGATCACGGTTGGCACCGGACCTGTTGTCGCTGGCGGCAGCCGTGTCTCAACATGATCGCGCAGCAACTCGACCTGTGCGTCGAGCGAGCGGGTTGGCGTGGTCACGCCACTCGCATTGCCGGTCGCCGAAGCGGCAAGGGCAGTCAGGGTCAGTGCGGCGATTGCAGAGCCGCCGCGAAGCAGGAGTTTCATCGTCATGTCGGCACGATGCAGCACGGCGACCGGGTTCGGCAATGTTTCGTTGATTCACATGCCGACGACGCGCTGGCCCACCTAGTGGCGGAAGTGGCGCATGCCCGTGAACACCATCGCCACGCCGGCCTCGTCGGCGGCGGCGATGACCTCGTCGTCGCGGATCGACCCGCCCGGCTGGATGATTGCCGTCGCGCCAGCTTCTACGGCGGCGTGCAGCCCGTCAGCAAAGGGGAAGAAGGCGTCGGACGCACACACGGAATCTTTGGTCCGGGGTTCGTCCCAACCATTCTCCGCCGCCGTTGCCTCAGCCTTGCGGACTGCAAGGCGGGCGGCTTCCAGACGGCTGGTCTGGCCCATGCCGATACCGGCTGTCGAGCCGTTGCGGGCATAGACGATGGCGTTCGATTTGACGTGTTTGACGACTTTCCAGCCGAACAGGAGGTCGGCGAGCTCGGCGTCGGTCGGCGCGTGTTTTGTGACGAGTTTGAGATCGCTGGCGGCGATCATGCCGGTATCGCGCTCCTGAACCAGCAGGCCCCCGGCCACGGTCTTGGTCAGCCAACCGCCCTGTTTGGGGTCGGGCATGCCGCCGGTCAGAAGGACGCGCAGGTTGGACTTGGCGGACAGGACTGCAAGCGCGTCCTCGTCGGCGTCCGGCGCGATCACGACTTCGGTGAAAATCTTGACCAGCTCGTTGGCCGTCTCCGCATTCAGCGTCCGGTTCATGGCAACAATCCCGCCAAAGGCGGAAATGGGGTCGGCGGCGAAGGCCTTTTCATAGGCCACGGCCAGGTCATCATGCAGCGCCACGCCGCACGGATTGGCGTGTTTGACGATGACCACGGCGGCCTTGTCGCCAGCGTCAAACTCACCAGCGAGTTCGAAGGCGGCGTCGGCGTCGGCGAGATTGTTGTAGCTCAGCGCCTTGCCCTGGACCTGGCGACCGGTCGCGATGCCGGGGCGGGTCTCCGCGCTGGCGTAGAAGGCGGCGTTCTGGTGCGGGTTCTCGCCGTAGCGCAGGGCCTGGGCGAGGGCGCCGCCAAAGGCGCGATAGTCGGGCGCCGGCTCTTCCAGCGTGTCCGCAAACCAACCCGAAATGGCGGCGTCATAGGCGGCGGTGCGGGCATAGGCCTTGGCGGCCAGAGCCTTCCGCAAGACCAGGGCGGTATGGCCGTCATGCTGTTCCATGTCGGCGAGGACGCGATCAACATCGGCGCCGTCGACGCAGACATTGACCCAGGCGTGGTTTTTCGCCGCCGCTCGGATCATGGCCGGGCCGCCAATATCGATATTCTCGACACAATCGGCATAGGCGCCGCCCTTGGCGACGGTTTCCTCGAACGGGTAGAGATTCACATAGAGCAAGTCGATATGCGGGATGCCATGCTCGCCCATGGCGGCGCGGTCATCGCCATTGTCGCGCCGGGCCAGTAGTCCGCCATGAACGCGCGGGTGCAGCGTCTTGAGGCGACCATCCATCATTTCCGGAAACTCGGTGACGTCGGACACGTCCCGGGCCGGAATGCCGGCATCCTTCAGGGTGCGCAGAGTGCCGCCGGTCGACAGGATCTCAACGCCGGCGTCGGCGAGTTTGCGTCCGCGTTCGATCAGGCCGGTCTTGTCGGAAACGGAAATCAGGGCGCGCCGGACGGGGGCGAGGTCATGGTCTGACATGGAACGGTCTCCGTTGCTTCATTCCGCTGATCCGCGGCGAGGTATCACGGCGGGACGGCAAGTCAATCTTCCAGCGTTGACGGGCGCAGCTTGCACAGGGCTTCCAGCGCTGCCGATGCGCCGTCGCCATCGCCGCCGCTGGCGGCGCTGACGATGGCATCCAGTCCGGCGCTGACGGCCTTGGAATCAAGATCCGGACCGGTCACTGCCCAGACCCCGTCGATCGAGGTCTCGATCGTGCTTTCAAACTCGTAGACGAGGCTTTCATGCCGCTTCTCGCCGGGCCTCAGGCCGATTACCCGGATTGCGCCGGGGGCATCGGGATCGCGGCCACGCAGGCGCAACAGCTGCCGCGCCAGACGCATGATCGACACCGGGCGCCCCATGTCGAGCACATAGAGCGCGCCATTGAGGGCCGGGTCGGCCGCGGTCTGGGCGGCGGCGTCGAGGACGAGACCGGAGGCTTCCTCGACCGTCATGAAATATCGTGTCGCTTCCGGGTCGGTCACGGTCACCGGCTCACCCGCTTCGATCTGGCGCTCGAACAACGGCACCACTGATCCGGTCGACCCCAGGACATTGCCGAAACGTACGACACAGACCCGAGTGTTTGGCGACCGCGATGCGGCGGCGCGGGCGTAAAGTTCGGCGGCGCGTTTGGTCGCGCCCATGACATTGCCCGGGTTGACCGCCTTGTCGGTCGAGATCAGCGCCACGACGCGGGCGCCGTGTTCTTGCGCCATTTCGATCGTGTTGACGGTGCCGATGATATTGGTGCGTGCGGCTTCGCCCGGATTGCGCTCGCTCATCGGCACGTGCTTCAGCGCGGCCGCGTGGAGCACGACGTCGGGCGATTCCTCTCGGAAGACCTGGTGCAGCCGGTCACGATCGCGCACATCCCCCAACACCGCCCGCCAGGCCACGCCCGAAAAGCGTTTTGCGAACTCCAGGTCGATTTCGTAGAGATTGGCTTCCGAGGCATCGAACAGGATCAGCTTTTTCGGACCCAGGGTCGCTGCAAGGCGGGCGAGCTGGGAGCCGATTGTGCCGCCAGCGCCGGTGATCAGAACGGTGCGTCCCTCGATCAACGGCCGGGCCGGCGACAGGTTGGGCGGTCGCGGTGGCCGGTTGAGCAGGTCAGCGGCTTCCACCGGGGAGAAGGCCTCGCGCCCGTCCGAAGGTCGGGCCCGGGACAGTTTCGCGCCGGTGCGCGAGGCAATCCGGATCAACTGGTTGACCAGGTCGGCTTCCGGATGCGCGCCGGCCAGAACCAGCCGCGGTGCGTCCTTTTCAACCTCCGACAGGCGTTTGAGAGCGGCGGGCAGGGCTTCCAGTCCGCCCAGAACCGGGATGCCGCGAATGGCGTGTCCGGTCAGGCTGGCGCCGGGCTCGATCAGCCCTTTGGTCCGGAAGGGCGCCGAGCCGTTGCGGCGACCGAGATCGCGCAAGGCGTCATCGAGTTCGAGATCGCTGCCCACAAGGATGGCGGTTGGCTTCGACCGGTCCTCGATCTGCAAGGCGCCACGCAGCCCTTGGGTCCGCAACGCTGCCACCGACAGGCGCGCCGCTAGAAGGATGAACAGCAGGATCGGCATTTCCAGCAGGATCGAGGTGCGGGGAAAGCCGTCGAGCCGGTTGATGAGGAACAGGATCGGCAGGAAGACCAGATTGGCCAGCACGATGGCCCGCACAATCCGCGCGGCATCGTTCAGCGCGGTATAGCGCCACAGGCCGCGGTGCAGCCCTTCGATCGGAAAGATGATCGCGCATGCCAGCGCAAACACGACAACCGATTGCAGGGCGATATCGTCGGGTGCGGATGTGGGCTCAAACCGGTAGCGCAGCAGGACGGCGGCCCACATCGACGCGGCCCCGGCCGCGAGGTCGAACAGGGCAACTGCCACCATGGACATCTGGCTGCGGATCGACGTCGTCCCCCGCGCCCTGGATGGCGGCTTGCTCATCCGGCTTCCCCCTGTGTGCCACCAACCTGGCCAAGTCGCTGGAAGGCCCAGCGAACCCGGTTCGGCGGCCGATCCCCGGCGCCGAACGGCTCAGCTTCCCCCTGTACTACAATCTGTGTCGCCCGTTGTGGAGGTGCACCGGCAGCAAGATAGACCGACCGCTCCAGCCGGATTGGCCCGCCATCGGTGCGGAACCGCCAGCCATCGCCGTCGGGCTGGACCAGCAGGGCGCTCATATTGTCGCGCGACAGCGAGGCGCGGACATCGGGGTGGAGGTGAAAGCGGATGGCAAAACGGTAACGCACATCGATATCGTCGGGTGGCCCGTCCGAGACCGGACGGAACAGGGCATCTTCGCCGCGCAGGTCGCCGCCATCGGCAGCCAGGAAGACCCGACGCCGGTGCGACAGTCCGTACTCGTTGCGATAGCCCTCATGGATGCCTTCCAGCCAGACACCCATTTCCTCTTCATTGCGCCGGGCCGTGACCGGTCCCGGCGCTGCAGCCAGTCGCGGACCCAGCAAATCACGCTGCCAGCCAGGTGCAAACAGGCGCGAGGAGGAGGTTTCCTCAAGCGTCAGGGTCGAGTGGGCGGCGGTGGCGCGCACCGCTTCGCGCCAACTTGACGGCTGGTCGTCATGCCAGCCGCAATTGACCACAAGCCGCCCGCCGGCGGTGCACAGTTCAAAGGCCAGGGCGCTGGCATGGGCGCCGGTGCTCAAGGCGCCGGGCGGTGCCTTGCCAACATCAAGGATGATTGTCGCACCACCTGCCTCGGCCCGGTGATAGCCGGAATGAGGGGCGAAGCCGAAGGGTTTGGCGCCGGTCTCATCGCGCGAAAGGGCCAGTTTCAGTGCGCCATGATCACATTCACCGCCACCATGGAAGCTGGCGAGGCCGCCATCACTCATGCGGAAAAAGCGCGCCATGGGGGCCAGCCGGTCGATGGCCCGAATAATCTCCCGCGGCACTTCGACGCCGGCCTTTTCGGCGACATCGCGCAGCACGATCAAGTCAATCAGGGCCTCGGTGCCGGCGCGCGGTGAGCGCGAGACATGGCCGCCATCTGGAAGGATCTGCCGCTTGACCTCTTTTTCCAGCGCCGCCAATCCGGCCTTCTGGAGCGCCGCTTGGCGCGGGATGCACAGTCCGGCAAAGCTCAACGCGATTGCACAGCGCAGCCGCACCGCCCCGTCATGGGCCAGCGGGATGGTGCGCTGCAGATAGCGGGCTTGGCGCAACAGGCTGCGTAGCCGGGCATTGCGCGCCTTGCGATCGGACTCGTCCGTTTCGAACAGGGTTTCGCCAACCCGCAGCCAGTTGATGATGCGGGCCGACAGGACACCATGACTCCAGGCGAAGCTGTTCCAGCGACCGAAGGCCTTGACCCAGGCATCAACCAGCTGCCGGGCGGCCGCGGCGCCATTCGTCGCCATTTCGTCGGCGTCGTCTTCATCGTCCTGTTGCGGCGACGGGGCAGCGATCACGTCGCGCAGCCAACCGAAACCGTGCAGTCTGCGGGCGAAAGCCCGGGTCGGCGCCGGCTTCAGCCAGACATTGTCATGCTCCGGATCGATCGACAGCAAGTCGCCCGCCAACTGGAAGCGGCCGGCCAGGATCTCGCCGCCACGCTCTGGCTGGCTGGCATAAAAATCCTCCGGCAGCGGCCCGACCTCGCTCGAAAGCGCGCCGAGATCATGCAGGCTGGAGAACAGGCCCATCGAATGCAGGGTCGAGGAGGCCTCGCGCCGCACCGTCGCCACCATCGCGCCGGCATAGTCGGACAGACGCACCGTGCGGGTCATGGGATCAGGAACGCAATGCTGAGATATTGTCGCGATAGGCGGCGGGACCGCCCTTGAACACCGCGGACCCGGCGACCAGGGCCGTGGCGCCGGCGGCGATGCAATCGCGCGCGGTTTGCGGATTGACCCCGCCATCGACCTCGATACGGGTGGCAAGGCCACGCTGATCGATCCGCGTCCGGATGGCTTCGATCTTTTCGAGCTGATTGGTGATGAAGCTCTGGCCACCGAAACCCGGATTGACGCTCATCACCAGCACCAGGTCGAGCTCGTCGAGCACATAATCAATCACCTCGACCGGGGTCGACGGATTCAGTGCAGCGCCTGCCTTGGCGCCGGTCGCCTTGATCGCCTGGACGGTGCGGTGGAAATGCGGACCGGCTTCCGGATGGGCGGTGATGATGTCGGCGCCGGCATCGGCGAAGTCGCGGATATAGGGGTCCACCGGGGTGATCATCAGATGGACGTCGAACGGCTTTTTGGTGTGCGGACGGAGCGCCTTGATCACGCCCGGACCGATGGTCAGATTGGGCACGAAATGCCCGTCCATGACATCGATGTGAATCCAGTCGGCACCGGCTTCGTCGATGGCACGAACTTCTTCACCCAGCTTGGCAAAATCCGCCGAGAGGATTGACGGGGAAATGATCACGGGAGCGCCCATATTGATCCGATAACAGTGGGGCCTGAGCCGCGCAAGTCGCACGCGGCCGGTCAGGCCGGTTTTACGGTTATCCGGTGCGTTTCACGAACCGGGCGATGAAAAATCCGTCCATGCCGCCCTTGTCGGACCACAGGGCCGGCGTCAAGCGGACCCAGCCGGCCGGCGTGATCGCACTCTCCAACCCGGGCAATTCACCCGGCCTGACCGGCGATTCCTTGAGCTGTTTGTGGCGCCCGGTGATGCGCCCGGCAAGGGTTTCGCCTTCTTCGGGCTGCAGCGAGCAGGTACACAGCACGAATTGGCCACCCGGTTTGAGCATGCCGATGGCGGCCTTGATCATCTCGTCCTGCAGGCGGGCCATGCGCTGCGTGTCGTCCTCGCGCTTGATCCAGCCCGCTTCCGGATGGCGCCGCAGCGTGCCGGTTGCCGTACAGGGCGCATCCAGCAGCACCGCATCAACGGGTTGGCGCGGTTTGAAGGTTCGCGCATCGCCGGCGACCAGGGCGGCCTTCAATCCGGTCCGGCCGAGATTTTCCCGCACACGGTCCAGACGCTTGTCCGACAGGTCCAATGCGGTGACGTCCGCACCGGTCGCGGCGAGCTGCATCGTCTTGCCACCCGGCGCGGCGCACAGGTCGATCACGCTCGCACCGGGTTTGAGGTCCAGCAATGTGGCCGGAATTGCGGCCGCGGCGTCCTGCGCCCACCAGGCCCCGTCGCGATAGCCAGGCAAGGCCCGCACATCGCCGACGCTGGACAGGCGCAGGCTGCCATTTGGCAGGATTTGCGCGTCGAGGCGCTCGGCCCACATCGCCCGCTCCTCGGGATTGCGGACGGACAGGTCGAGGGGCGGTGGGAGCGTAATGGCATTGGCAATGCGGCTCAGCGTGCCCGGCCCGTAGGCCGCGCGCCAGCTTTCACGGAGCCATTCAGGCAGATTGTCGCGCGGCAAGGTCTGTTTGAGGTGCTCGCGGCCTTCGCGGTCAACCTTGCGCAGGACGGCGTTGACCAGGCCTTTCAGCTTGCGGGCATCGTTTCTTTCCTGGGCCAGTTCCACCGTCGACGAGACGACCGCATGCGGTGCGCCATCCATCCACAACAACTGGGTGGCGCCGGTGACCAGCAAAGCTTGGGCGCCTTCTGACGTCTCGTGAAGAGGCCGTGACAACAGCGCGTTGAGCACGGTCCGGGTCTGACCCAGGCGGCGGAATGTGGTCGCGGCGATGGCGCGGGCGAAGGCGCGATCGCGATCGCTCATTGCGTTGAAATCGGGCGTATGCTCCAGCGCCGCCTCAAGCGTGCGGCGTTCCTTCATCACGGCCAGATAGGCAAGGGCCGCAGCGCGGCGCGGGGCAAGTCCGTCACTCATGGCGCGGAGCTAGCACGCAGGTCGTGATCCGTCGATGCCCGGCAGCCGCTGGCTCACCCCCACGGACCACGCTGCGACCAGGGTCCGGGCTGAACGCTGGCGCTGGCGCCAGCCATCTGCCGCAGTCGGTTAATCCGGTTGGCAGTGTCCGGGTGGGTGGAAAAGAGATTGTCCATGCGCTGGCCATTGAGCGGGTTGATGATGAACATGTGGGCGGTCGCCGGATTGCGTTCGGCACCGGCATTCATCGTGCGCCGCGCCGAGCGTTCGATTTTTTCCAGCGCGCTGGCCAGGGCCATCGGGTCGCCGCTGATCTCCGCGCCGACGCGATCCGCTTCATACTCGCGAGCGCGGCTGATCGCACTCTGCACCAGCATGGCGGCCATTGGTGCGAAGATCATCATGGCCAGCGAGCCGATGAGGCCGACACGGTTGTTGCCGCCGAAGAAGAGCGCGAAATTGGCCAGCATGCCGATGGCACCGGCAAGGGTCGCGGTCACGGTCATGGTCAGCGTGTCGCGGTTTTTCACATGAGCGAGTTCGTGCGCCATCACGCCCTGGATCTCGGTCCGGCCCAGCCGTTCCAGCAGACCGGTGGTGGCGGCGACGGCCGCGTGCTGCGGGTCGCGCCCGGTGGCGAAGGCATTGGGCTGGTCGCTCTGGATCACGAAGACGCGTGGAACCGGCATGCCGGCGCGGCGGGCCAGGAATTCGACATCACCGGCATATTGCCGCAACGCGGGGTGGCGCTCATCGGGTCCGATCTCGCGGGCGCCGTGCATGCGCAACACCATGTCGGCAGAATTCCACCAGGCAAACAGGTTCATCGCGGCGGCAACAATAAGTGCCAGCAGCGCGCCGGCCGGACCGCCAAGCAGATAGCCGATGCCCATGAAGAGCGCCGTCATGCCTGCGAGGAGGAGGAAGGTGCGAAGTGTGTTGGCTGTCATTGCAGGGACCTGTGTGTCTTGGCGAGCTGGGCCTCGCGGATTATCTAGATGGGATGACCCAGGATGATCAGCAAGACGGGATCGGCACCGATGCCATTCCCTCCCCGGACCCGGCGGCCAAGATACTCAACCCGGCGGCCGAACGTGCCTTGGCCGAGGCGGCGGAGCGTCGGGCAGTGGCTGAGCGGCAGGCCGCCCAAGCCGAGGCAGATCCCACCGAGCTGGGTGGTCGCAAGGGTCCGGAGCCGACCCGGTATGGCGATTGGGAGAAGAAGGGCATCATCTGCGACTTCTGATCTTGCTGGGATCCTACCCCCTGCCGCGTGACTTGGGCGGCGCCGCTTCGCCTCAGCGGTGCAGGCGCTTCGAACCTGGGAAATCGGCTGCTAGTGTGCCGGAATGACACATCGAGCCGCCCTGATCCCCGTTTTCGCCGCCAGCCTGCTGGCGGTGATGGTGGCAGCGCCCGCTTCGGCCCAGGGCGCGCCGACGCGCGAATGTTCGGCGGAAGATATCCGACAGGCCCTCGCCGGCGACTATGCCGGTCCGCCCTGCCGTTTCACGCAAATGCCGGATGATGTAGCCCCGGCGGTCGAGAGTCGGCCGGCGCCGCAACTCGCTGGCGCGTCGCCTCGACCTGTGCAGCGTGCGCCTGCAACGGCGCTGACACCATCCCGGGCGCCGCGGTCGGGCCGGAGTGCGCCCATGGTGCCAGCGGCGCAATCGGCGCGACCGGCAGGACCGGCACGGTCTGCTCCCGCCGGAGAGCCGGTACGGCTCGACGATACATTCTTCCAGGGCGGTCTTGTCGGGGGTGTCGGTCGGGCGCCCGCGATCCAGTATGGCTATCGCGGCATCATCGTCATCGATGCCGCGGGCCGGGCTGGTGTGTTGTCTGTCGGACAGGTCACGAGCGCGCCGGTCATGCGCATGCAAGCGCGCGGTGCCATGCGCCGGCAGCTGGTCGGACAGTAGTCGGCCTCAGGTCAATCAGGTCTTGGCACTTGTGGTGCGTCAGACCGACGCGATCTCGTCAACAATCGCTTGGGCTGCCGCCTTGGGGTCTGGCGCGGCATTGACCGGGCGGCCGACGACGAGATGGCTGGCCCCGTCGGCCAGGGCGCTGGCGGGTGTCGCGACCCGTTTCTGGTCGCCGATATCGGCGCCGGCGGGCCGGATGCCCGGCGTAACAATCAACAGGTCCTTGCCGAAGCGATCGCGAATCTCACGGGCTTCGTGGGCGCTGGCGACAACGCCGTCGACGCCGGCTTCCAGCGATTGTTCCACCCGCCGCAGGACGAGGTCGCGGGCGCCGTAGGCATAGCCCATCTCGGCCAGCATCGCGTCGTCATAACAGGTCATCACCGTCACCCCGAGGAGTTTCAGATCGCTGCCTTCCCGGCCGGCAACCGCAGCCCGCATGACGGCGGGTTCGGCATGAATGGTCAAAAGGTCGGCGCCGCCGGTGGTGATCGACCGGGTCGCTTTTTCGACCGTGGCCGGAATGTCGTGCAGTTTGAAGTCGAGGAAGACCTGGTTGCCGGTCGCCTTGATCTTGCGGCACAGGTCCATCCCGCCCATCGGGAAAAGCTGGAGGCCGATCTTGTAGAAGTTGACGGTATCGCCGACGGACTCGACAAGAGACCAAGCGGCATCGGTCGTCGGCAGGTCGAGTGCGACGATAAGGCGGGAATCGGCGTGTGACATGGGGCGTTTTTAAGCCGTGTCGACAACCGGAATCAAGCGCGGCCGGTCATGGCGCGGTCACGCCGGCGAAAATGTGGAAGGGGAAGGCCTCGACCAGGCGCCGGGACACTTCGATGCCGCGCACCGGATTGCCCTGCCGGTCGAGCGGCGGACTCCACAGGCCAAAACCACCGACACCGGGCACCACGATCATCAGTCCGCCGGAGACACCTGATTTGGCCGGAAGGCCGACCGTGAAGGCGTATTCGCCGGAATAGTCATACATGCCGCAAGTGAGCATGAGCGAAAGCGTGTTGCGCACGATGCGACCGTCGATGACGCGATGGCCGGTCGTCGGACAGACGCCGCCATTGGCCAGTGTCGCGGCGGTCACGGCCAGCTGTCGGCAATCCAGTCGAATGGCGCAGGCGCGCAGATAAAGGTCAAACGCCGCGGCCGGGTCGGCGCCTTCCGGAAAAGCGTCGTGTTCGTCCATCAGTTTGACGAGGGACAGGTTTCGCCGTGCCGTGGCCCGTTCGCTGTCATAGACGGCCTGGTCAATGTCGACATCGACACCGCCGGCCGCGGAGCCGACAAAGCGCTCGAGCAAACGGGCGCGCGCCTCGACGGTCAGGTTCGGGCGTATCATCGCACTGCACATGATGGCGCCGGAATTGATCATCGGATTGTGCGGCCGGCTGTCGGGATCGAGGGCGAGTTCGTTGAAGCGCCGGCCGGACGGTTCGCGGCCGACATGACGATGGACCTGGCTCTCACCGTTCAGCCCCATGGCCAAGGCATAGATCATCGGTTTGATCACCGATTGCTGGCAAAACGGTGTGTCGGCCTGTCCCAGCGCCAGCTGCTGCCCGTCAATGGTGCAGGCGGCCATGCCGAAAGCGTCCGGGTCCTGTTTCGCCAGTTCGGGAATATAGTCCGCCAAGGCGCCGCCGCGGGTATCGCGGGCATAAGCAAAGATATTCGCCAACCGGCTGGAAAAATGGTCGAACCGCGAAATCGCCAGCGTGCCGTCGAGGGCGTGGTTGATCAGCGTCAGCGCATCGGCCCGGATAACGGCAGCCAGTCGGGCGGGCTCGAGCGGGCCGGCGTCGAGCGTTTTGAGAGCGGCCAAACGCGGCAGCGTGTCCGCTGTCAGACCGGACTGGCTCAGCCAGTTGAGCAGACCGTCCATGTCGGCAATGCCATGCTCGCCTGCCCGCTCGCAGACGCGCGTCGCCAGGGCTTTGTGTGACTCCGGTGTGCCCGCATCGCGCTCATAGCGCGCGGGCCGGGCGACGAAGCGGGCGAAGGGTTCATTTCCGGGTGCAGTCATGGCGCCAGAATGGGCAGGTTTGCGGCGCTGTCCAGCTGCAGCTGCGCCATGATCATGCCCAAACTGATGCGAAACACTTGCCTGCAAGCAAGAGCGGCGCTACGCGCATGGGAATATCGAGAAGGAATTTGCCCATGCCCGCGAAAAAGCCCGTTAAAAAGGTCGTTCTTGCCTATTCCGGCGGCCTCGACACCTCGGTCATCCTGAAATGGCTGCAGGACGCCTACGACGCCGAAGTCGTGACTTTCACCGCCGATCTCGGCCAGGGCGAGGAACTCGACCCGGCGCGCAAGAAGGCCGAGGCGGCAGGTGTGTCCGAGATCTTCATCGAGGACCTGCGCGAGGAATTCGTCCGCGATTTCGTCTTCCCGATGGTGCGCGCCAATGCCGTTTATGAGGGCCTTTATCTGCTCGGGACCTCGATCGCCCGGCCGTTGATCTCGAAGCGTTTGGTTGAAATCGCGCACGCGACCGGCGCTGATGCGGTCGCGCACGGGGCAACCGGCAAGGGCAATGACCAGGTCCGCTTCGAACTGGGCGTCTATGCCCTCGATCCGGATCTGCGGGTGATCGCGCCGTGGCGTGAGTGGGATCTCAATTCTCGTACCAAGCTGATCAGCTATGCCGAAGAGCACGGTATCGAGGTCGCCAAGGACAAGCGCGGCGAGGCACCCTTCTCGGTCGACGCCAATCTCTGGCACACCTCCTCCGAGGGCAAGCTGCTGGAAGATCCGGCCGAGGAAGCCGATGACATCGTCTACCAGCGCACGGACGCACCGGAAGCGGCGCCGGACAAGCCGGAATATGTCACCGTGTCCTTCAAGGCGGGTGATGCGGTGGCGATCAATGGCGAGGCCCTGAGCCCGGCGACCCTGCTGACCCGGCTCAACGCGCTGGGCCGCACGCATGGAATCGGCCGGCTTGATCTGGTTGAGAACCGCTTTGTCGGCATGAAATCACGCGGCATCTACGAGACGCCGGGCGGCACCATCCTGATGGCGGCCCATCGCGGTATCGAACAGATCACGCTGGATCGCGGTGCGGCGCATCTCAAGGATGAGCTGATGCCGCGCTACGCCAAGCTGCTCTATGAAGGTTTCTGGTTCTCGCCCGAGCGAGAAATGCTGCAGGCGGCCATCGATCATTCACAGACCCATGTCACCGGCGATGTCCGGCTCAAGCTCTACAAGGGTTCGGTCAATGTTGTCGGGCGTGCCTCGGAACATTCACTGTACTCGCTGGAGCACGTTACCTTCGAGGAAGACGTTGTCTACGACCAGAAGGATGCCGAAGGCTTCATCCGCCTCAATGCCCTGCGCCTGCAATTGCTGGCGCGTCGCAAACGTCGCCTCGGCAAGAACGACTGACGAGGTTGGACCGAACCGGCCGTCGCCCTGATGAATGAAAAATTCATTTGCCGGGGCGACGCTTTACAGAGCCCCGATGAGCGCTGACGCTATCGGCCGCCGAACAATTCGGGGTTAATTTTGCGTTTAGGGCTTGTCCCTAGCATGACGGATCAGGTCGGTCCGAGCGGAAGATGAGGGCATATGCACTCCATCCTGCTGACAGTGCTGCTGGATATCGTCTTCGCCGCCGCGCCGCTGGCGGCGATCGTCTACATGTATAGGTACCGCCAGACATTGATCGATGCCGAGGCCATCCGGCCGGTGCGGGTGCTGAGCACGGGTCTGGGCATTTGGGTCTTCTATCACTCGCTCGATGCCATTGTACTGCTGTTCGGGCCGTTCTTTGTCAGCGATGCCGGCGTGCCGGCGCTGACCGGTTTCATCCAGAACCGGTTGCGATGGTTCACGGACCTTCTGGCGACCGCGTTTCTTGCTATCGGGTTCATCTGGCTGTTCCGCCGGATGATCGAGATTCTCAGCGGGCTGCAGAATTCGCAACAGGCGCTGGAGCATGAGCTGGACAGCCGCAGCGTGGTCGAAGCCGAGCTGAAGGCGCGAGCGAGTTCCGAGCGGGCGAACAGCCGCTCACGATCCGAATTCATGCTGGGCCTCAGTCATGAATTGCGCACGCCGATCAATGGTATTCTCGGCCTGTCCGGATTGTTGGCCAATACCGGGCTGGATCCGTCGCAACGCAAACTTCTGACCACGATTGAGCGGTCGGCCCAGGCGATGTTGGCGCGGGTCACGGATGTGCTCGATCTGGCCCGTCTGGAGAATGATCGCATCGAGTTGCGCAGCGTCGCATTCCGGCCTGATGAAATGGCCCGGACGGTGATGGGCCTGTTCGAGCCGCTTGCCGGCGAGAAGGGTATCGAACTCAAGCTCGAGACGGGTGATGGGGCGGACCTCCCGGTCGTCGGCGATCCGGTGCGGGTGCGTCAGATTCTCAACAACCTCATGTCCAATGCGCTGAAATTCACACCGGCAGGATCGGTCTCGCTGTCGGTGCGCCACCACCCTGCCGGGGGCGGCAAGTGTCGGATCGAATACATTGTCGCCGATACGGGAGTAGGCATGGACGAGGCGCTGTTGGCGCGGCTGAGCGGACGGTCCGGTACCGAAGCCGGCGGCGATTTTGGTCTGGGCCTGTCAATCTGCCGCCGACTGGCGGGTCTTATGGATGGCGACATGTCGATCGAGAGCCGCCCCGGTGCCGGGACGCGTGTGACAGTTCGCATCCGGGTCCAGGACGAACCGGCCGACGTCGATTAGCGGCTTACCGGTCCGTCACTTCGCGTCTCCGTCTTGTCGCGCTAGGGTGGCGCCGGGAGGACGTTTCATGAAATCGATTCTGACATTGGCCAGCGCTGCGCTTTGCCTGGCCGCCTGCAGCCAGCCGACGCCGTCATTTGCGCATCCGGACCTGCTTGCGCTGGCGCCCGAGGCGGTGCGCGCGGACCTGATCGCCGCCGACCGGCATGTCCTGGTGGTCCGGCACGCGATGAAGATCGCGCCGGACTGCAATGGCATGGAGTGCCCGCTCAGCCCGGACGGTGAAGCGATGGTGGACCGCTTGGCGGGGCTGATCGGGGCGACGCCCATGGACCGGGCCTATGCCAGTGCCGCCTGTCGTACCCGCCTCACGGCCGCTGCCGGTGGAATTCCGGTCGTCGCGCATCAGGCCGTCGACGGGTATGCCGTCGATTGCGCCGAGGGCGAGACCGTGTCGCGCCAGCGTAGCGATGCCTATGCCGACGTCGATGCGGCCATGACCGGCTGGACCCTCGTCGGCGAACATTCCAACACGTCCTGCCTGTGGATGGCGGCCTATGCCGGAGCGGAAGCAGCACAAGCGGCTGGCTGTGACGGTGAGGGGCGTTTGCCCGAAGATGCCTATGGCGACGTGTTCTGGCTGTATGGGCGCGGGGATGAGTGGTCCCTTACCGTCCTGCCGGGCGCGTTCTCCCTGGGCGATTGAGCGCATGCGGATACTTTTCGTCTGCACCGGCAATATCTGTCGCTCGCCGACCGCCGATGCGGTGGCTCGCCAGCGCATCGCCGCGGCCGGTCTTGACTGGCATGTCGACAGTGCCGGGACTGGCGGCTGGCATGTCGGCGAGGCGCCTGACGATCGCGCTGTCGCTGCCGGCGCTGCGCGTGGCTATGACCTGTCGGAACTGCAGGCAGGGGAAGTCGATCCAGCCGACTTCATCCGCTTTGACCATGTCATCGGCATGGATCACAGCCATCAGCGTTTCCTGCGCCGGATGCCCGGTGCCGATCGCGGGGCCCGGGTCAGCCTGATGATGGCTTGGGCGGGTGAGCCTGACGGCGACGTGCCGGATCCCTACTATGGCGGAGAGGACGGGTTTGACGCGGTGCTCGACATGATCGAGCGCGCCGTCGATGGCCTGATCGCCCGGCTCGGCACGGCTCAGAGCAGCGGGTAGTCAACTTCCGGCTCGTAGATGTTGGCATCACCGCGTGATGTCCAGCTGGAATACATCGTGAAATGTGTGACCCGCCAGGGCTCGGTCGCGAACCCGCCGGTGCGCTCGGCAAAGCGGGTCAGCCTGTCGATCGGCGTGCCCTGGAGGTAGGCCAGCGTCATGTGCGGATGGAATTTGCGGTGTTCCGGCTCCAGCCCGGCCTTGCGGGCGGCGCGCTCGCACTTGGCATTGAGCTCGGCCAGCGCCTCGCTGGGGCGAACCCCCAGCCAGAGCGCGCGCGGGTCCAGCTTGCCGAACCAGCCCGATCCGAGCAGGGCCAGTTCGAAGGGCGGCATGGTGATCTGGGCCAGCTCGACATCAAGATCTTCGGCGCGGCGCTCGTCGAGTTCGCCGAAATAGCGCAGCGTGATGTGGAAATTCTCCCGCGGCCGCCAGCGTGCACCGGGAACGCCTTTCTGCAGCCGCCGGATTTCGGCATGCAGATTGTCGGGAACCGGAATGGCGGCAAACAGGCGGATGGTCATGGGGCACCGTGCAGCATCGGCCCCAACTAGGGCGATTTCACCGGCCATGGCAATGCGGACCAAGGTACGGGATTCGCATCCGTCCAGTCCCCCCTTGCCTCTTCGGTGGAAACTTGCCTTCCCCCGGTAGGGACATGATATACTCCCTGCAAAGCGCCTTCGTTTGGCGCGTGTAGACAAGAGAGACGTCCACAATGAACGATTTTTCCCGCACTTATTCCGGCGCCGGCTCGCTGGACATGTCGGTGGATGCCGGCCTGCGCAGCTTCATGCTCGGTGTCTACAACAAGATGGGGCTTGGCCTGCTGCTGTCGGCCGCCATTGCCTATGCCGTCGGAACCTTTCCGCCGCTGACCAATCTGGTGCAATCGCAACCGATTTATTCGATTATCATGTGGGGTCCGCTCGTCCTGCTGATCGGTTCGATGTTCTTCATGCGTAATCCGTCGCCAACGGGTAGTGCGATCTTGTACTGGGCCATCGTGGTCCTTATTGGAGCCAGCCTGAGCTTTTGGGTTATGCTCGCGAGCAACAACGCGACGGTTCAGACCGCTACCGGCGGCAGCTTGTCGGTTGATTTCGGTACAATTGCCCAAGCCTTCGTGATCACGGCGGGCTCTTTCCTGGCCTTGTCCGTGTTTGGCTACACCACCAAGCGCAATCTGATGCCGATGCAGAACTTCCTGTTCATGGCGGTATTCGGTGCCCTGGCGCTGGGCCTGTTGAACGCTTTCTTCTTCCAGTCCGGCATGCTTGAGTTGCTGCTGCAATTCGCCGTCCTGCTGTTGATGGCGGGCGTCGTGGCTTGGCAGACCCAAGCGCTGAAGGTGACCTACTACCAGATCGCTGGCGACCAGCGTTCGATGGCCGTCATGACCAATATGGGCGCGCTGAATCTCTACATCGCCTTCGTGAACATGTTCCAGATCATCCTGTCCCTGCTCGGAAGTCGCGAATAGCGCGCCTGTTTCAGACAGACTCAAGAAACCCCGGAGCGTCGGCTCCGGGGTTTTTCTTTGCCCGCCCGCGGCAGATCGGGACTTAGTCGATGACCTGGAATTTCTTCTTGTCGAACACGGACATCACCTGGGTGAGGTCGTGCCCGCGTTTGAGAATCTGTCCGCCCATGGCGACGACTTTGAACTGACCCTGGCGATTGGCGTCGGCCGGGGTCTTGATCACTGAATACATCGGCATTTCGCTGTGGCGGCGGAAGATCGAGAAGACGGCTTCGGTTCTCAGCCCGTCAATGGCGTAGTCCTTCCATTCGCCCTGGGCGACGAAACGGCCATAGACGCGCAGGATCGTGTCGAGCTCGCGCCGGGTCCACATGACCGGTTCCGGCTTGCGTTTCGCGGAGGGCGACAGGGATTGCACGGACTTTTCTCCCACCGGTTGAATCGGTTCATTCAGCTTACAAACATTTCACGCGCTGCCGCAAAGTCGCCACATTCTGGGCGCGTTGCCGCCATACGGTCCCACCACCGTCTCACCTGTCGGCCGGTCGCAACAATGCCTCCCAGCCTGGTTTTAGACAGCCCCCCCAGCCCCCCGGGTCAAGAGGCTGCGGTCCGGTCGACACCCAAATTCCCCTCATGAAATGGACAACTTGCCTTGCCTCTGGCCAAGCGCGGCGCGTCGCGCTAACGCTAGTCCCGTCAGATCATGAGCTCTGCGAACCATGCTGGTTGCCGATCAACTCATCAAGGATTTCGGGTCCTTTCGTGCCGTCGATGGTGTGAGCTTCACCCTCGAGCGCGGCGAAGTGCTCGGCTTTCTCGGCCCCAATGGTGCCGGGAAAACGACCACCATGCGCATGCTCGCCGGTGGTCTGGAACCCGATGGCGGCCAAGCCGCGATTGCCGGTTTCGACTGTTCAACCGCGCGCCTCGAGGCCCAGGCCCGGCTGGGTTATCTGCCTGAAGGCGCACCGTCCTACCCGGCGATGACACCGCGAGGCTTCGTGATGTTCGGCCTGCGGGCGCGCGGCTTCACCGGCGGTGCGCTCAGCCGCGCCACGGATCTGGCGCTGGAACGGGCCAATCTCGGCGAGATGGCCAGTCAGCCGATCGGCACCCTCTCCAAGGGTTACAAGCGCCGCGCCGCCCTGGCCGCTGCGATTGCCCATGACCCGGCCGTCCTGATCCTCGACGAGCCGACCGACGGGCTTGATCCGAACCAGAAGGACGGCGTGCGCCAGCTGATCCGGGACATGGCTCCGGAAAAAGCCATCATCATCTCCACCCATATCCTCGAGGAAGTCCCGGCGGTGTGTTCACGCGCCATCGTGATTGATCGTGGCCAAGTCCTGTTCGACGGCACGCCGAACGCCTTGGCAGCATCCGGGCCGGACGATACGGTTGAGGGTGCCTTCCGGGCCCTCACCGGGGCGTCGACGGGCAAGGGGGTGGCGGCGTGATCCATACCCTGCATGCCGTCTATCGGCGCGAACTCACGGCCTATTTCCAGACTCCGCTGGCCTATGTTTTCCTGGCGGTCTTTGCCTTTTGTGCACCGGCCTTTGCCTTTCACATCGGCCGCTTCTTCGACACCAACCGGGCCGATCTGGCGCCGATGTTCGATTATCTGCCCTGGCTGTTTGTCGTTCTGATGCCGGCATTGGCGATGCGCGCCTGGGCCGAGGAACGTGATCGCGGCACCTTGGAATTCCTGATGGCGCTGCCGATTCCGCTCTGGGCTTCGACCGGCGGCAAGTTTCTCGCGGCCTGGACGATGGCGGCCATCGCGCTCGGCCTCACCTTCCCGATGTGGATCGCCGTCAACTATCTGGGCGCGCCCGACAATGCCGCCATCGCGACGGGCTATCTGGGTGCCTGGCTGATGGCTGGCGCCTATCTGGCAGTTGGCCAGGCGCTGTCGGCGACCACCTCAAACCAGGTTGTCGCCTTTGTCCTGGGCACCGGTGCGGCTTTCCTGCTGACCATGGCCGGACTGCCCTTCGTGCTGTCAGCGCTGGGCGAGAATGCGCCCGCTGTCCTGTCCGAATTCGTCGCCGGGCTGAGCGCGCTGGAGCATTACAGCGCTTTCCGTCATGGCGTGATCGGCCTGCCCAACCTCGTCTATTTCGTCGGTCTGATTGTCACGGCCCTGACGGTGGCCGGCGTGCTGATCGCGGAACGGCGCGGAGGTGGACGATGAAACGCCCGCTCTTCCTGCCCCTGATGCTGGTCAGCCTGGTCCTGGTCTTCCTGGCCGGCAATGACCTGGCGGGACGCTGGTTCAGTGGTGCCCGGCTCGATCTCACCCAGGACGGCCTCTATCGCCTGTCGGAGGGTTCGCTGGCGGTGATGGACCGTCTTGATGAGCCGGTTGAGTGGCACTTCTATTATTCCCGGGCCGAGGCGGCGCAGTATCCGGCCATTCGGGCTTATGCGACCCGGGTTCGCGAATTCCTGGCCAGCTATGCCGACCGGTCCGGTGGCCGGATACGGCTCAATGAAATCGACCCGGAACCCTTTTCGCCGGACGAAGATGCGGCGCTCGAGGCCGGGTTGACGCCGATGCCGACCGATGGTGGTGACCGCTTGTTCTTCGGCCTGGTGGCCCGCAACTCGGTCGATGATCAGGCTGTTGTTCCGCTCTTCCGTGAAGAAGCCGAAGCCCGCCTTGAATACGATCTGACCCGTCTGATCGCCGATATCGAACGCCCGGCACGGCCACGCCTGGCGGTGCTCACAAGCCTGCCACTCAGCCCCGATGACGGCGCCCCCAACACCTTCATCACCGAGCTGAATGCCGCCTATGAATTGGTCTGGCTGGGTCGCGATTTCGAGACCATCCCCGACGCCAGCGCCTTGCTGATCCTGCATCCGGGCACGCTCAGCGAAGGCCAGACCTATCTCATCGATCAGTTCGCCCTGTCACGCGGCCGGGTGGTAGCCTTCATTGACCCGCTCGCCCACATGGCCCTGCGCCCGGGCGCCGACGGTCTGCCGCCGCTCAATGCCAGGCGGGCGTCCGATCTCGGCCCGTTATTGACACGCTGGGGCCTTGGCTATGATCGCGAGAGTGTCGCCATGGATCGCCAACTCGGCCTGCCGGTCGAGATTGTTGAAAGCGATGGCCGTGCCCGCCGTCGTGCCTATCCGCTCTGGTTCGCCCTAGGCCAAAGTGAGATCAGTCAGACTGATCTGGCAACGGCGACGCTCGATCTGGGTCTGAATTTTGGCTCCCCCGGCTGGCTGGAAATCGGTGGCCTTGCCGACGGGCAAATCACGCCCTTGCTTGCGACCTCACCGGAAGGCGCTGTGCTTGATGCCGACATCGCCGCCGGCGCGCCGGGACCGGACGCCTTGTTGCGGGACTATATGCCCGCCTCCAGCCCGCCCGTTCTCGCGGTGCGCGTGACCGGCATGATTGAAACGGCCTTTCCGGCCGGTCCTCCGGCCGGCGAAATCGCCTTCGATCCGGCTGATCATCGCGAGCTGTCCGACGGGCCGGTCGACATCGCCATCGTCGCCGACGCCGATTGGCTGGATGACAGTTTCTACGTCCGCACCGACCCTGGAACGGGGACAAGTTTTGTCGCCGACAATCTGACCTTGGCGCTCAATCTGATCGACATGGCGGCCGGTGATCCGGCGCTAGTCAGCCTGCGGTCGCGGACGCCGTCTTTGCGCCCGATGACCCGCGTCGAACGCCTTCGCGCCGATGCCGAGGCGCGCTATGTCGCGGCCCAAGACGCGCTTGAAACCCAGATCGCGGACGCGGAAGCGCGGCTCGACCGTTTGTTGGGCAGCGGGCAAGCATCTGCCCTGCTGGCGTCGTCACGGGCCAGTGATCGTGAGGAAGCCATGCGGCTTCGCGCCGAAATCCTGCAGACCCGCGCCGAGTTACGGGCGATCGAACGCGATTTCCGTCGGGATATCGATGCACTCAACGCAGACCTCCAGTTCTGGACGATCGGTGTGCCGCCGGCCCTGGTCATCCTGTTTGGCATTGTCGGCTCGATCGTTCGCCGCCGCCGGAGGCGCACATGAGCGTTCGAACCGACCAGCGCCGCCGCACCCAGCTTGTCATCGCCGCCAGCGCTGCTGTGGTCGTGACGGGCCTTGCCATTGCCGCGGCTGTAATGGATGCCCGGGAAACCTGGCGGCCTGATGTCAGCGGACCGGTCCTGCCAAGCTGGTCGAGCGCCGTGGTGTCGGCGCGGGAGATCGAGATCCATGGCAGCGAGCGCTTCAGCGTTGAACAGGTCGAGGGGGTCTGGCGCATGCCAAGCCGTGATGGCTATCCGGTTCGCCCGGAGCGTTTGGCTGAACTTGACGCCTATCTGGCAGCCCTGACCTATGAGGGCGCGCGCACGGCCAATCCCGCCCGCCTGGCGCGGATCGGCCTCGCTGAACCCGGCCAGGAAAACGGCGGTACCCAGATCAGCGTCCGCGGTGCGGATGGCGCGATGCTGGCTGAAATCCTCCTCGGCGAGACCCGGGGAGAGCGGGTTTATGTACGCCAGCCCGGTCGCAACCGCGCCTATGCGGCGCGGCTCGGCGATGGTGCCGTGGTGCGGCCGGACATGTTGCCGGCCGACGCGTGGCTTGATCTCGACTTTCTGGAGCTGGGCCTCAACGAGATTGCCCGGGCCGATGTCCAACCGGAAGCCGGTCCGGCCTACCGGCTTGAGCGCGCCGCGGCCTCGGCGCGAAATTTCTCACTGCGACAGCCCGGCGGCTGGCAGATGATCACGGCGGCCGCCGGCAATGGTCCGGCTGCGGCACTGGGACGGGTCCGCTTTCGTGAGGTGCGCCGTGCAGACCGGTTGGGCGGTGAGTTCGTCGCCGTCCACACCGCCGAGACCTTTTCCGGGCTTCGGGTCCGGATTGATGTGAAGGCGCTTGGCGCGACGCGCTGGGCACTGATCACGGCTTCGGCCATTACCGATGACGCCGAGACCGAGGCGGCGGCAATCAATGCCCGTGTCGAGGGCTGGGCCTATCTTTTGTCCGACCTCACGGTTGACCGTTTGATCCGGCCGCTTGACCGCATCGCCGACCCGCGCGCGGAGACCGAAGATGCGCCTTAACCAGATCACCATCCCGGTGCGCGAGATCGCCCGGTCAAAAGCATTTTATGAGCGGCTCGGTTTTCGGCTGCTGGTTGATAGTCCGCATTATTGCCGTTTCCTGGCGCCGGAGGGCGAGACGACTTTTTCGCTTCATGTCGAAGCGCCGGTCCAACCCGGTGCGGTCATCTATCTGGAATCAGATGATGTCGATGCAACCGTCGCGCGGCTGCAAGCTGCGGGCTTTGTCTTCGAGACCGAGCCGCGCGATGAAAGCTGGCTGTGGCGCGAGGCCATCCTGCTCGATCCGGACGGCCACAAGATCAAGCTCTATCATGCCGGTGAGAACCGCATCGACCCGCCCTGGCGCGTCAAGCCGCATGATACCGGGACGCGCTGACCGGATTTGATCGGCCTTTGTCATGTTCTCGCTGCGGGCCGGGTTCTAGTGTTTGCGGGCTGGAACCGGAGACAGACATGACCACATTGCGCCATATCGGATTTTTGCTGTTCGACGATCTCACCCAACTCGACTTCACCGGCCCGCTTCAGGTCCTGACCCGGATACCCGGCGCAAAGGTCCATCTGGTCGCCCGGGCGGCCGGCCCGGTTCGGACCGATTGTGGCCCCTTCATCCTCGCCGATACGTCATTCCAGGACTGCCCGCAGCTCGACCTGATTTGTGTGCCGGGCGGGTGGGGTGTCGATGCGGCGATGGAAGATGCCGCGACGCTGGCCTTCCTGCGCCGCCAGGCCGAAGGCGCGCAATTCATCACCTCGGTGTGCACCGGTACCTTCGTGCTGGGCGCCGCCGGTCTGCTGGCAGGTCGCAAGGCGACGACGCATTGGCGCTATCATTCCGCCCTGTCGCGCTTTGGCGCCGAACCGGTCCGGGAGCGCGTTGTCCGGGACGGTAATCTGTTCACCGGCGGCGGTGTCACCGCCGGCATTGATTTCGCCCTGACCATCGTCAAGGAGCTCTATGGCGACGGGGTCGCCCAGGCGGTTCAGCTGGGACTGGAATACGACCCGCATCCGCCGGTTGACAGCGGGACGCCGGAAAAAGCATCTGCGCCCGTTCTGGACGCCGTCGAGAGCCGTTTCGCACCGCGCTGGGAGGCTTTCCTACAAGTCGTCGACCGGGTTGCCGACACGGCTGATGCCTAAGCCGATGCAGGGCTGGTGTCGGTACCGGGTTCTCCGACCCGCATCAAACGGTCGGCGGCGGCGCGGGCGAAGCGCAGCGTCAACGCCTTGCGGCGGGCCGGCGCCAGTGTGAGCACCGGGCTTTCCCGGATGATCGCGCCGCCAAACCCGTCAGCAATGATCAGCCCGGCATCGTCAGGGATGACGTCGCGCGGAAAACGTTCCGACACGGCGAAGTACAGCCGGTCGCAATAGCCGGCATAGTTCGTCCATTTGCTGTCGGCGCGAAAGTCGGCAATGCCGGACTTGATCTCGACAATGATGATCTCGCCCTTGCGCCCGAGCGCCGCCAGATCGGCCCGACGCCCGTCCGGCAGGATGAATTCGGGAATGGCGCTGAACCCCATATGCCAGAGCAGACGCGCCGCTCCGCGCATCAGCGCTTGGGCGTCGTCAATCCGGGGATTGGCGGCGGAGGCGGTATCATCAAGGCTCATGACGTCAGTTTGTTCCATATATGTTCCGGCCGCAAGTCCAGGACTGAATGTCCGGTTTCCAGTGCTCCCGCGCTCCGCCACACTGTGCCGTCAAGACAGGCTGGAGAGCTCATGCCCAAGCACCAAACGGCACCGTCGATCGAGGATTTTGAAGCGCTCGCTGCGAGCGCATTCGAGACACTGCCTGCGGAGATGCGTCACTTGTGCGCAGGACTGGAGATCTTTGTCGCCGACTTCGCTGACGCAGAAACCCTCGCGGCGGTCGGTCTGGATGACCCATTCGAGCTCACCGGCGTCTATATCGGTGTCGATCTGTCGCAAAAATCGGTGGCCAATCCGTCGCCCGAACCGGATCGCGTCATCCTGTACCGGCGGCCGATCCTCGACGAATGGGCCGATCACGGCGAGATTCCGCTCGGTGAGCTGGTGACCCATGTTCTGGTGCATGAAATCGGCCATCATTTCGGGCTGTCGGACGATGACATGCACCGGATTGAGGACGAGGCGTAGCATCAGGCCGGACGGGTCCTGCCACGCGAACACACAAAAAACCCCGCCAGCCAAGCTGACGGGGTTTTCGTGTCGCAATCGCGAAAGGAGAGAGGGACTAGCCCTTCTTCTTCGGCTCGCGCTTTTCGATGCCACGACCGGAGACGCGTTCGGCGATACGGGCCGACTTGCCGCGACGATCGCGCAGGTAATACAGCTTCGCGCGGCGGACCTTGCCCTTACGCTTGATCTCGATCTGCTCGACATTCGGCGAGTAGAGCGGGAAGACCCGTTCGACGCCTTCACCGAAGGAGATCTTGCGAACGGTGTAGCTCTCGTTCAGGCCACCGCCATTGCGGGCGATGCAGACGCCTTCATAGACCTGGATCCGCTCACGTTCGCCTTCCTTGATGCGAACATGGACGCGCAGCGTATCGCCGGCGCTGAAATCCGGAATTTCCTTGTCACCCAGGACGCGGGCGGCTTCTTCTTGTTCAAGCTGCTCGATCATGTTCATCGTGCATTCTCCTTGCGGGCCTTGTACCTCGTCCAGAGGTCGGGGCGACGCGCCTTCGTAATTTTCTCTGCCTGTTCCCGGCGCCACGCCGCGATGCGGCCATGATGCCCCGACAACAGGACCTCCGGGATCTCCCGATCCTCAAACACGCGCGGTCGCGTGTAGTGAGGATATTCGAGGAGATCACCCTCGAAACTCTCATCCTCGGCCGACATCGGGTCGCCCAGCACGCCGGGGAGAAGTCTCACACAGGCCTCGATGAGAACCTGCGCGGGCGCTTCGCCCCCGGCCAGCACGGCATCGCCAACACTGACCTCTTCCATTTCACGGCTTTCGATCACCCTCTGGTCGAGGCCTTCGAAGCGTCCGCAAAACACGACAACGCCCGGACCCGTCGCCCATTCCCGAACCCGGGACTGGGTCAGCGGTTTTCCGCGCGGCGTCAAATAGATCAACGGTCGTTTCCCGCCTTGCCAGCGAGACTGCACCGCATCAATCGCCTCCGTCGCGACATCCGGCCTGAGCACCATACCGGCGCCTCCGCCAGCAGGGGTGTCGTCCACGGAGCGGTGCTTATGACGGGAAAAATCCCGGATGTCCACAGTTTCAAGCGCCCACAACCCATGATTCGCAGCTGTTGCAATCAGCGAAACACCCAGCGGTCCCGGAAAGGCATCCGGGAACAGGGTGAGCGCGGTCGCGGTCCAAGGCAGGGAAGGGCTGGTGGCGTCAGTCATGGCGCGCGGGTGTAGCAGGGATGGGGGCGAGGTGCCAGCGCATCGGCGCCTCCGCTGGGGATCTGGCGCAGCGTTGGCAGCACACTAGACAAAGGGCAGAGCCTCGCTGTCAGCAAATGGTCCAGTGGAGTGAGGTGACCCGCTCCCAATGTCCATTCCGAAAGGCGAAAATCGAAACAACGTCGCGGGCGCGCCGTGTGCTTTCGATGAAGATGGCCTTCTGTCCGAACTCGTCAAACACAGGCCGAGACATTTCGATCAACCTATTGACGGGCAATCCCGGTGCGGAAATCCCACAGGCACCGTAGTGGACATCTGGAATATAGTCAGGGTGTCCCGGACTGAGCAGGCCTCTGCGAGCGATGTCCCGGATGGCAACTGCTTCCTGCTGGCGAAATTCAGACGCGTTCCCCCAATGCGCTTCGAAGCGCTGCGCGCAGTCCGCCAAGCCGCCTTCATTCCAAGAATCCCAAAGTTCCTGGAGCATATGCGGTGGAAATGCCCGCAACGCATCGCCCCATTCATCATTGCGCCATTCATCAGCGCCATCTTGATTCAGGTGAGCCTGAAACTCATCATAACTCGCCCAGTAAAAGCCGTTATTCCGAGCGTACTCCCGGGCGTAGACCGTTTGGCCGTCTGCTTCATTGGACATCCGACCAAGGTCTGAGAGCAATTGACAGGCCCACACTCGACCCGGTCCGTCTTGTGCGACGGCGCTGGGAAAAAGTGAGAGGACAGCCAAAAGACCGACAAAGGCGAATGAAACGCTGAAACGCTGAATCTTGCGGGTCATATGCCCGATAAAGCCACTGCAATGAGACGGATTCAAGACCTGCCGGGCTTGCTGCGCGCCTACTCTCCCGCCTCTTCCTCAGCCTTCGAGCCGATATCTTCCGGCGGATCGATCGTCACCACACCGTCGGCAATCGAGACATGCGGGACGAAGTCGCGCGTGAAGGGGAGCATCCAGCTGCCGTTTCGGTCGGGCGTGCCGGTGATTTCCAGCAGGTCGCCGGAGCCGAAATCATGAACTGCCTTCAGCGTGCCCATCGGGCTGCCGTCGAGCGACTGGACTTTCAGGCCGAGCAGGTCGGCATGGTAGAATTCATCATCCTCGAGCGCTGGCAGGGCCGCGCGTGGGATATAGAGGCGCGTGCCCTTGAGCGCCTGGGCCTGGTCTCGACCGAGCGGTTCGGCGAAGCGGACGATGAAGCCGTCCTTCACCGGACGCGCTGATTTCGGAGTCAGGAAAGGCTTGCCGTCGGCGTCGAGGAATTGGCCATAGGTGAAGGCGTCGGCCGGGTTGCCGGCAAAGCTCTTGGCCTTGCATTCGCCCTTCACGCCATGAGCGCCGGCAAGGGCGGCAATGAAGACGAGATCGTCGGCGGGCGTTGTCATGGCAGCCTAGCTTTCAAAGGGAGGTGGATTCCCCCTCTCCCTCGATCCCTCCCCCCGGGGGGAGGGAAGTCGGGTGTGACATCACAGGTATTGTTCTCCCTCTCCCTGGGGAGAGGGTCAGGGAGCGGGGGAAATCCCGGTGCCGCGAATTCGGGCACCCATTCCCCCGCTCATCCAGGCAGAAAAAACCGTCCTACTCGGACTTTTCTTCTTCGGCAGCAGCTTCAGCGGCCGGGGCCTCTTCGGCCGGGGCTTCTTCAGCAGCAGGCGCTTCGGCAGCGGCCTTGGCTTCCTCGGCGGCAGCCTTGCGTTCGGCTTCCTTCTCGGCCTTCTCGGCAGCGAGTTCCTTGGCTTTCTGGCCCGGCTCGGCCTTTTGCGGGTTGTTGCCGGCTTCCCACTTCCAGGCGTCAGCCTCGATCTGGTGGATGAAACGGCCCACGCGGTCGGTCGGCTTGGCGCCCTTGGCCAGCCAGGCCTTCACTTTTTCCATGTCCAGCTCGACGCGCTGACCATCTTTCGGGAGCATCGGATTGTAGGAGCCGATCTTTTCGATGAAACGGCCATCACGCGGCGAACGGCTGTCGGCAACGACGATGCGGTAGTAGGGACGCTTCTTGGCGCCACCACGGGCGAGACGGATTTTCAGAGACATAGTTCTAGTCCTTCAGGTCAAGATTTATTCGTCGATAATCAAACGCCCGCACGGGAGTAGATTGGGCTCTTCAGCCCATGCGGGTGTGTTGGATGGGTTCGGGAAGCGCAGTGTCACGTGGAAGCACTCGTCCTGATCGTCTTCGAGGCGGTGTCGCCAGCGAGCGATCGACAAACGAGCCGCGCCCTCTGCCTCGTTTATCAGCAATTCTCCCGCCTGCTCCCGCAAGTCGGGGCGCACACGGTCCATTTCAAAGTCAGACTCGCAAGTGACGTGAATGTATCGGGGCAGCAGGGTGTCGCCACGTTCATTCGGGCGAAGCTGGTAGCTCGCCCGGCATTCGTGATGCCCATTCAGCAGCGCCGTAACCGGCAGGTCGTGTTGCGGCATCACAGTAACCAGCGGAGCGAGCGCCGATGTAATAACGGAGATCATGGCTTCTTCGTTCCCGGCAAACCAGGCAGGCCACCGCCCGAAGTGGGCCCACCCAGACCGGGCAGTTGCGTGCCGGACGGGGCCTTGCCGCCGAGCAGGTCCTGGGTGGCGCGGCCCATATCGGCGGGGTTCATGCCGCCCATCTGGCCGCCCATGCCCGGAGGCATGCCGCCGCCCATACCGCCCATCATGCCGGCGAGACCGCCGCGGCCACCCTTGGAGGCCTTTTTCATCATGTCAGCCATCTGACGGTGCATCTTGATCAGCTTGTTGACGTCGGCGACCTGGACGCCCGAGCCGGCGGCGATCCGCTTCTTGCGGCTGGCCTTGAGGATTTCCGGCTTGGCGCGTTCCTGGCGCGTCATCGACTGGATGATGGCTTCCTGGCGGGTCAGCATCTTGTCGTCCATGCCGGCGGCCGCCGCCTGGGCCTGCATTTTCTTGTTCATGCCCGGCAGCATGCCCATGATCCCGCCAAGACCGCCCATGGTCTTGAGCTGGCCGAACTGCTCGCGCAAATCGTCGAGATCAAACTTGCCCTTGGCCATCTTCCTGGCCATGCGGGCGGCTTTTTCCTCATCGACATTCTGCGCGGCTTTTTCGACCAGCGAGATGATGTCGCCGCGGCCGAGGATGCGCCCGGCGACGCGCTTGGCGTCGAAGGCATCCAGCCCATCGGGCTTTTCCGACACACCGAGAAATTTGATAGGCAGGCCGGTGACGTGGCGCATCGACAGCGCAGCGCCGCCCCGGCCGTCACCGTCCATCCGGGTCAGGACTAGGCCGGTCAGTGGCAGGCGGTCATGGAAGCGGCGGGCGGTCTCGACGGCGTCCTGACCGGTCAGTGCATCGGCCACCAGCAGGGTCTCGCGCGGATTGGTGACGCGGGCGATGTCATGCGCCTCGGCCATCATGTCTTCATCGATCGAGGTGCGACCGGCGGTATCCAAGATGACGACGTCAAAGCCCTGCAGGCGGCCGGCATTCATGGCGCGTTTTGCGATGTCGACGGCGCGCTGGTTTGCGACGATCGGCAGGAAGGCGACGTCGATCTGGCTGGCCAGCTGCTGCAACTGTTCCATCGCCGCCGGTCGGCGGGTGTCGAGCGAGGCCAGCAGGACCTTTTTCTTCTGCGTTTCCTGGATGCGTTTGGCCAGCTTGGCCGAGGTCGTGGTTTTGCCGGAGCCTTGCAGACCGGCCATCAGGATGGCAATCGGCGGCTCGCCCTCGAGCGACAGGCCGACCGGCTCGCCTTCGCCGCCCAAGAGGTCGACGAGAGCGTCGTGGACGATCTTGATGACCTGCTGGCCCGGCGAGACGGCGCGGATCACGTCTTCACCGATGGCGCGCTCGCGGATCTGCTTGGTCGCGGCCTTCACCACGTCCAGGGCGACATCGGCCTCGAGCAGGGCGACGCGGATTTCGCGCAGCGCCGCATCGACATCCTTCTCCGACAGCACACCGCGCCCGGTGAGCTTGTCGAAGACGCCGCCAAGTCGTTCTGTGAGTGTGTCGAACATCAAAACCTCAATCCATCGCCATCAAGCAAAGCAAAACAGCCCCGCTGAGCGAAACCTTCGCCGAGCAGGGTTCTCGCCGACCTCCCCCGACCAGTTGGTGCGGATGTGCCGGTAAGACAAGCGTGATGCTTGCATGATGAAGCGGGGCTAGTACGTGCCGTGTGGAAAAGAGTCAAGCCGGTGCGCGTCGGCGCCCGTCGTCTCAGCGCGTTTCGGACACGGTGTCGGCATCGCTGGCGATGATGACGCTATCGCTTTGGCTGAAGCTCAGCCCTGGACGGTCGGGACGGGCCGACAGCATGGCGCCGAACAGGGACGCAAAGATCAGCGCTGCCGTCAGCCACAGAAGGGCTGTCTTGGCGAGCGTGCTGATTGCGAATTGTGCCTTGGCCATGTTGTCCTCTGGGCGGAATGCCCGGTTTTGTACGCACGTTGATTTCAGCGCCGAGTCCCTTAACGGACCCCTACTGGTGGGCGTTTGAAGCGCGTTTAGCGTTAAGACATGCAAAATACGCCTCAAACTGTCTTTCTGGCGTATCGGATGAATGTGGCCTGAATATGGGAGCATGTTTGTCCCGTTCAAGAGGGGTGATGACTGGCCGGGCGCCGGGCCGGTCCTGGGCGCCGGCCTGCCCGCCGGGTATATGAGGCGGACAGGGCCGACGCGGGTTGAGCGGGCACGGTTTTTGGAGGGACAACCCGTGCGCCGCTCGGGGGCATGAGCAACTACGCGGCCTGAGCGGAAGTGGATCACTCGCGGCGGTGTTAATTTGTGTCCCGATCAGTCCGGCTGCGCAGCGCATCCCGGACACGACCAGCTCGCAGGCACAGCCATAGGCCCGCCCAGACATTGCCGATAAGTGGAAGGGGCAGAATCCAGAATAATCTCCAGCGCCAGTCCCGCTCGATGCCAGCGATGAAGAAGGCCGCGATCAAAAAGCCGAAATAAAGGTCACCGAGCGTGACCAGGCCCCAGGGGTGGCTTGTCAGCCAGGCGCCGGCGGCGCCGAAATCACCAGTTTGGACGGCCCATGCAATCAGCGCGGTCAGGCCGAGCGCCCCGACAAGCGCGACAAGACGAGTTATGTTCGGTCCGATACGGGATTTTGACGGGATCATGCCTCTGCTACGCGGTGCTGCGGGCGGTGGATCAGTCCTCGATGGCCGGATCGATACACTGCCGAACCGGTTCACGGCTGTGCTCCGGGAATCGGGCCCGCCAGCAATCCTCGAAGACCGAGCAATAGCAGACTTCATAGCTCATCGCGTGCCGTACTTCGTCGAGCGCGTCCCAGATCGCCCGGCCGCGTGGCTGGGTTTCGGCATCCGGTCGGTCGAAGGCGATGTAGCCAATTTCCTCCTGGGGGGCGAGGAAGCGCCGCTGGACATTGTCGAAGACGAGATTCAGCTGACCGTCCCGGAAGGCATTATACATGTAGGGCATGCGCGCGTCGGTCGGGATTTCGTCAGGAAGACAGCAACGGGCCATGAAGGCCGATGTGTCGCGGATGATCTCGCCGTCCCAATACATGTTGAAATAGCGAATCTCGGCCGGGCCGAGACCGGTATTCTTGACGTTGATCGTCATCACCCAGGTTTCGCGATCATCATCGATATTGCCGCTATCAACCTGGATGACCGGCATCACCGAGGCCTTCATCGTCCGGTCCATGACGATGCCCTGGAAAACGGCCACAAAGAGGGAGGCAAGCGAGATGACGACGACGCTCACGGCCACGATCAGCTCGAGCATGCGATGTTGCGATTTCATGATGACCCCCCGATCCGTGCGGACTGCCAGCCTAGCCTGATTTCGGCATGTTTCCAGCGCTCGCCAATCCGGCCCATCGCTTCGCATCGCGCTCGATCAGATCGGCCGCGTGGGCGACGCCGTTCTCGCTGCGGAGTTGCTCACCCACGGCGGCGCAGCGACGGGTGATGACCTCGTCTTTTGCCAGCCGTCTGAGGGCGCGGGCGAAGCGCCCGGCTGTCAGGTGATCAGGGCGCAAGGCCTTTTGACCGAGCCCGGCCTCACGCAGTCGCTCTGCCCACCAGGGCTGGTCGACCATGAAGGGGGTGACCAGGCTGGCCTTGCCGGCCGTCAGAGCTGCCGCGGTCGTGCCAGCACCGCCGTGATGGACAATCAGGCGACAGCGCGGAAAAAGAAGGTCGTGCGGGGCGCCGTCGATCACCAGCATGTCCGCTTGGGTCGTCGCCGGGAGTTCGGCCCAGCCGCGGGCAATGATGCCGCGCAGGCCTGCCTTGCGAAGTCCGCTGATCGCTGCGGTGACAAGCCGGGTCGCGTCGCCGGTGACCATGGATCCGAAGCCGACATAGACGGGCGGGTCGCCACCCTGGAGAAAGGTCTCGATCTCAGGTGCCAGTGTTCGGGACGTTTCCGGCAGGACCCAGTTACCGGTCAGCACGCTGTAATCATCCCAATCATCCGGGCGCCGCAGGATGTGGGCGGAGTTGGCGGTCAGACGCAGGCAGGGTTCGCCGCGATGCCGGCCATAGTCGAGGCTATTGCCGACCGGGGCGAGGCCAAGCGATTTGCGAAGGGCGTTGAACTTTCTGCGGAAGGGCATCATGCCCAGTCGCAGTGGCGCCCAGCTCAGCGCATTGAGCCAGCGGGCCCGGTTGCGGGCCATCACGCCGGGCATCGGAAAGCAGCGGGTCGGGCTGATAATGGGCAGCGGTGCGCCGAGGATGAAGCCGGCGCCAACCGCTTCCGCACCGCTGGCCGAAAAAAGCGCTTTCGGGTGAGCGATGACCATGTCGGCATCTCGCGTACCCTCGACCGCCTCTTTCAGGCACGCATCGATCATCGGGTCGATCATCTCGGCGCGATGGGTGTAGGCTTTGAGCGGATTGCGGGTCACTCCCAGCGCCTCGGCCCGGCGAAGGAAATCGCCCATGTTGAAGTCGAAAGCCCGGGCCGGCAGTCCGAAGCTTTCAATCCACGCCGTGAAATCGCGTGGCGCCGAGAGCGTCACGGCATGTCCGCGGGCCTGCAATTCCAGCCCGAGGGCCAGATAGGGTTGGACGTCGCCGCGTGTGCCGAAGGTGTGAATAGGGATTTTCAAAACAAATCGGCCCTCCATATCGCCCGTATCAGGGAAGGTGGAGGGCCGGTTCGTTTGGGTTCAATGTGAATGGCAGCGGGCTTAGATAACGGCCGGGTCGCGGAAGCGGTCTTCGTCGAGCTCGCCTTCCCATTTGGCGACCGCGGTGGCGACGGCGGCGTCGCCGGTCACGTTCACGGCGGTGCGCGCCATGTCCATGATCCGGTCAACCGGCAGGATGAAGCCGACGATGATCGCGGTGTGTTCGGGCGTGACGCCGAAGGTCTCAAGGACGATGGCGAGCAGGAAGAGAGAGGCGGAGGGAATGCCCGCTGCGCCGATGGACACGATGGCCGCCGTGAAGGCGATCATCACATAGTTCATGAAGGTGAGATCATAACCGAAGGCTTGCGCCGTGAAGAGCGCGAGAATCCCCAGATAGAGTGCCGTGCCATCCATGTTGATGGTCGCGCCGAGCGGCAGGACCGACCCGGCCACGGACTTCTTCACGCCGAGATTGTCGGACGCGGCCGCAATGGTCACCGGCAGGGTGGCCGATGACGAGGCGGTCGAATAGGCCACGGCGATCGGGTCGGTCATGCCGCGGAAGAAACGCATCAGCGGCAGGTTGAGGATCACGCGGACGAGAATGCCGTAGGTGATGACCGCGTGGGCGATCAGACCGAGATAGACCGCCGTAATGAGTACGAGGATGGACTGCAGCGCTTCGAGGCCTTGGCTGGCCGCGGTGTAACTGACCAGGGCGAAGACCCCGAACGGTGCCACCTCCATCACATAATGGGTAATTTTCAGAACGACTTCCGAGGCCGAGTTGAACAAATCGCCGAGCGGCTTTCCGGCGGCTCCCGTCGACAGGATGGCGACGCCAAGGAAAAGGGAGAAGAAGATGATGGCCAACACATCCCCGTCGGCGAGCGCGGCGATCGGGTTGGTCGGGACGATTTCAAGCAGACGCTCAGTGACCGATGGCGGATCGGTGTTGACCGGCACCGCTTCGACGCCTGCCAAATCCACCCCGGCACCCGGCCGGAACAGGGTGCCGAAGGTGAGGCCGATGACATTCGCGAAAAAGGTTGTCACGAGATAGAGCGCGATGGTCTTGATACCCAGCGAGCCGAGTTTGGATGGTTTGCCCATCGCGATGACACCCGCGACCAGCGTGGTGAAGATCAGCGGAACGATCAGCATCCGGATCAGATTGATGAACAAGAGGCCAACCGGGCGGATGTAGGTGTCAATCCATTGCGTGGCCGCGTCCTGGCCCATCGTGCCGGAGGCTACCAGACCGAACACGACCCCCAGCACCAGTGCTGCCAGCACGCGCTGCCACAATTTGACCTTGAACCACCAACCCATGAAGTCTCTCCCCGATCCATGCACGCCGCATGGGCGCGTTGTTGGGATCGCACACTAGTGGGTGGGCCGACGCGGTCAATCTTTTGGGTTTGTTGGCCGGGAGCGGCCGGACTCAGCCGGCCTTGGCGGTGTAGCTCGCCTTCAGGATCAGCGCTGGCAGGTTGAACGCAACTGCGCCGATGCCAGCCAGGATCAACAGCGATGTGCCGCCGCCGCTGCCAAGCAACAGGCCGAGTGTGATCAGTCCGGCACCGAAAATCGCGGTCCGGGCCGTACGCAGCCAGGAGATGTCGTTATAGCTACGGGCGCGGTCGATCGTGTCTGTTGAAAACCAGACACGCCCGCCACGGACATCATGGTCGGTGCGAGTGGTACGGCGCGGAAGCGGGTCGAGCGTATGATCGATAAGAGACATACGCTCATTATACGGACTTTTTTACAGGATTCAACAACGCTGTTGGCAACCCCGGTTAGCCATCTTTATTCAGCGCTTTGAGGCGAGCATTGAGGCTCACCCCAATTGTCGCGGAAAGGCCGATACTCAGGACTCGGCGGACAGGACTGCTGCGACGGCGTTGACCGTCGCTGCGATCCGGACCGCGGTCTGGATCTGCGTCGTGCTCAGGCCGTGCTTGCGCAATTCGGCCTCGTGGCTGTCGATGCAGAGACCGCAGCCATTGATCGCCGAAACGGCGAGTGACCAAAGCTCGAAATCGGCCTTGTCGACACCGGGATTGGCGATGATGTTCATCCGCAGCTTGGCCGGCAGCGAGCCGTATTCCTTGTTCTTCGACAGGTGGATGAAGCGGTAATAGACATTATTCATGCCCATGATCGCGGAGGCCGCCTTGGCGCCGTTGATCGCTTCCGTGCTGAGATGGGCATCGGCTTCCGCCTTGATTGCGGCGAGCAATTTCGGCTCTCCGACCGCATGCGCGGAGGCGAGGAATGTGCCCCATTTCTTCTGCTCGTCGAGTTCGGTTTCGCGGGCCAGCGAAGACAGGTTCAGCTTCAGGTCCTTGGCGTATTCGGGCAGGTCATTCTTCAGGGTATCAAGCGACATGGCGTCTTCCTGTCTGGTCGGGTGTTGCGGCGTGAAACGGGATTGGTGGCGGACCCTCCAAGGGGTGGGGATGGCCCGCCAACCGGGGCTGGTTACAGCGTGTCGCCGCCGAGCGGGCGGTTACACGGGCACAGCTCGTCCGTTTGCAGGGCGTCGAGGACACGCAGCGTGTCTTCCGGATTGCGACCGACATTGAGATTGGTCACGTAGACGTGCTGGATGACATTGTGCGGGTCGACGATGAAGGTGGCGCGGTAGGCGACGCCAGCGTCGGAACGGATGCCGAGGCTGTCGATCAGCGAGCCGGTCGTGTCGGCAAATTGCCACATGCCGAGCTTGTCGAGATCCGGGTGCTCGCGGCGCCAGGCCAGCTTGCAGAATTCATTGTCCGAGGAGCCGCCCATGACGATCGCGTCGCGATCGGCAAATTCTTCGGCCAGGTTGGCAAAGGCGACGATCTCGGTCGGGCAGACGAAAGTGAAGTCCTTCGGGTAGAAGAAGATGACCTTCCACTTGCCTTCAAAACTGTCCTGGTCGATCGGTTCGAAGGCCGACTCACCATTCTCTTCATGGGCGTTAAAGCCCGGCTTCACGCCTGTGATTTCAAACTCGGGAAGCTTTTCGCCGATACCCAGCATGCTGTCTCTCCTTTGGACGTGGCGGCTTGATTGCCGACCTTGGAATGGCGTCGATATGCTGCGCCGCATATAATAAATCCAATGGATTGTTTTTGGAGAACCTATAGGTATTATCAATACGCATGACCCAACTCCCGACCCTTCGCCAACTACAATTCATCATCGCCCTGGCCGAGCATGGAAGCTTCTCCCGCGCGGCCGAGGCGGTGTTTGTCACCCAGCCCACTTTGAGCGCTGCCATCAAGGAGTTGGAGACGATATTGGGGACGGTTCTGGTTGAGCGCGGCGCGCGCGGTGCCGTCCTGACGCCGGCCGGCGACGCTGTGCTGGAGCGGGCGCGGCGGGTCATGACCGAGGCCGAAGACCTGGTGATCGCCGCCCAGGCAGCTGGCGAGCCCCTGGCCGGCCCCTTCAAGCTCGGCGTGATCCCGACGATCGCGCCCTTCTTGCTGCCGCAAGTATTGCCGGCCCTGCGGACCCGCTTTCCCGATATCGAACTTTTCTTGCGCGAAGATCTGACCGATCGCCTGTTTGACGCGCTGCGAGATCGGCGCCTGGATGCGGCGCTGGTGGCGCTGCCCTATGACGCGCCGATGATTGAAACCCATGCCGTGTGGTCGGACGAATTCCTGTTTGCGGCGCCTCCGGACCATCCCCTGACGCATCGCAAAACCCTGTCGCCTGCCGATCTTGCAGACGAGCCACTTCTCTTGCTGGAGGACGGGCATTGCCTGCGCGATCATGCGCTCGCGGCGTGCTCGACGGGCTCGGCCCGGTCCGACTTTGCTGCGACCAGCCTGCACACCCTCGTCCACATGGTGAAGTCGGGTCTTGGCGCGACTCTGTTGCCGCGTATGGCGGTAGATGCCGGCCTTGTTGATCGCATGGGGCTTGAGGTCCGCGCTTTTGATCCGCCGGTGGCGGGCCGCGAGATTGGCGTGGCCTGGCGCAAGGGCTCGGCCCGTGCCGACGAGGCGATCCAGCTGGGCGACGCGATCCGCGATATCCTGGAAGCCCCGGACGGGGCTTAGCTGGCCCGCCCGGCCTGCGGCATGACGACACGCGACACGGCCTGCCGGACTTGCTAGTTTCTGTCCAGACAGAAATGGGTGAAGGCGACCATGATGAAGCTCTCCGCGCCAATGCAGCGCTTCGTCCTCCACTGGGGAGAAATGGGGGCTCGCTGGGGCGTCAATCGCTCCATCGCGCAGATCCACGCCCTGCTCTATCTCGCTGACGCGCCATTGCATGCCGAGGATATCACCGAGGTGCTGCAGATCGCCCGGTCCAATGTTTCAAACTCGCTCAAGGAATTGCAGGCGCTCGGCCTGGTCCGGCGAGAGCATGTGCTGGGTGACCGGCGCGATCACTTCAGTGCCACACACGAGCCGTGGGACATGTTGATGGCGATCGCGGAGGCCCGCAAACAGCGCGAAATCGATCCGATGATCGAGATATTGCGGGAATGCGCGGAGGCTGCCGAGCAGGATCCTGACACGCCGCGGCTTGCCGTCGAACGCCTGCGTCGGATGGAGGGTTTTGTCGGCAATCTGACCGGCTGGTATGCCCAGATCCGAAAATTGCCCCAGGGCACCTTGCTCAAACTGATGCAGATGGGCAGCCGTATCGCCCGTTTCGTCGGCGGCTGAGGTGACGCCGATGAGCCATCTGTATCAAGCCCTGCTGGGGCGGGACTGGGATAGCCTGCCCGCCGTGACGCGCCTCCTGCATGCGCCGGATCCGGCGATCCTGCTGGAGGGGCATGTCGACATAGAGCGCGGCGGCAATCCCGTGGCCCATCTCGTGGCAATGCTGCTCGGTTTGCCGCGTGCCGGCGCCGGCCAGCCGGCTCTTGTCCGTGTCAGCCGTGACGGCGACGGAGAACTCCTTGAGCGCTGGTATGATGGCCGCCATTTTGCGACCTGGCAGGGCCGCGAGGCCGGGCTATTGGTCGAACGTTTCGGGCCGTTCAGACTGAGTTTTGCACTGGCCATGGATGCGGGCGTGCTGCGTTTTCGTCAGCGTGACGTGGCCCTGTGGGGCATCGCGTTGCCGCAAGTACTGGCCCCGACGATTGTCGCGAGCGAGCGGGGCGATGTGCAGTCACACCGGTTCGACGTGATGCTGCGCCTGCCATTGCTCGGGCAGATCATCCGCTATCGCGGTGAATTGCGGCCGGCGGAAGAATGAGCGTCATTGCTCAGAAAAGCTCGAGGACCTGCTCTGGCGGGCGCCCGATCATGGCCTTGTCGCCATGGATGACGACCGGGCGTTCGATCAGCTTGGGATATTGGGTCATCGCCTTGAACAGGGCTTCCTCATCCTCGACGGCCTTAAGTCCCAGCTCGCGATAATCCGGCTCAGCCTTGCGCAGCCATTCGTGCGCTGAAACAAAGCCCAGCTTCTTCATCACGGCTTTCAGCTCTGCCACGCTGGGGGTGTCGTCCATATAGTCACGGACTTCCAGATCGCCGCCTCGCGCTTCAAGCAAGGCGAGGGTCTGCCGCGATTTTGAACAGCGCGGATTGTGCCAGATAATGGTCGAATCGGTCATTTGGTGTCCCTCAAGAACAGCCATGAAAGCCGGTCTTGTACTGCAACATCAAGTCTGGGCCTGCGTTTCATCTGCATTTTACCGCTCAGGAATCGTTTTCACTCGCCGTCGAGAGCAGCGCTCGCGCCGCTTCCAGGTGCAGGCGTTCCACCATGTTGCCATCCAGCGAAATCACGCCTTTGCCGGCGTTGTCGGGATCAGCGAAGGCCGCGACGATCTTTGCCGCCTGTTCGAGATCCCGGGAGGTCGGACCAAAATAAAGATGGGCGAGATCAACCTGTCCCGGATGGATCAGCGTCTTTCCGTCAAAACCGAGCGCCCGGCCCTGTTCCGCCTCGGCCCGGAACCCTTTCGGGTCGCGGAAATGATTGTAGACTCCATCGAGTACGTAAAGGCTGCGGGCCCTTGCTGCACACACCATGTTGACCAGATGCGGCACCAGCGCGAGCCGGTCCGGCTCGGATGAACAGCGAAGCTCCTTGCACAGGTCATTGGTGCCGGCAATGAGGCCGGCCAGCCCGGTACCAACCGCGCTGGCGATTGAGTTGAGCGCGAGCAGGGCGCGCGGCGTTTCGATCATGGCCCAGATCGGTACCGAAGAGCCGTGTGAACTGAGCGCCGAACGGGCGGCATGCAGATCGCCAACTTGCTCGACCTTGGGCAGGACAATGGCGTCGGCCCGGGCAGTGGCGCGGATATCGGCGGCGCCCCACTCCGTTTCGAGCGAATTGATGCGAACGGCCCTGATTGCGCCCGACACATCCCATTGCCGCATCGTGTCGTCGACAAGCTCGCGCGCCTCGAGTTTTTCATCCGGTCCGACTGCGTCCTCGAGATCCAGGATCAGCAGGTCGGCGCCGACATGGGCCGCCTTCTCGATCGCGCGCGGTTTCGATGCGGGGACAAAGAGGGCGGAGCGGATCAGTCGGCGCATCAAGTCGTTTCCGGGGGCTTCTGCTCGGTGAGGTTTTGGATATAGCATGCTTTCCATGCCGATGGCGCTGATCCTTTCCAGTCATGTCGCCGCTTCCATGGTCGGAGGCGGGGCGTCGCAGCGCGTGCTGAACGCGGCAAAAATCGACACCATGCTGGTCCCGACCGTGCTTTACGGCCGGCATCCCGGTTGGGGCGCGCCAGGTGGTGGTCCCGTCGAGCAGGATCAGTTCGAGGGCATCCTGTCGGGTATTTCGGATCAGGGCCTACTGGATATCACGGATATTGTCCTGACCGGCTATTTCGCGGATGTCGGACAGATTTTCGACGCCGCCGCCGTGATCGATGTGGTGCGCAAGGGGCGCCGGGTCAACAAGGGCGTGAAGGCCTTTTCGCGAGAACCGTTCGTCGTGGTTGATCCGATTATGGGCGATGCGCCGGGCGGACTTTATGTGTCCCCCGCCATCGCGGCGGCCATCAAGGATCAGCTGATCAGTCGTGCCGATCTGGTCACGCCCAACCTGTTCGAGCTTGGCCATATCACCGGACGGCCCCTCACCGATCTCGCCTCGATGGTGCGCGCGGCCCGCGCAATGGCCCGCCCGGTCCTGGTCTCCTCCCTGCCGCGGCACGGCCAGATCGGGGTGCTCTATGTTGATGAGCAGCAGGCTTGGCTGGTCACGCACGACCGCTTGCCCAAAGCCCCCAACGGCACGGGTGATGCGCTGACCGCTGCCTTCATTGCCCACATCATTGCCGGCGATGATGCCAAAACCGCCCTTGAACAAGCCGTTGCCGCAACCGTCAGCCTTGTGATGCGGGCGCAGGAATGGGCGGCGCCCGAATTGCCGCTCGTCGCCGCCGCCGACGTGTTGGTCACGCCGCTGGTCACGCTGGAGGCCGAGGCGGTCCAGACCGCTTGATCGCCGCAGCGGTGCGCGTTAGCCAGAGTGCATGAACACGGACACTCTGCCTGCCCTGAACGGCCATGTCGCCACCGGTTTCGAACCGGTCGCCGACGCCTTTCTTGCCAATTGGACCGATCAGGACGAGATCGGCGCCGCATTTGCCCTCAGCCTCGAAGGCGAACTGGTCGTGGATATCCATGCCGGTTGGGCGGATCGCAAGAAATCGGCGCCATGGCAGGCCGACACGCTGGTTCCGGTTTATTCCACCGGCAAGGCAATTGCGGCGCTGGTTATTGCTCGCCTCGTCGACCGGGGCCTGCTCGCCTATGACGCGCGGGTCGCTGACTACTGGCCGGAATTCGCCGCCGGCGGGAAATCCGCCGTCACGGTCGCCCAGGCGCTCTCGCACCAGGCCGGCCTGTCCGGGATTGCCGAGGAGATGGATGCCGGCGACTGGTTCGATGCGGCCCTGATTGAAGACAGGCTGGCCACGCAGACGCCGCTCTGGGAACTCGGCACTGGGTCGGGTTATCACCCGGTCACTTTCGGCTTCATCACCGACGCGTTGGTGCGTCGGACCGACGGGCGGTCGATCGGTGCTATCCTGCGCGAGGAAGTCTGCGGACCGCGCGGTATTGATTTCCGTGTCGGCCTGCCTGAAAGCGAACATGGACGCACTGCGGAACACGCCATGCCGCGCCAGGTTCCCGATCTTGGGGAGCGCAATCTGCCGCGCGAACTGGCCTTTCTGAAGCCCTGGTCCTCACCGGGTCGGCGCGGGGCAACGGAATGGCGCAAGGCCGAGTTTCCTGCCGCCAATGCCCATGCAACCGCGGCCGCCCTGGCGCGCCTGATGAGGGTCTATGCCGATCACGGCCGCCTGGACGGCAAGCGCTTCATCTCCGAGGCGACGCTGGCGGATCTGGTCAAGGAGCGTGTCAGCGGGCCGGACAAGGTCCTGCCTTTCGACCTGTCATGGGGTGCCGGGGTGATGCGCAATACCAAGCCGGGCTTTTATGGCCCGACCCCGGAGACGGTTGGCCATTCCGGCTGGGGCGGATCCTGCGCCTTTGCCGATCCGGTCCACAATCTGACCGGCGCCTATGTCATGAACCGCCAGCATCACCATCTCGCCGGCGACCCGCGTCCGGTCCGGATCATCAAAGCGGTTTACGGCTGTCTATAGCGCGATCAATGTCGGCTGAGCGGATGAATCAGGCCTGATCTTCAGCCAGCCAGGCCAGCGCTTCCGCACGGTTGGTGAAGACCTCGATCTTCGTCTTCCATCCCTCGCGAGTCATGGCGGACCAGAGTTCCGGGATGATCCGTTTGAGATCATCGGCGCAGACGAGGGCTGTCTTGGGTGAGTGGCCCTGGCGATAGCGCTCATTCCAGCCGCGCATGAAGACCTGGTGGTCTTTCATGGACTGGGGGGTGAAGGTTTCCAGCGTCGCTAGATCATCGATGATCAGCAGCAAATCGAAGTTCGATCGCCAGCCGGGAGCGCCCGGTAGTTCGGCGATCGCATGGCGCAGGTTCAGCATGGTGGTTTCGGCGCCGAACACCAGTTCCGCGACCTTCAGACTGCCAAGTATCGTCCAGCTAGCCTTGCCCATCAGGCTCCCCGGTGCTCGCCCGCCCCGATGATAGACCTGTTCAGCGCCGAAGGTCTAAACGATTTTCCGGCGAGCGGCGTCAGGCAGGGAAACGACGCTGCAGCCAGTCCAGCAGATAGGCATTCAACTCGTCGGGCGCTTCCCACATTGTCCAGTGACCGCAACCCTCAATGATGGCGAATTCGACATCCTTGCACAGGGCCGGCATCCAGCCGGTCAGTTTGGGAGGCAGCATGAAATCCAGTTCGGCCGAGACCATCAGGCAGGGCAGGGCAATGCGATGGTCGACCCCGCCCATGCGCTGCCAGTTGGCGTCGAAATTCCGGTAGAGATTGATGCCGGGCCCGAAGCCGGTCCGGCGATAGGCGTCGGCATAGACGGCTCGGTCTTCCGGGCGCACCACAATCCGCTTCTCGGCCCGCCCTTCAAACTTCTCGAACTGGGCGGGAATATGGGTGATGTCGGGGAAATAATCCTCAAGTTTTCCGATCTTGGGCGGCGAACCGAAGATGAAGGCGAAAAAGTCGTCTTCCTTGCCCTCGAACACGCTTTCGGCATAGCCGGGCTCCTGGAAACGCAGGATATAGTGATCCTCGCCGCCGATCTCGCGGAAGGCATCGGTCGGGGCCTGCGCGCCGCGCGGAAGGTGGGGTGTGTTGACGCCAATCACGCCGTCAAACCGGTCAGCGGCCAGCATGGCCGCATGCCAGGTTATGATCCCGCCCCAGTCATGACCGACCCAGACCGCCTTGTCATGTCCCAGCGCGTCGAGCAGGCCGGTCAGGTCGGCGATCATTGTGTCGATGTCGTAGTTCTCGGCGCCGTCCGGGCAATCCGATCCGCCAAAACCGCGCAAATCCGGCGCGATGACGCGGTAGCCGGCATCGGCGAGAACCTGGATCTGGTTTTTCCAGGAGTAGGCGAGTTCCGGCCAGCCATGGACCAGCAGGAGCGGCTGGCCATCGTCTGGCCCGGAGATATGCACGGAGAGCTCAATGCCATTGCTGGCGATGCGCCGGGGCGCCGGAAAATCACGCATGGATGGGCCTCGTCGCAGCCAGATACGTCTTCCGGATCAAATCATTGCCGGATCCCGGGCAGGAGAAGGCAGTGAGGCGTGCCGGTCAAGGTCAGCGACAGCGTCTCAGGTCTCTTCGGCCAAGGCTTCCAATTTGCGCTCACGACGGATCTGGCTCCAGGTGAAGCAGCCGACACCCGCCCAGATGAAGGCAAAGGTGATCAGGTGGCCGGTTTCGAAGGTCTCACCGCTCATGACGCCGATCGAGAACTGCAAGGTCGGTGCGATGAACTGCAGCAGACCCATCGTCGATAGCCTCAGCCCGCGCACGCCGATCGTATAGAGCAGGAGCGGGATGACCGTCACTGCGCCGGCAGCGACGAGGAGGGCTGTCTGAAGGGGCGTTTCCAGGAAATGTCCGGCGCCGCTCGTTTGCAACCAGGCAAAGGCGATCAGCGCGAAGGGCAGCATGAAAAGCGTCTCCCACAGCAGGCCGACCCGGCCATCCACGGCGGCGACTTTGCGCAAATAGCCATAAGCGGTGAAGGTGGTCGCCAGCATCAGCGAGATCCACGGCACTTCGCCGACAGTGAGGATCTGGTTGGCGACGCCGAGCGCGGCCAGTGAGATCGCGGCAATGCGCCAGGGGCCGAGCGGTTCGCGCAGGATGATCACACCCACCGCGACGCTCATCAGCGGGTTGATATAGTAGCCCAGTGACGCCTGCAGGACATGGCCCGAATTGACCGCATAGATGAAACCCCACCAATTGACAGAGATCAGCGATGACGTCGCGAGCAGGGTCAACAAGGTTCGGCGGTCGGCCAGAACGCCCAGCGCGGCCCGCAAGCGGCCGGACAGGGCGAGGGAACCCGCTAGCAATGGCACCGCCCAGATTACCCGGTGCAGGATGATTTCCAGGGCGCTGGCAAAGTCGAGTGTCTGGAAGAAGAGCGGCGCGACGCCCCAGATCAGATAGCCGGACAGCCCAGCCGCCAAGGCGCGGCGCATATCGTGTGAAGTGTCGGTGGACATGCGGGCTCCTTGGTCGATGTCGTCCACCGCACATAGGGAGCCTGCTTGTCGATGGCGACCCGCTTCCTGTGCATGGCAGGCTTGCGCCGCCGTGCGCAGTCGCGTCAGCGACCGATAAGGCCCTTGTTCAGCAGGCCTTCCGCAATCTGCACGGCGTTGAGGGCGGCGCCCTTGCGAAGATTGTCGGACACCACCCAGAGGGCAAGTCCGTTCTCGACCGTCGGGTCTTCACGGACCCGCGATACGAAGGTGGCGAACTCGCCGACGCTTTCGACCGGCGTGATGTATCCTTCGTCTTCGCGCTTGTCGATCACCATCAGGCCCGGGCTTTCCCGCAGCAGATCGCGGGCCTCGCCGGCCGACATCGGTCCGTCGAGTTCAAGATGGGCCGCGATCGAATGGCCGACAAATACCGGCACCCGGGCGCAGGTCGCGAACAGTTTGATCTTGGTGTCGAGGATCTTCTTGGTCTCCACCATCATCTTCCACTCTTCCTTGGTGGACCCGTCTTCCATGAAGGTGTCGATGTGGGGAATGACGTTGAAGGCGATCTGTTTGGTGAAGACCTGCGGTTCGATCGGATCGTTGACGTAGATACCCTTGGTCTGGGTCCACAACTCGTCCATTGCCGCCTGGCCACCACCGGAGACCGACTGATAGGTTGCGCAATTGACGCGTTTGATGCCGACGCGGTCATGGATCGGCTTCAGCGCGACGACAAGCTGGATGGTCGAGCAGTTCGGATTGGCGACAATGCCCTTCTTCTTCACGCCGTCGAGGGCGCCCAGATTGACCTCCGGCACCACCAGCGGCACGTCCGGATCCATGCGCCAGGCTGAGGAATTGTCGACCACGATGGCGCCGGCCTTGGTGATCTTCGGCGTCCATTCCTTCGACACATCGCCACCGGCGGACATCAGGACGAGGTCGACGCTCGAGAAGTCGAAGGTTTCGGCGTTCTTGCAGCGCAGGGTGCGGTCGCCGTAGGAGAGTTCGACGCCCATCGACTTGCGGCTGGCCAAGGCATGGATGTCATCAGCGGGGAAAAGGCGCTCCGCCAGGATGGTGAGCATTTCCTTGCCGACGGCTCCGGTTGCTCCGAACACTGCTACTTTGACGCCCATTGCGAGATGACCTTTCTGCGTGCCTGTGTTGTCGACTGGCTCTGTCGACTGACGCATTAAACCCGGGATGCGGCGCTGGCTAGTGGCGATGACAGGATTGCGTGCCTCGGTGGGGCAAAATTTTGTCGGAAGGCGGCATGCATGCCAAAATTCTTGGATGGTTTAGCTGTATTTATCCCGATTTCGGGTGTGTTTGTGTTTCGTGGTGGCCGCGAGCCTGATGCGACTTCAACCGGCGGTAAGACGGCTTGAGAAGTGGCGCGGGCAAGGAGGCAGGGTTCTCCTGGGATGCGGTTGGCAATCTGGTGTTACTGCTTGAGCGCGTCCGGCAGGGCCAACGTGTCCGCGAGCTAGAGCCGGCGCCATATGCGCCAGGCGACCAGCGCGACCAGGGCCACCACGATCAGTTCAAGCGCGTTGATGCCTAGGAAGAGCGGCGTGATCAGCCGCTGCATCAATCCCCAAGGACCATCATAGATCGTCTCGCCTTGACGCCAGAAGCCGACATAGACCGCGGCGGCCACGACGAGGGCGACTCCGAAGAACGCAAGGCGGATCATCGTCGCCGGGTTGAAAGACTTACCCGAGCGGGCCTGTTCTTCACGATTGCGGCGGGTGCGATCAAGAAAGCGGCGTCGGGTCATGGCATGTCCTCGCTGGGCAGCGCGTTTTGCCGGTTGGCGGGGCGGGGGCGTGATTGATGGCTCCGACAGGCGCTGTTGATGGAGCAATATCAGAGCGCGATCCCAAAATCGCGCAAGGCTCCGTCGTCTTGATTATGACCCTGCAATCGTGAAGTGCCACAGGAGTTTCATTTGCCTTGAAGGCGAATTCGTGCGCATAAAAGTCGGGACGGGCGGCCGAACTGGCCGGACGGAATACTGATCGCCTACCCGATGCCTGTTCATGTTTTGCGTGGCAGGGTCCCATCGGACCCATAGACTTCAGCCTTCCCCGACTTTCTACGTCCGTAATACCGGTGTCAGGACGCTGATACTGACTTCATTTTATGCCCGGACGCGGGGCATGCATACTGGGAAGGTTCCCTCTAATGGCTACAGGTGTCGTTAAATTCTTCAACCAGAGCAAAGGCTTTGGCTTCATCACCCCGGACGAGGGCGGCAATGACGTCTTCGTGCACATCTCGGCTGTCCAGGCTTCTGGCCTGCCGGGTCTGGAAGATGGCCAGAAAGTCTCCTTCGAAACCGAGCCGGATCGTCGCGGCAAGGGTCCGAAGGCGGTTGACCTGCAGCTTGCCGACTAAGGCAGTTCAGGGATCGCAAGATCTGGATGACGGCGCGGAGCTGCAGCTCCGCGCCGTTTTTCTTTGTCTGGCTTTCTTTGTTCGGCGGGTTCTGCCGGTTTCCGGCTATTCATCGCCCATTGCGTCCCGCACCCGGACGGCGGTCGCCGGGAAATCGGTGAACACGCCATCGACGCCCAGCGCGTAGATGCGACGAAGCTCGTCCTCGATCGTCACGCCATCGGCGACCGGGACATCATCGCGGAAGGTCCAGGGGTGAACGGCCAGGCCCAGCTCATGGGCGCGGGCGATGAAGCCGGTATCTTCGCCCTCCGCCGTGATGACCAGTGCCTTGGACGGCCCGACCCCGTCAGCGAAAGCCGCCATATCGGTGAGTGAAACCGTCGGCTGACGCGGATCAGCCTCGGGATCGAGTTCCTGCATCGGGAAGACCAGCATCAAAAGTTGCGTGTCAATTTCGGCATTGAGGCGGGCAAGGAAGTCCGGCTCGAAACACTGGATCGCGGTCGGCGCGTCGGCCGTGTCGAGACGGCGTTCGCGCAGGATGCGGACCAGTTCCGGTAGAGGGTCCAGCCCCACCGAAACGAAGTGTCCGGGGGCCTTCACTTCCGGCTCTGTACGGACATTGTGGGCCGTCGCGAGATCGAGCACCTCTTCGAAAGTCGGGATCAGAAACCGGTCGTTGAAGCTGGCATCGCGCTGTGCCCACGGCTGACGGGCCCGCAGGGTGCGCAGCTCGGCCAGGGTGAAGTCCTCGACCCACCAGTCGCTTTGCTCGCCCTGCAAGCGTCGGCGGTCAGCAAATTCGGGATGGTCTGCGACATCGGTGGTGGTCGAGAGATAGTGATCATGGCGAACCACCAAAACGCCGTCAGCGGTCATCACCAGATCCGGTTCGATGACGTCGGCGCCCTGTTCGATCGCCAGCGTGTAGGCTTCGATCGTGTGTTCCGGGCGTTCACCGCTTGCCCCGCGATGGGCGATCACTAGCGGTGCTTCGCCGTTGAGGGTGGTCCAGACATGGCCTGTCGGCGACCCGGTGTTCGGTGAACAGGCCACCAGTCCCGCCAAAATCCCAACACCCATAAATATTTGTCGCATTTCCCCCTCCCGTTTTTCAGTTCAGCACACTAGCTTGTGTCGGTATCTCACGGGAGTGACAAATGAGCGACAAGACCCGGTTCGCCCAACTCGCTGACGCGGCCGAGCGTTATGGCGGCTATTCGCTTGATAATTACGCGGTGATCCGCTCGGTCGCGGAAAATCTCGCGACGGGATTTTGCCGCTTCCTCGGCGCTGAGGGCAAAGCGTGTGTCCACCTCGTTCCACCACAGGGCGCCTGGTCGCCGCAGCCGCACAGATCCGGCGCGTTCTCGGTCTCTGGCAGTGGATTTCTGCCGCTGGGGCCGATCAGTTTTGGTCTTGCGGTGCGGGTGTCGCGGACCGGTGATTGGACCCGCCTTGTTCTGACATGCACGAAAAAAGGCCATCACGTCGAAGTCGCGATTGCAGAGGGGCCGGTTTTTGATATCGGTCTGCCGTTGGAGACAGCAGACCTCGATACCGTCTTCCAACGCTTGCATGACCATTTGATCCGCTGGTTCGAAGACCAGGCTGACCTCTATGAGAACGGCGATTATGGCGGTCGGTCCATCGGGTTCGACCTGATTCATGCCGAAGAGGACATTTCCTAGGCGAACAAGCCGCTCATGACGCTGGCGATGAGTTCGTTGCTCGGGTCCAGCAGGCTGGAACCGAACAGGCCGGCGCTACCTAGCAGGCTGACCAGGACGCCGGTTGTGAAGCGTCGGCGCACCATGAAAGTTCCGACCCAGCGGACCGCGATGATGGTGTTGCCGGCCCCGATCAGGGCAACCGGTCCGCCAATCGCCAGGGCTATCAGGAATGAAGTCAGGGCCAGTTGGGCCTCGTGTGGCAGGGTGTCCATTTTTGCCTCCCCGGGTGTGTCGCCTCCGGGGCGACGAATGGAACGAAACGCGCTAACACCTTGGCCATGATAGACACCGGACCTGACCTCACCCTGACCATCGCACTCATCGCCGGTTCAGGTATTGCGGCCCAGTGGTTGGCTTGGCGCCTGCGCTGGCCCTCCATCGTTTTGATGATGGGGGCCGGCCTGATCCTGGGGCCGATCTGGGCCTTTGCGGCGGGTGCGCCATTGGTTCATCCCTCCGCGGTTTTCGGCGAGTATCTGCGCCCGATGATTGCCCTGGCGGTCGCCGTTATCCTGTTTGAAGGCGGCATCACACTGAACTTCCGAGAGTTGCGCGACGCTTCGGGTCCGGTGCGGCGCATGGTGTTTCTCGGCTATCCGCTCGGCTGGGCGGGCGCGGTCCTGGCGCTCCACTATGTTGCCGGCCTTGCCTGGGATTTGTCAGCCATGATTGGCGCCCTGCTCACCACGACGGGGCCGACCGTTGTCCTGCCTCTGCTTCGTCAGGCCAAGCTTCCGGCCCGGATCGCGTCGGTGCTGAAATGGGAGGGCATCGTCAACGATCCGATCGGCGCACTCTCTGCTGTTTTCGTGTTCGAGGCGATCCGCCAGACCGCCATGGGGCAGGACTGGGCCGAGGCCGGTCTGGCGCTGGCCTTCGGTGCCGTGATTGGCGCGGCTCTGGGTTTCGGCTTCGGAACGGGCTTGTCGCGCGCATTCAGGCGCGGCTGGGTGCCGGAACCCATGAAGGCGCCGCTGGTGCTTGCATCGGTTCTGGTCTGTTTCGCGATCGCCGACGCCCTCGCCAATGAGACCGGCCTGGTCGCAGTGACCCTGTTCGGCCTCGTTGTCGCCAACTCGCGCCTGGCTTCGATCGAGGAAATGCGCCGCTTCAAGGAAGGTATTGCCTCCATCCTGGTGGCCAGTGTCTTCGTAGTGCTCGCTGCCGATCTGGCGCCGGCCGACTTGCTCGCCCTGAACAGCTGGCATCTCGCCTTTGTCGCGGTTTTCATCCTGATCGTGCGCCCGCTCTCCGTTGCATTGGCGACGTTCGGCTCGGGGCTGGACCTCAAGGAAACGGCCTTCATCGGCATCATCGGCCCGCGCGGTGTGGTCGCTGCGGCTGCGGCTGGGCATCTCGCTGCCACCTTGATCGATGTCGGCCGCGAGGACGCTGCCATTCTGGCGCCCTTGGTCTTCGTCACTATTTTCATCAGTGTCTTCGGCTGTGGTTTTGCCGTCTCTCCGCTGGCTCGCCTGCTGGGTCTGTCCCAGACCGGCCCGGAACGCCTGCTCATCGTCGGTGCCAATCCGTGGAGCCTGGGTCTGGCCGACGCGCTGAAAAAAGCGAATGTGCCGGTCACCATTGCCGACACCAGTTGGCGCCGTCTGCGGGCTGCGCGGCTGGCCGGTCATGATATCCACTACGGCGAAGTCCTGTCCGAGGCGGCTGACTGGCGGCTGGAGCCGGCACGTTTCTCGGCCCTGCTCGCCGCCTCGCCCAATGACGCCTACAACGCGCTGGTCTGTATTGACTATGGCCCCGAGCTCGGTCGCAGCCGCGTGTTCCAGCTGTCCGGCTTTGACGGGCCGGTCGATGCCGAAAAGGTCGAGGATGATCCGCGTGCGATTGCCTATACGGCGCGTGGTCGGACATTAATCCGGCGCGGCCGCGGTTATGACGGTCTGGCGCGCGACTGGTGGCAGGGTTGGCGCTTCCGCAATACCAAATTGTCGGAGAACTATCCGCTGGCGACCTATCTCGAGGAGGTCGGTGAGACGCCGGATCTGGTGATTGCGCGTCTACCGAACGGGACCTTCCACTTGCTGGGGTCCGGTCGCGAGGCGCCGGCCCAGGCGGGCACGGTCCTGATTCGGTTTGCGCCTCCGGAAGCGGGACATCCAGACGTCGCGACCGGTGAGGTGCCGGATCAGTCGTCGTAAGGCTGCGCGCCGCCAGGCGCGGCACCGCCGCAATAGGGCCAGTTGTCAGCATTGGGATCGCCATGCGGGCAGACGGCGTCCGTTCCCTCATAAATCGCGATGCAGCCTGACAGGCTGACTGTGCCCAGAAGCACGGCAAGGACAAGAAGTGAACGCTTGACTGACATGATGAGGTCCCTCTTTGGCCGCATCGTGCAGTCAGGCTTGAACAAGTGCAAGCCCGCAGACGCCGTCCTTCATGTGGAATTAACCCTGTTGCAGGCAGATGAAATCACCGGTTTTGCGACGAGGATCGAGCATGGCCCGCCGGCCCGGAAAGTCCAAAGCAGCAGAACGCGCCCGTTCAGCGGCCCCCTCGCGGAGCCGCAGACGTCCGGCGCGGCGCAAGCGGTCGCGCGCCGGTGGCTTTCCCTGGCTGCGCATGGCGGCTTGCCTGATCATCATTGGCGGTCTCGTCGTCGGCGGTTGGCTTGTCTCGATTGCCCGCGACCTGCCCGACACCAGCGGTCTTCAGGCGGTTGAGCGGACGGCCACCATCACCTTCCTCGATCACGACGGCGCCCTGATCGCGCGGCGCGGATCGGCGCATGGCCATGAAGTCACGGTTGATGAGCTGCCGTCCTACCTCATCGATGCGGTGCTGGCCGTTGAAGACCGGCGCTTTTACAGCCATCCCGGCGTCGATGTCATTGGCTTGGCGCGCGCGATGGTGGCCAATCTGCGTGCCGGCCGGGTTGTGCAGGGCGGGTCCACCTTGACACAGCAGCTGGCCAAGAACCTCTTTCTGTCGCCCGAGCGCACCCTGCGCCGCAAGGTGCAGGAAATGATGCTCGCCTTCTGGCTCGAGAGTCGGTTTAGCAAGGACGAGATCCTCGAGCTTTATCTCAACCGGGTCTATTTCGGTGGTGGCGCCTACGGTGTTGAGGCCGCTTCCCTGCGCTATTTTTCGCGGCCAGCGAGCGAACTGGGCCTTGGCGAAGCGGCCTTGTTGGCTGGTCTGCTCAAGGCGCCGTCGCGATACAGCCCGGTCAATGATGCGCAACGTGCTGCGGCCCGGGCCACGGTTGTCCTCGACCTGATGGCGCAAACCGGACGGATTACGGAGCAGGAACGGATCGCCGCGGCCCGGACTCCGATCCGGGTTTCGCGTGGTGCGTCCAGCCAGGGTGCGCAATATTTCATCGACTGGGCGGCCGAACAGGTGCGCGGGATCGCCGGCCTCGAGCATGGCGACCTGGTCGTGCATACGACGCTGGATGTCGATGCGCAGCGCGCTGCCGAGCGGGCAATCAGCGATATTCTTGGTGATGACGAACTGGCCTCCGGCGCCGGTGAAGGGGCCCTGGTTTCGCTGGCACATGACGGCGCGGTGCGCGCGATGGTTGGCGGTCGCTCCTATGCCCGGTCCCAGTTCAACCGGGCGGTTCTTGCCCAACGACAGCCGGGATCGGCTTTCAAGCCCTTCGTTTACGCCTCAGCCTTCGAAGCGGGCCTGACACCGGAAGACCGGCGCAATGATGCACCGGTCCGTATCGGTGACTGGGCGCCGCAGAACTATAATGACGAGTATCGCGGCGAGATGAGTTTGCGGGAAGGTTTCATCCGCTCGTCCAATTCGATCGCGGTCCAGATCGCCGAGGAGACCGGTCGTGGCCATGTCGCCCGGCTGGCCCGGCGGTTGGGGATTGAAAGCCCGATGCGGGTCGACCGGTCGTTGGCGCTTGGCGTGTTCGAGGTCACCCCGCTGGAACTGGCCAGCGCCTATGCGCCGTTCGCCAATGGTGGTCTGAGCGCAGGCGCGTACGGGATCGACCGGATTGAAACCGACGCGGGCGATCTCGTTTATGCGGCGCCGGCAAGTGCTGGCCAGCTGGTTCTCGATGCCCGGACCCAGGCCCGCATGCGGGACCTCTTCCTGACCAATGTCCGGCAGGGAACGGGACGTCGCGCAGACGTGCCCGGTCTGACGATCGGTGGCAAAACCGGCACCACCAACGATTTCCGGGACGCGTGGTTCGCCGGTTTCGACAGCCAGCTTGTCACCGTCGTCTGGACTGGCAATGACGACAATTCACCAACCGAGCGCGCGACCGGCGGTGGCCCACCGGCGCGGATATTCCAGGCCTATCTGGCTGCGGCTCCACGGACTGGCCTGGCCGCCCGTCCGGTCCAGGCACTCGCACCAGTCGCCGCCGCGACCATCGAAACGCTCATCCTGCCTGATGCAGATGCCCGACCCGTGCCGGTGGAAGAGCCGGACGAGGATCCGATCGGCGCTTTTCTGTCCGGGCTGGGGGGACGCGACTAGCCGACAATCCCCTGTTAAATGGGCCGTGTTTCAGCGACGTGTCGCAATTGCGGTGTTAAACTGCCGATTGAGGGACTTTGAAACACCCATCGATGAGGGGGTCATTATGAGATACAGCCTGCTTTCTGCCGCGGCCGCGGCCAGCGTCGTTGCCTTCATGTTGCCGGCCGGCAGTGTAGAGGCGCAAAGTCGTGCCGCCGCCGAGGCCGCTATGGCCCGGATGGGCCTGGACGGCACCAATGAATCCGTCAGCTATGCCAGCGCTGATTTTCGCGGTGGCCGCTACATCCTCAATGACGTGACCTTCAGCGATTTCGGTGATGGTGGCGAGAGTGACGGTCCCGATGAAATCCGGGCCGAGCGAATGGTCTTTGACGCGTTGCGCCTGAGCGATGCGGGCGAAGTCCTGTTCGACGGGTTTGCCCTGGAAGGCATCAGCGCCACGGACGAGACCGACGACATGGTGATGCGTCTCGATCGGATTGCCATTGACGGCCCCAATGCTGCGATGACGACTGATTTTGGTCGTGCGGTCGCTGGCGAAGCCGATGAAGACTATGAGCCGGCTTGGAATACTTATGAGTTTGCGGGCTTCAGTGTTGAGGGCCTGTCCGGTTCCGGTTCTGGCGAAACGGGTCCGTTCGAGTTCAGCCTCGCGCAATTTGTCATCGAGAATTACAGCCGGATCGAGCTCGGTCGTTTTGCCATGCTCGGCCTTGCCTTCTCTGGCTCCGATGAGAGCGGCGAACCGGTCACCTTCAACATAGGTGAGGTCTCATTGCTGGGCTTCCAGACCGAGGCCTATGCGGACATGATTGATGCTGCCGCCGCCGGGGCCGATGAAAGCGCGGTCATGGAGGCCTACTACCAGAGCGCCGTCTTCGCGCCGCTGGACCTGTATGACCGCTTTGCAATGCGTGACATCCTGGTTGATGCGGCCGGCGTTCATTTCTCGATGGACTATCTGACGGCGGCAATGGATCGGCAGGGTTCGCGGATCACCAGCACGGCGGAACTCGGTTCGGCGATGTTGATCCCGGACCCTTCCAAGCCTGCCGGTGCGCAACTGGCCATGGGCCTGGGCATGCTGGGCTATGAGCAGCTGGAGCTGCGGATGGTCGCCAGCTCGATCTATGATGAGGATACCGGCCGGGCCTACACCACGGGAGACAATTACATCGAGTTGACCGACGGCTTGCGGCTCGAAATGGGCCAGGACATTTCCGGCTATGATGCCTATCTCGCCAACCTGCCGGTCGCGATGGAGGCACTTCGCGAAAGCGAAGGCGCCGAAGGCCCCGAGATGGACGCCGTCGTGCAACTCATGGCGCCGCTGCTGGTTAATAATCTCTCGATGCGGATTGTCGATCTTTCGATCCTTGATCGGGCGCTCGATGCCGGCGCCGCGGTCCAAGGCATTTCCAAGGATGATCTGCGCATCCAGGCTGGTGCCATGGTCGGCATGGGCCTGATGCAGGCGCCGCCGGAAATCCCGCGACCCGTCCTGGCCGAGTTTTCGACGGCACTGACGAATTTCATCAATCAGGGCGGCAGCCTGACCATCGACATGACGCCGCCGGCCCCGTTGAGCATCGGCGGGATGCTGCAGGACATCGAAACAGGTACGTTCGAGTTCGAGGCTCTTGGTCTGAGCTTTACATCTGACGCGCCCTGATCCGCAGGGCCGCTGACATGAAGAAGGCGCCACCTGTCGGGGTGGCGCCTTTTTCGTTTCCGGACTGATGTGGCCTCAGCGCGCGTCGAGCGCAGCCTGACCGGTCTCATCCATGAATGTCTTCATGCGCGGCGCAATCTGTTCACGGAACCGGCGGCCGTTGAAAACGCCGTAATGGCCGACATCCGGCTGAATCCAGTCGGATTGCAGGTTTTCCGGCAGTTTGTCGCACAGCGTGTGAGCGGCCTGGGTCTGCCCGATGCCGGAAATATCGTCATTCTCACCTTCCACGGTGAGAAGGGCGATGTCCCGGATCGCTGACGGGCTGACCTTGCGGTCGCGATGCATCTGTTCGCCGCGGGCCAGCTTGTGCTCCTGGAAGACATCGGTGATCGTCTGCAGGTAGAACTCTTCCGACAGGTCCATCACGGCGAGGTACTCGTCATAGAATGTTCGGTGCTTGTCGGTGCTGTCACCATCGCCCTCGACCAGCTGGGTGAAGAAGTTCCAGTGTGCGTCGACATGGCGGTCCAGATTCATGTTCATGAAGCCGGCGAGTTGCAGGAAGCCCGGATAAACACGGCGGAAAGCGCCCGGATTAGGGGCCGGCACCGTGTGGATGAGATTTCCGGCGAACCAGTCGAACGGCTTTTCCTCGGCCAGCTTGTTGGGCACTGTCGGCGAGAGGCGGGTGTCGATCGGCGACCCCATGAAGGTCATCGATGCCGGGCGGGACGAGTCGTCATCCTCGGCCATCATGGCAATCGCGGCCAGCGTTGGCGGTCCCGGCTGGCAAACCGCCACCACGTGCACATCAGGACCCAGTACGGCAATCATTTCGCGGATATAGGAGGTGAACTCATCGAGGTCGAAACGACCGTCTGTGAGCGGCACCATGCGGGCGTCCTGCCAATCGGTGATGTAGACCTCGCTGTCCGGCAGGAAAGCTTCCACCGTGCCGCGCAGCAGGGTCGCATAGTGGCCCGACATCGGTGCCACGAACAGGACTTTGCGGTCCGGTGTATCGCCGCGGGCGGCGATCAGGGCGTCATGGTCGCGCTCGAAATGCAAAAGCGAGCACCATGGCTTGCTCCAGACGACGTGTTCCGAAACACCCACGCATTGGCCGTTGATTTCGGTGTGCTCGATCATCCATTCGGGTTTGGCGTAGCGGCGGGTCACGGATTCAAACAGCTCGGCGGCCGCGGCCATGGTCCGGCCGGCCATCGTGTCGCCCATCGGATTCATGGGTGAGCGCATCATCTGACGCGTGGCATTGGCGGCGGCGCGCCAGGGCGTCATCGCCATGCGGTTGAATTCATAGACGCTGTAAAGCATGCGGTCTCCTCGCGTCGGCGCCGAAGGCCGACACTGTTCCGGACGACTATCCGGGATTATCCTCAAGGAAGTCTTGCAGGCGTTGCGCGAGGTCGCGCGGATCGATATTGGACGAGAAGACGTCGACAAATCTGCCGTCATTGTCCATCAGGTAGATGATCGAGCTGTGGTCCATCAGATAATCGCCGCTGCCATCATCCTCGGCGCGCTGATAGACAACACGATAGGCGCGGGCGACCGCGGCGATCTGGTCCTCATTACCGGTCAGGCCGACAAGCCCGTCCGGGAAGGCCGGTGAGCTGACATAGCTGGCCATTTGCTCATGGGTGTCACGCTCGGCATCGACCGTGATCAGGATCGGCTGGATGCGAGCGCGTTCATCGGCGTCGAGCTGGTCCATCGCCGCCGCCATCACCTGCAGCGAGAACGGGCAGATGTCCGGGCAATAGGTGTAGCCGAAATAGATCAGCATGGCCTTGCCGGCATAGCTATCCTGCGTCACCGTCGCGCCCGTGTGGTCGACCAGCTCAAACGGGCCGCCAACCAGCGCTTCACCGCTGGTGCGGACCTCGGCACGGCGCTCCTGACGTTCTCCGCCTTGTGACAGGAGAACGCTGAAGACAATGATCAGGACGATGGTCGGCGCTGCGATCAGCAGCCAGAGCATGGAACGCGGCATTCTCACTCCTTGGCGGGTTCGTCCGAGCTGTTCGGACGCCGACGAAGCATGTTACCCAGTATACGTCGGATTGCTGCGAGTGCGAAGGTAGGGGCAAGCCTGCCGCCTGTCCATCACCGGGCGCGGTCACGCCGCCGGGCGGCCTGATCCATGAGGGAGGCAGTTCATGAGTGAGAGTGACTGGGACCCGTATGGCGGCGATGCCCACCTGACACCGGTCTTTGGCCGTTTGCGGTTGCGCACCCTGGTGATGCTGCGCTGGCTGGCGGTTGGCGGTCAGTCAGTGACCATCCTTGTCGTGCATTTCCTCGCCGGTTTCGAATTGCCGATCGGCTTTTGCCTCGGGCTGATTGCACTCAGCGCCCTGGTCAATACCTGGCTCACCTTGGCCGTGCCGCCGCAGAAATTTGCCCGTGACTGGGAAGCCTTCGCCCAGCTGGGGTTTGACGTTCTGCAAATGAGCGCCCTGTTGATGCTGACTGGCGGGCTGCAAAATCCATTCATCGTGATGCTCGCCGCGCCGATCATCATCGCGGTTGCGGCATTGCCGCCGCGCTGGTCGGGCGGGATCGCCGGCATTGCCCTGGCGGGCACCGGCGCGATGTGGACGTGGAGCTTGCCGCTCCCCTGGTATGGCGGTGCAGCGCTCGACCTGCCCGGCATGTATGTGTTCGGTCTGTGGGCGGCGATCTTCATCTCCGTGGCTTTTACGGCGGTCTATTCCTGGCGGGTGAGCCATGAAGGCAAACGCATGGCGACGGCATTGGCGGCCACCCAGAGCGTGCTGTCGCGAGAACAGCGCCTGTCGGCCCTGGGCGCCCTGTCGGCGGCAGCGGCGCACGAACTCGGAACACCCCTGGCGACTATCCAATTGACCGCGAAAGAAATGCTGCGCGAGATCGAGGCCGGGACGTCGTTGAGCGATGATGCCGAATTGCTGGTGACCCAGGCCCGGCGCTGCCGCGACATACTGAAGCGGCTTGGCGAGGTGCAGGAGGCGTCCGATGTGCGCCATGACCGGATCGAATTTGTTGCTGCCCTGGAGGAGGCCAGCGTGCCGTTGCGCGGGTTGGGGCCGGTGGTTACGGTCGAGCTGTCGGGCGCGAGTGACGGGGAGGCCCCGGTTCTCCGGCGTATCCCGGAACTGCTCTACGGGATCGGCAATTTCATCGAGAACTCCGTCGATTTTGCCGTCTCGCGCGTTGTCGTGGAAGGGCGTTGGGACCGTACCAATATCTATGTGCGGGTGATCGATGACGGGCCGGGCTTTACCTCTGACATCCTGTCCAAGATCGGTGAGCCCTATGTCACGACCCGCTCGGGAACGCCGGGGCAGGGTGGTCTCGGGCTGGGTGTGTTCATTGCCAAGACGATGATCGAGAAAAGCGGCGGTGTGGTGCGTTTTGACAATGCGCCGGCGCCGGGTGGGGCCGTCGTCGCCATCCGTTGGCCGCGCAAACGGGTAGAGGCGCCGCCCGCACTGGGTTAGATATCAGACAAGACAAAGAATTCGCGAGGACCGACGCGTGAGCGAGATCGATTACGAACTTCCCGAGGACAAATCCCTACTCATCCTGGACGACGATGCGCCCTTCCGTACGCGGCTCGGCCGCGCGATGACGGGGCGCGGCTTTGTTGTGTCGGCGGTTGCCACGGTCGACGAAGCCAAGGAGGTCGCAAAATCTAATCCGCCGGCTTTCGCGGTCCTCGATCTGCGTCTGCAGGATGGTGACGGGCTGGATGTGGTCAAGGCGCTGCACGCCTCGCGGGCTGATTGCCGGGTCGTGATGCTGACCGGCTATGGCAATATCGCGACGGCTGTCGCCGCGGTCAAAGCCGGTGCCGTCGACTATCTCTCCAAACCCGCCGATGCCGACGACATCATCAAGGCCTTGTTGGCGCATCCGGAAGACAAGCCGGAACCGCCGGAAAACCCGATGTCCGCCGACCGTGTCCGCTGGGAGCATATCCAGCGGGTTTTCGAGTTGTGTGATCACAATGTCTCGGAAACCGCCCGCCGTCTGAACATGCACCGCCGCACCCTGCAGCGCATCCTGGCCAAGCGCGCCCCGCGTTAGCGGATTGTCGTGTACTCGGGCAGGGCGGGCGCGTGGCTGGGTATCAGCAGGTTTTGCATTCGCCCGGGGTCGACCTGCATATTTATTTGTTCGCCGATCACGACATAGGACATCGGATCCGAACCCTGCAGGTCATTTTCGACACGTGTGAACAGGTCCGGCAATATCTCCGGTTCCAGGATGCGAGTCCGGGCGGTCAGGACAACGCGATTTTCGGTGAAATCCCGGCTGTCGGTGAGCTCGAATGCGTCGTTTTCGACTGTCAGATCATTCATGTACTGGCGATAGCTCGGATCATCGGGAATCCAGTGCGAGGACCCTTCGGGCAGGTTCAGCGTGATGCGGTGCCGGAAGTCGTAAGGATAGGGTAGGGCGAGCGGGTTTTCGCGCGCTTCGAGCGGCGCGCCCAGGATCGCACGCGAGGCCCCGTGTGCGATAAAAATATAGCTCGGCATTTCCGAGTCCGGATGACTGAAGTCGAACAGGTCAAGTTGCATCTCTGCCGTGTAGATGAGGTGTCCGGTCTCCGGATCGTCGGCAAGTTCGGCTCCCCCGATCATGGTCAGGCCATCAGAGCGACTGGCGTAGAAGCGCTCATAATTTGCGAGCGCTGCATCCATGCCGTTCATGCGAATTTCCTGCCGAATGGCGTCAGCCATTTCGCCGCGATAGGTCCAGCGCGTCCGCAGCACCGCGCGATGATCATCCCGTTCGGCACTGGTGATGGAATACTGCTCATCAATGTCAGCCAATGGCATGCGGGATGGGCGAATGCTTATGCGTTCGAGCGCGCCTCGGCCCGCGTCAGCGACGAGCGCAAATCCCCAATCTTGCCGGGCCTGCTCCCGCAGGCCGCCTGATCGTTCAATGTCGGTCGGATCGACCAAATGGCGGCGATTGCCATGACTGACTTCGACGATGACATGATTGAAGGCGAACGGTGTCGGCGGAAGCTTGTCAATTCCACGACCCGTCTCTGTATGGACGAAGGCGGCCCGGGCTTCGATTCCCATCGCATCCAGGAGCGAAATCAAGAGCAATGCCTTGGCTTTGCAGTCCCCTTCGGAGAAGCGTAGCGTTTCCGCCGGGTGGACTGGACGATAGCCTCCCTCACCGAGGAGAATGGCAAAATAGCTGATCTCGTTTTGCACGTGCCGCAAGGCCGCGAGGATGCGCGCCTCATCGTCCTCGTGCTCCGCCTGGATTGTCTGCGCCAGCTCCGCGATCAACGGATCTTCCACAGGTCGATAGAAGCTCTCCCCCCAGCTGGCAACTTCGTGCCAGCTCTCGAACTGTGACGCGAGAAAGAGGGGTTGCGGAAAGCGCCAATGCGGAGTCAGAAACTCCGTCTCGGTTGCCGGCAGGACATCAGGCCCGAATTCCAGGACGGAATAATCGCCTTCCCGGATTTCCGTCATTTCCGGTGCGCCACCGAATGTCACGTGCTGCGGTGGATCGCCTCGCCAGGCGGAGCGCAAATGGACTTGCATGAATTGATCGACCGGAGGGCCGAGATTGATCACCTGGGAGTGACGAAAACCGGTCACGGTCGAATGATCAGTGATGGAGTATTCAACATCGAGCCGGTCGCCGGACCGGGTCCCCGGCACGCGGACCAGACCCGTCACACTGCCATTGAAGATACGCGTTTGGACCGCGCCATCCGGGCGCACGAATTCGACGCGGACCTCATGAGTGACATCCAGGGCTTCTTCGTCGCGAAGGAGCAAGACGCTGTGCAAGGCAACAGTTTGGGTCGTGGGGTCAAATGGAATGAAAACCTGCGACAGGCCGGTCGCACCCGCTTGCGTCGTCGCATCGAAAACCTGCCTGTAATAATGCGCCATCGAACGGGCGCGAGCCTGGGACTGATAATCAAACAATACCGGCCTCAGCCCGTTTTGAGCGGGCTTGTCGACCTCATCCGGCGATGGCACGTCCACAACCCGCACAAAATCAGGTCGGGGCTGGAATGTGATTTCCGGTTCGACCGACGGCGCGAAGCGGATGGGCTCGGTCAACGCCGGATTTGATTGTGCCGTTTCTGAAGGCCTGATTTGGCCGTACAGCCAAAGCGCACTGATCGATGAAACCAGAGCCAGGACGGCTCCGATGAAGACGCGTAACAACATCACACAACTCCCCCAAGTCGCCGTAACTCTAGGGGGTGATCTGCCGGATGTTCAAGCTGCAAGTTGCGCCGCGTTAGCGGGGCGCGCTGTCGCTGGGCGCGACGCGGGCATAGCCGTAAACCGGGCCGCCATTGGCGCCCTGAACGATGGCGACCGTGCCATAGCGGCGGAAGCTTTCACCGGTGAAACTGGCCGGCCCGCCGGACCAATTTCCCAGATATGTCAGGCTCTTGACCATGTTGTAGTGGAGCATGTTCAAGCCTTCGTTTTCGCCGGCCCCGACTTCGACCGTGGCCCAGCCCGGTGCATAGGCGATCAGCCAGACGTCGAGATCTTCTTCGGGTGCTGCGCCATCAAGGGTCACACGGAATGAGCCGAAAGGCCCGTCGGCGACGCTGATGACCGGGCTGTCAGGCATGGCGGACAATCGGGCGCTGACGGCTTCGGCAACGGCGTCCTGCTCCCAGCCTGGCGAGTCGGTGACGCCATCGACCACGAAATGCGGCGTATAGAGGCGCGGCACGTCGAGGCGCGGCAGATAGGTGCGTTGACGCTGGACATATTCCGGGCGGGCATAGGTGTCGGTCCAGCCATACATGTCCCAGTAGGACACCGCATAGGCGAGCACGAAAACATTGGCGCGCTGGTCGAGTTCCCCGAGATAGCGGTTGGCTTCCGGACACAGCCCGCAGCCCTGGCTGGTGAACAGCTCGACCAGGACCGGTCGTTCGTCAGCTGGCGCTTGGTCGTCTTGCGACCAGCCTGCAACCGGCAGGGCAAGCCAGCAAAGGAGGGGCAGGACGAGGGTGGGGAGCCATTTCATGGCATTTAGATAAGCATGCCCGCCCGCATCATCCAATCAAATGGCCGTGACGCGGGCGGGAGCATGATGACTGGTGCCTTACGACGCTGCGAGGTTGCGCAGCACGTAGTGCAGGATGCCGCCATGGCGGAAATATTCCAGCTCGTTCTCGGTATCGATCCGGGCGCGGGCCGGAGCGGTTTTCACCGTGCCGTCCGGGAAGGTGATCTCGACCGTCATCACGGCGCGCGGCTCAAGGCTTTCAATGCCCTTGATCGTAACCGTTTCGTCGCCGGTCATACCCAGGGCTTCCCAGCTGCCGCCATCCTCGAACTGCAGGGGCAGGACGCCCATGCCGATCAGGTTGGAGCGGTGGATGCGCTCGAAGCTCTCGGCGATCACGGCTTTGACGCCGAGAAGGCGGGTGCCTTTGGCCGCCCAGTCACGCGACGAGCCGGTACCGTATTCCTTGCCGCCAAACACGACCAGCGGTGTGCCGGCCGCCTGGTGCTCCATGCAGGCGTCAAAGATATCGACCTGCTTGCCGTCTTTGAGCGTGTAACCACCTTCGACACCGTCCAGCATCTTGTTCTTGATGCGGATATTGGCGAACGTGCCGCGCATCATCACTTCATGATTGCCGCGGCGCGAGCCGTAGGAGTTGAACTCCAGCACCGGCACCTGGCGTTCCTGCAGATAACGACCGGCCGGGCTGTCGGCCTTGATCGAACCAGCCGGCGAGATGTGGTCGGTCGTGATCGAGTCGCCGAACAGACCCATGATCTTGGCGTTGATGACATCGCCCGGGCTTTCCGGATCCATCGTCATGCCTTCGAAATAGGGCGGGTTTTGAACATAGGTCGAGGTGTGGTCCCAGGCATAGGTCAGGCCGCCGGAAACCTCGATACCGCCCCAGGCGTCATCGCCCTTGAATACGTCGGCATAGCGTTTGGCGAACATGTCCGGGGTGACCGAGGTGCGAACGACTTCGGCGATCTCGGCCGAGCTCGGCCAGATGTCCTTGAGATAGACGTCATTGCCGTCCTGGTCCTGGCCCAGCGGGTCGGTGACCAGATTGACCTTCATCGAGCCAGCCAGGGCGTAGGCGACGACCAGCGGCGGCGAGGCCAGATAGTTGGCACGCACGTCCGGCGAGATCCGGCCTTCGAAATTGCGGTTGCCCGACAGGACCGAGGTCGCAACGAGGTCGTTCTCATTGATCGTCTTGGAGATGGCCGGCGGCAGCGGGCCGGAATTACCGATACAGGTGGTGCAGCCATAGCCGACAAGATCGAAGCCGAGCGCGTCGAGATCATCATTCAGGCCGGCCCGCAGCAGATAGTCGGTCACAACCTGCGAACCCGGAGCCAGCGAGGTCTTCACCCAGGGCTTGGTTTTCAGACCCTTGGCCACGGCATTGCGGGCCAGAAGGCCGGCGCCGAGCATGACGGACGGGTTTGATGTGTTGGTACACGAGGTGATGGCCGCAATCGCGACATCGCCATTGGTGAACCGATAGTCTTCGCCCTCGACTGGAGCCGACTTGTCCAGCTCGTCGCCCTTGCCGTACTCGCTTTCCATGATGCGCGCGAAGCCGGCGGCAGCGTTGGACAGTTCAATCCAGTCTTGCGGGCGCTTCGGACCGGACACGGCCGGAACCACCGTCGACATGTCGAGATGCAGCGTGTCGGTGAAGACCGGGTCGGCATCGTATTCCGGACGGAACATGCCTTGGGCCTTGGAGTAGGCTTCCACGAGCGCGACGCGCTTGTCGTCGCGGCCGGTGGCGGTGAGATAGGCGAGGGTTTCGTTGTCGACCGGGAAAAAGCCGCAGGTGGCGCCGTATTCCGGCGCCATGTTGGCGATGGTGGCTTCGTCTTCCAGCGACAGGTGATCAAGGCCGGTGCCGTAGAATTCCACGAATTTGCCGACCACGCCTTTTTTGCGCAGCATTTCCACGACCTTCAGGACGAGGTCGGTCGCGGTCGCGCCTTCCGGCATCTTGCCGGTCAGCTCGAAGCCGATCACTTCGGGGATCAGCATGGAGACCGGCTGGCCGAGCATGGCTGCTTCCGCTTCGATGCCACCGACACCCCAACCCAGAACGGCGAGGCCGTTGATCATGGTGGTATGGCTGTCCGTGCCGACGCAGGTATCCGGATAGGCGATGGTCTCGCCGTTTTCTTCCTTGGTCCACACGGCCTGGGCCAGGTTTTCCAGATTGACCTGGTGGATGATGCCCGTGCCCGGCGGGACGACGCGGAAATTATCAAACGCCTTGGCGCCCCATTTCAGGAATTTGTAGCGCTCGCCATTACGCTCATATTCGCGCTCGACATTTTTCGCGAAGCTGTTGGCTTGGCCGAAATTGTCGACCATGACCGAGTGGTCGATGACCAGGTCGACCGGGACTTGCGGGTTGATACGGTCCGGGTCGGCGCCAAGCTTGGTGGCGGCATCGCGCATGGCAGCAAGGTCGACGACGGCCGGCACGCCAGTGAAGTCCTGCATGACCACGCGGGCCGGACGGTAGGCAATCTCATGGGTCGACTTGCGGGTCGTCAGCCATTCAGCCATCGCCTCGATATCGGCCTTGGTGACAGTCTTGCCGTCTTCAAAGCGCAGCAGGTTTTCCAGGAGCACTTTCAGCGAGCCCGGCAGGCGGGAAACCCCGGCCAAGCCATTCGCCTCGGCGACCTTCAGGTCATAATAGGCATAGGTCTCACCGGCGGCGGTGAGGGTGCGTTTACAGGAAAAACTGTCGAGAGAGGCCATATGCGTCGTCCTCATGGGGTCAGGGGTAAAATACCCGGTGGGGAGGTGGGCCGCAGTTTACGGCCACATGTTTTGGCGGGTTTTAGCCGGACATTCGGTTTGCTGCAATGCGGCGTTCCGTGCGTTGACGGATGGGGCGCTGTCAGGCGACATGCAAAGCCATGCAGACCGAGACCCTGAATTTCCCTGACATGCCCGCGCTGCGCCCGGAAACGCTTCGTATTTCCGGTCTGTCCCTGGCGCGGGGCGAGGTCATGCTGGTGCGCGATTTCGACCTTGAGCTTGCGCCCGGCGAGGCTGTGTTGATGAGTGGCCCCAATGGTACCGGCAAGACGACATTGCTGCGCGCCATCGCCGGTTTTATCCGGCCCGAGGCCGGCACGATTGATATCGGTAGTCATGCACCGGCCGTCGCCGCCGCCGAGGCACTGGCCTGGCTGGGCCATGCCGACGGGCTGAAACCGGGCGAGACGCCGCGCCAGGCGCTGCGTTTTTGGGCCGACATGGTCGGGCAATCGCGCAAGGCGATCCTCCCTGTCATGCGCGCTATGGCAATTGAGAACCTGATCGATCGCCCCGCCGGACGCTTGTCGCGCGGTCAACAACGGCGCACGGCTCTGGTCCGGGTGGCGCTGATGAACCGGCCCATATGGCTGCTCGACGAGCCGGCGGGCCCGCTTGATGGCGGTGGACGGGCGCGACTGGCCGAACTGGTCGCCTGGCACCGGTCGCGCGGCGGCAGTGTTATTGCCGCGACCCATCAGACACTCGATTGGCCCGACGCCAAGCGGATCGATCTGGGAGCGCACCGATGAGTGCCCTGGGAGCTGTCTTTGTGCGGGAAGCGCGCCTGGCCTGGGCCGGCGGTGGCGGTGCTGCCGGTCCGGCAGCCTTCTTCCTTGCCGCGATCACACTGGCCCCCTTGGCCATCGGCCCCGCACCGGACCTTCTGGCGGCGATCGGTCCGGGCATTATGGGCTTTGCGGCCCTGCTCTCGGTCCTGCAATCCGCCGACCGTCTGTTCGGCGATGATCATGGCGATGGTACCGCCGAGCTCTATCTGCTCAGCGGCGTGACCCCGTCCTGGCTGGTCCTGGCCAAGGTGATGGGGCAGGCCGCCGCGACCTTGTGGCCCCTGCCGGTCATCGGTCTTGTCGGTGCCTTGATGTACGGGGTTCCTGTTGCCCCTGCCGCTGTGGGTGCACTGGCCTTGCTCGCCGCTATCCCGGCGCTGTCGCTGATCGCGGGCTTCGCCGGGGCCCTGGCCGCCGGGATCCGCCGCAGCGGACTTCTGATTGCGCTGATCGCCACGCCGATGATGGTGCCGGTGCTGATTTTTGCCGCCGGAGCCGGGCGCGCCGCTTTCGAGGGCGATGAGCGAGCGTTGGCCAATCTGCTGCTGACCCTGGCTGTTTCGCTGGGGGCAACGGCACTGGCACCCTTCGGGATTGCGGCTGCATTGCGCAGTCGCTTGGCTTAGCTCTTGGGACGGCGTCGGCTTGGAGGAATGACTTTGAACGAACTTGCTGTTGTGTTGTTCGGTCTGGCTTTGATGGTTTCAGAACCAGCTGATTCAGACGCGGATAGTGAGCTCGAATTCACCCTGCATGAGCCCGGCTATGAGGCGACTGCGAATATTGATCCGCAGATCGCTCTTGACCGCGATGTTCTCGACGCCATGCAGCGTCGGGCGCGTGAGATCCTGTCGGCTGGGCGCGAAATCAATGAGGGCAATGTCGAGCGATATGATGTCGAATGGGCGTTGATCTCATCAACTCCAGAAGTCATGTCGGTTTTGCGGACCGAATTCCTCTATCAGGGGGGCGCGCACGGCGAAATGTGGCGTGCGGCCGAACTATGGAATCGTGGCACCGGTCGATTGATCGAGTTCGAAACCCTGTTTGCCCCTGAGAGTCTCGATCCGGCCATCGCCGCGATCAATGAGGCCATTGCGACCGATCTTGAACGCCAGAAAATGGTGCGTGGCCGGCATGGTGGTGTTGCTGACCGGATACGCACCGCTACCACATTCATGTCACCCCCAACCTTCGCGCCTTCAACAGAAATCGAGGTATTTGGGGGCCTCACTTTCTGGAGTGGTTCTTATGGTCTTGGGGGATACGCAGAAGGCCCCTATGCGCTCACGGTCCCGCAATCGGTCTTTCGCGAGTTTCTCGCTGAGCCGTTTCGCGCCTGGTTCGGTGGGGACCCTGTTGCCGCTTTGGGTCGCCAACATGCACTGATGTGCGGCACTGTGGCGCTTGTCGGGTGCGAGCAGACTGATTAAGCCGGTGCCATGCTGTCCTACTTCTCCAACCCCCAGCGTTTTGACCAGCTGGCTCGTATCCTGATCCCGATCTTCGGGGCGTTGGCGCTTGTCTTGTTCGGCGTTGGTGTCTGGCTGGCCTTCTTCAACTCGCCGCCGGACTATCAGCAGGGCGAGACCATCCGGATCATGTATGTGCATGTGCCGGCGGCTTATATGGCGATGGCACTTTATGCGGCGCTGGCGGTTGCCAGCTTTGTCTATTTCGTCTGGCGCCATGCGCTGGCCGACACGGCAGCTGAAGTGATTGCGCCGATCGGGGCCGCGTTCACCATTCTGGCGCTCTTTACCGGCTCGCTCTGGGGCAAGCCGATGTGGGGGACCTGGTGGGAGTGGGATGCGCGCATGACCTCGGTCCTCGTCCTGCTCCTGGTCTACCTCGGTTATATGGCTCTGCGGGCGGCGCTCGACGACGCCCAGCAGGCGGCCCGAACCGGCGCCATCCTCGCCATGGCGGGCATCCTCAATCTGGTGATCGTGAAGTTCTCTGTCGACTGGTGGTCGAGCCTGCACCAGCCGGCCTCGGTGATCCGGCTCGACGGGCCGACCATCCATTCCAGCCAGCTCTGGCCACTCGCCATCATGGCGCTGGCCTATACCTGTCTGGCCGGCTGGCTGATCCTCTACCGGCTGCGCAGTCAAACCCTGCGTCGGCGGGTCCGCGCCCTGCAACGTCGGAGGGACCATGTCGCCCGGCAGCGTGAGGAAGCTGTGTCATGAGTGAGTTTCTTGCCATGGGCGGTTATGCCGCCTTTGTCTGGCCGACCTGGGCGGTTTCGGCGCTGGTGATTGGCGCGCTGGTCGTCCATGCCCTGCTCGAACGCAAGGCTGCGCGCGACGCCTTGCGCCGGATCGAGGAAGACGAGGCATGATCCGGGGTGTCCGGATTGCGGCCTGGATCGCGGTTGTCGGTTTGGCCGGAACAATTGGCTGGCGCTATTTCCTCGTTGACCACGCGCCGCCGCCGACTCCCTTGCCAAATCTTGAAATGACCGAACTGGCTGGGCGCCAGGCTTTCGATCCGGCAGCGATTGATGGGCCTTGGCTGCTCAATGTCTGGGGGAGCTGGTGCGCCCCCTGTCATGCCGAACATCCTGTCCTGATGGCGCTACGCAGCGAGGGGATTGCGATCTACGGCCTAAACTGGCGCGACAGTGCGGACGATGCCAACCAATTCCTTGATGATCTCGGTGACCCGTTCCACGCAGTGATGCAGGACCGGGACAATCTGTCCGTCATCGCGCTGGGGGTCGTTGGCGCGCCGGAGACGCTGGTTATCCTGGACGGGCAAATCCTGGCGCGCTGGCCGGGTCCGCTGACAGCCGATGCGCTGCGCCAGACGATCTATCCGGCCATTGACCGGGCCTTGCGCGACTAGGCGGTTGCGGTGTCGGGGGCGTCGGCCCGGTGTTTCTTGGATTTCTTGCCCTTCTTTTCGGCCTTTTTCGCCTTGGCCTTGGCTTTTTCCTTGGCCTTCTTCTTGGCCTTCTTCTTCTTTTCCTTGGCAATCAGCTTGGCCTGCTTGGCTGCTTCCTCGCCCTTTTCAAGCGTTTCGGCGATCCGGCGCAGGGTCTCGATGAAACTGGCGCGTTTGTTCTTGGGCAAGGCTGACAGAATGGCCTTGTCGGCCTCCATGGCGCCCAGCGTTGCGGCCTCCAACAGGGCGCGGCCGCTTTCGGTCAGCTTGACGGCGTTGGCGCGGGCGTCGTCGGCCAGTTTTTCGCGCTCGAGCAGGCCGTTCTTGACCATGCGCGCGACCAGTTCGGCCAGGGTGGAGCGATCGATCCCGGTCGATTTGACCAGCTGGGTCTGGGTCAGGCCCTCTTCCTGCGCGGTGGCGTGCAGGACGGCGAATTGACGCTGTGTCAGCTTGGCCCCGGCCATCGCCTTGGTGAAGCGTTCCGCGGCAAATTGCTGGGACCGGTGGAGCAGGTGTCCCGGCGAGTCTGACAGGTCGAAGCCTTTGGTGTCGTGCTTGTCGTGCGCCATGCCTGCCCCCGGCTGTTCGGGAATTTATCCTAGGGCGGATTTATAACGCGAAAATGACAAATGTCCGAACACGGAGTGTCGGACTCAGGCGTCGTCGTTGCCGTCCACAGGACGCTGATATTTCATTAGCAATGGGAACTGCGCAGCCATGAAAATAACTGACAGGCCGATGACCCCCAGTTTTGCATTTGCCCAAAAATTTTCTGAGAGAATCAGCCCCGAAAACCAGCGCGCGCTCTCGGGGACGGTCGAATCGGTGATGTGACGCCACATCAATTCGTTCAGGAATGCGAGGAATTGGAACCACAAGCCCCAGCGGATCGCGTAGATGGTCCAGACATGATCTGGAAGTTGAAAAATGTGTTTGAAAAACAGCTTCCAGACATTCACGCCAAACGCCATGCTCGTGAAAATCATGAACGACAGAAACAGGTTGATGATGGTGGGCTTGGCGTAAATGAAAATCGGATCTTGCAGGACTATTCCGATCGCTCCGAGGCCCAGCACGATGATTGTGGTCATCACCAACATTGGTGGAATGCGCTTCTCAATCCGGATCGACATCACCAGGGCGATGGTCGCGGCGAGCATGTAGGCGCCGGTGCCGATATAGATGGCTTGGTCGGCGGCAAACATGCGCGCGACATTATAGACGACGATCCAGACCCCGATGGGGCCGGCTTCGATCAGGAGGCGCGAGCTCTGCTCGGACGTTTTCTGGGTCTGGGCCAAGGTCGGTACTCCGTTTGCGGTTTACATCACCTGAAGTAATACGAGCCCGGCAGCAAGACAGATTGCAAGCACGGTGCGCCGTGCACCGAAGGGTTCCTTCAGCACGACCGCCGCCAGGATGGCCCCGAGCACGATGGAAAGTTCGCGCAGCGCCGCCATCGGCGCGACCGGGGCGTTGGCATAGGCGTAAAGCGCCAGGCCGTAGGTGGCGAGATTGAAACCCATGCACATCAGGGCCGGTCTGGTCTCCTGCCGGGCGATTGCCAGGAAGCGACCGCCGCGCCGGAAGATTGCTGTCGGAAGGATGGTCAGGCCGGACAGGACGAAGAACCAGCCGAGATAGATGAAGAGCCGGCCCGAGGTGCGCACGCCGGCGGCATCGATCACGGTATAGCTGGCCGTCATGCTGGCAGCGGCAAGCGCCAGAAGGATGAGTTTCAGCTTGGGCCGGCCATTTTTCTCCGGCCAGGCAAAGCCGATCAGCGCCGCTGTTGCAACGCCGAGCCCCGCCATCTGGCCGAGCGAGACGGTCTCCCGCAGGAAAACGAAGGCGGCAATCGCGGCCAGAGCCGGCGCCGCGCCGCGCATGACCGGATAGGCGAGATTCATCTCGCCCTCGTTGAAGGCGGCGACCAGCAGCATGTTGAAAGCCCAGATCACGACCGCGCCGGCGAGCAGGAAACGCCAGACCTCCCAGGGCGGGATCGGTTGAAACAGGAGCCAGGGCAGAATGAGAACCGCAAGAAAACCTTGGGTCAGGCCGCGAAAGACCAGCCGGTCATTCGCCTGTTTGGTCAGCAGGGTCATGATCGCGTGTGCCAACGCCGAACCCAGCATCGCCAGGGTGGCAAGGGCGATCGGACTGTCCACGCGCTAGCTGTCCAGCCCGGCCAGGGCGCGCGAGAAATCGCGGGCCGAGAAGGGCTGCAGGTCGGCCTCGCCTTCGCCGATCCCGATATAATGGATCGGAAGCTGGAATTTCTCGGCGACCTGGACGAGAGCGCCGCCTTTGGCGGTGCCGTCCAGCTTGGTCATTACCACACCGGTGACCTCGGACGCTTCGAGGAAGGCCTGCGCCTGCGAAACGGCGTTCGAACCGACGGTGCCGTCCAGCACGAGGACGACATGGTGCGGCGCGTCTGGCATGCGCTTCTTGATAACGCGGACGACCTTCCTGAGCTCGTCCATAAGCTCAGCCTTGTTCTGCAGGCGGCCGGCCGTATCGATCAGGACTACGTCATGACCGTCGCGGTCGGCCTGGTCGATGGCATCGAAGGCGAGGCCGGCGGCGTCTGCGCCGATTTCCCGTTTGATGACAGGCGCATCGGCCCGTTCGCCCCAGATGGTGACCTGTTCGATGGCGGCGGCGCGGAAAGTGTCGCCAGCGGCGAGGACCGGGTTGCGACCTTCGCGCTTCAGCTTGACGGCAATCTTGCCCAGCGTCGTGGTCTTGCCGGAACCATTGACGCCGACGAAGAGCACGACTTGTGGCTTGGTGCCGCTCAGGTCGAGCGCCTGCTCCAGCGGAGTAAGGGTCTCCGCCACCACATCGGCCAGGGCTTCGCGGACTTCCTCATCGGTGACTTCCTTGTCGAACCGGTCCTTGGCCAACCGCTCGGTCACCCGCGCGGCCGCCACGGCACCGAGATCGGCGGCGATCAGCACGTCTTCGAGTTCGTCCAGCGCTTCGCGGTCGAGCTTGCGCTTGGTGAAGATCGCACTGACGCTGTCGCCCAGCTTGGACGAGGAGCGTTTCAGCCCCTCCGCCAGCCGGGAGAAGAAACCGGGCTTCTTCTCGCTCATCCGGTAATGACCCCTTGCAGTTCGCGCCCGTCATGCCCCGATATCGCGATATCGACAAGCGCACCGGGGCGCGGGAATTCAGCGTCCGGAATGCGGATGCCAGCGAAATTTCCGGCCCGGGCAAAACCGGGCTTTTCAACGAGGGCAGCTTTTTCGAGGCCGATCATGCCGTCCAGATGGGCGGCCAACGCCTCGTCCGCCTTGGCACGGAGCCGGGTGGCGCGGTCCTTGATCACGGCGCGATCAAGTTGCGGCATGCGCGCAGCCGGTGTGCCGGGGCGCGGCGAGTAGGGGAAAACATGCAGATAGGCGAGCCGACACTCGTCCACGAGCCGGATCGAGTTCTCGAACATGGCTTCGGTCTCGGTCGGGAAACCGGCGATCATGTCGGCCCCGAAGGCGATTTCGGGCCGGGCCGCCTTCAGGCGTTCGCACAGGGCGATGGCGTCGTCGCGCAGATGGCGGCGCTTCATGCGCTTGAGGATCATGTCGTCGCCGGCCTGCAGGGAGAGGTGCAGATAGGGCGCGATCCGGGTCTCGCTGGTAACGGCTTCGAACAGCGCTTCGTCGATCTCGATCGCATCGATCGAGGACAGACGCAGGCGCGGCAGGTTGGGCACGTGTTTGAGGATTGATTGGACCAGACGACCCAATGGCGGCTTGCCGGGCAGGTCATCGCCCCATGAGGTCAGATCGACACCGGTCAGCACCACTTCGCTGTGGCCGCTGTCGACCAGAGTCTTGATCTGGTCGACCACCTCGCCGGCGCCAACCGACCGGGAATTGCCGCGACCATAGGGGATGATGCAGAAGGTGCAGCGGTGGTCGCAGCCATTCTGGACCTGGACATAGGCGCGGGCACGGCCCTCCATGCCCTCGACCAGATGGCCGGCGGTCTCGGTCACGCTCATGATGTCGTTGACGCGGACCTTCTCTGTTCCACCCAGAAGATCAGCGGGCTTGTAGGTTTCCGCTTTCAGTTTTTCATCATTGCCGATCACGCGGTTCACTTCCGGCATGTTCCCGAACATCTCGGGATCGACCTGGGCGGCGCAGCCGGTGACGATGATCTGGGCATCGGGATTGTCGCGGCGGGCGCGGCGGATGTGTTGGCGGGCCTGGCGGACGGCCTCATTGGTCACCGCGCACGTGTTGACGAGAATTGTGTTGGTCAGCCCCTGCTCGCGGGCATGCTTGCGCATGACCTCGCTCTCCCAGGCATTCAGCCGGCAGCCAAAGGTGAGAATGTCGAGCCCGGCTTCGGTCTCGACCGGCCGCGTTGGCGGCGTGTCGGCACCGGAAGCGGCCGGATTGTCATCATGCGCGCTCATGGAGAGCGGATAAGTGGTGGAGTGGCGGCAAATCGTCAAGCGGCGCGGGCAATCAGCGCGCCATCAGCCGTTTTGTCGCCTCGCCGACCAGAACCGCCCAAATGCCCAGCATGGCGTGATAGAGGTGCCAATTGGTGATGCCGAATGTGCTTTCCATCCGGCTGCCTCCGATCAGCACCGAAGCCAGCCCGATCAGGGCAAAGGAAGCCAGCCAGACCAGTCCGGGCGTTTGCCTGCCTTTCACGATCAGCAAGCCGCTGGCGACGGTCCCGAGGACCAAGGCAAGCACCGGGATGAAGCTGATGATCGGATCGGTTCCCGGGAAAAACATCAGGAAGGCGACGGTCGCGGGCAGGCCGTAGCGGATATAGCGGGTGATGCCGGCATCCAATTTGACGGCATTGACCTTCAAAATCAGGCCGACCGAGATCAGAAGGAGGCCGGCCGCCGCTGCAAATGTGCTGGCCAGGCTGTGCGCCAATTCCATTTCATTGACCTGGCCCGAGGCAAAGCGGATCGCTCCGATCAGCGCGGCAAACCCCACCAAACCGAGGCCGAGACGGATCATGCGGACCTTGCCATCGCGGCGATGCGGCCACAGCAGATAGATGCCGAGGATGGCGCCGACCGTGACCAGCGCGTCAGTGAGGGCGAAGGCGATCATTCATCCGCCTCCGCAGTGAGGGCGGTCGCCTGGTCGTCAATCCAGGCCAGCATCTTGGCCTCCAGTGCCGAGAGCGGCATGGCGCCATCGGCGAGCAGATGATCGTGGAAGGCGCGGATATCAAAATCAGCGCCGAGTTGGGCTTCGGCCTGTGCGCGCAGGTCGCGCATTAACAACTCGCCGGATTTATAGGCGAGCGCCTGGCCGGGCCAGGAGATATAGCGCTGAACCTCGGTGCGGACATTGTGCGGGGCCAGGGCCGAGTTCTCCAGCAGGCAGGCTTCGGCCTGTTCCTGGGTCCAGCCCATGTAATGGATGCCCGTGTCGACCACGAGCCGGCAGGCGCGCCACATCTCGTAGGTCAAACGGCCGAATTCCTCGTAGGGCGTTGTATACAGGCCCATATCGGTCGCGAGCGTCTCGGTATAGAGGCCCCAACCCTCCCCGAAGGCGGTGATGTAGCTGTTGCGGCGGAAGTCGGGGACGTCCTCCAGCTCGGCGGCAATGGAGATCTGGTGGTGATGTCCGGGAACCGCTTCGTGCACGGTCAGGGCTGGCAATGTGTAGAGCGGGCGCTGGGTCAGGTCATAGGTGTTGACCATATAGCCGCCGGCGACACCATTCTCGATATCGCCCGGCCAATAGCGACCCGTCGTATAGGTCGGCGCCATGGTGTCAGGCACAGGCCGGACGCCATAGGGTAGGCGCGGAAGATGGCCGAAAAAGCGCGGCATGGCATCGTCGGCCCGCTTGGATATCCAGGCGGCATGCATCAGTAATTCTTCCGGTGTTTCGGCATAGAATTGCGGATCGGTGCGCAGGAAGTTCAGGAATTCGGCGAATGTGCCCTCAAAACCGGTCCGCGAGATCACCTCGTCCATTTCGGAGCGGATGCGGGCAACCTCGTTGAGGCCGCGCTGATGAACCTCCTCCGGCGAGGTATCCAGCGTCGTGTGGTAGCGCACCAGCGTCTGGTAATATTGGCGACCCTCGGCGACCTCTGAAATGCCCAGGCTTTCGCGGGTCTGCGGAATGTACTCGTCGCGGAAGAAGGCGAGCAGGTTTTCATAGGCGGGGATGGCGGCATCCCGGATCGCAGCTTCGGCCTCGGCGCGGACCCGGGCGCGCTCATCGGCCGGCAGGCCTTCGGGCAGGGTATCGATCGGCGCGATCAGCAGCGCGTGCAAGGTGTCCGGATCGCTCAGGGCCTCGACTTGGGAGGCGGCCAGCTCGGCAATCAGGCGCGGTTGGGTAAATCCGTCGGCCAGTCCCCGGCGCATCCAGGCGATATTGGCGTCAAAGAAGTCGGGAATGGCATTGATCCGGGTCACCCAGGCGTCAGCCCGCTCGATCGTGCGCAGTCGGGTCGACGAAGAGGCGTAGGACGGAGCGGAGAAGAAGCCGCTGTCGTTCTGAAAGGGTTGGCGCGCTTCGTCAAACGGCGCCAGCTCGACCCGGAACCGCAGGATGTAGTCGAGCACCGCGTGGGAAATTTGTTCGCTGGGATCAAGCTGTTCGGGTTCAATCGCTTCAAGGCGCGCGAGGAAACCGGCTTCTGCTTCGGCCTGCGTGTCGAGTGTGGCCTCGCTGACATCATACCATTGGCCGGCCGCTTCCAGATCGCCATCCCGGGCGCGGGCACCTGGGCTGTTCTCGCGCTCGAAGGCTTCGAAGTCCTCGATCAGCTGCGAGAATGCGGCGCTGGCGCTGGCAGCATCGGCCTGGCTTGCAGCTTTGGCAGTCGGCGCAGGCATCTCCGCGGTCACGGCAGATGGCACGGCAAGGCTCAACGCGAGCAGCGAAGCGCCGGCGAGCAGGCGGGCGGGTCGTTGAAAAAGCATGGTTCTCTCCCCTGTTGGGCAGAGGATGGCCCGCCGCGACATGGCTCGCAAGTCAGCCCGTCATGCGCACCTTATCCGCGCGGCTTGCGCTGCAAGCCCACGCGCTTGGCCACCATGTTGTTGACCAGCCGCTCCGGCAGGATTTTCGGCAGTGACCAATTGGTCAGACGGTCCGGCACGATCGCATAGCGAAAGCGTGGCTTGGCTTCGGTGAAGGCTCGGAAGACGCGATCCGCGATTTTCGACGGCGGAAAGCCGGCGGGACCATTCTTGGCCATCCAGCCCTGGATCCGCGTCATCGCCTCGAAGAAGGGGCTGTTTTCATAGGGCGTGGTGTCGATCTCTTCCGCCTTCGACCAGATTGGCGTGGCGACGGCACCCGGACCGATCACAATGACCTCGATCCCGTACAGCATGAGTTCGCGCCGCAGCGATTTACTGATGCCTTCAACGGCATGCTTGGACGCGGCATAGGGGCCCAGGAAGGGGGCGCCCATCTCACCGGCGACCGAGGACATCATCACGATGCGGCCCGGCTCGCCTTTGAGGCTCTCATCGACACCGAGCAAGGGGCCGAACGCCTGGGTGACACGGACAATGCCGGTCACATTGACGTCCATCTGGGTCTGGAATTCCTCGATCGGCAATTCCAGCATCGGCCCTGCGACAGCGATGCCGGCATTGTTGGCCAGGCCTTTGAGGGTTTCCCCGTTCAGCGCCTCGCGGACGATCACAGCGGCCGCATTGACGCTCGCCATGTCAGTGACATCGATGATGACGGGAACAAGGCTGGCGCCGAGCTCCGTTTTCAGGCGCTCGCCGTCTTCTGCCTTGCGGACACCGGCGAAAACCCGCCAGCCTTCATCGACGAGACGTTTGGCGCAGGCCGCGCCAATACCGGTGGAGGCGCCGGTTACAACGGCGGTTGATTGGGGCTGGCTCATCGTGAAATCCTTGCAGGCTTGGATGCAATCTAGGCTGCTTGGGCCTGTTGGCCAACGCGATTGCGTACCGAATACCGGAAAAAATGTCCGGATGTTGTCAGCGGTGCGCTTCGCGGCGCGTTGACCCTGACAACTTCAGGCCTATTGTGCTGCACCGACACCGACTTTCCGCGTCGGCGGGGCTGCCGCGCGGGTTCCCGACGCAAGAGTGCCGGGCAAAATAGCGAAGGGCTGCCTCATGTCTTCCGACTGGTCTGATCCGCGTCCGATGTCGCCGCACCTGCAAGTGTGGCGCTGGCACGCGACGATGGCGTCGTCCATTCTTCATCGCGTCACCGGAGTGGCGAATTATATCGGCGCGGTCGCGATCAGCGTCTGGGTCATACTCATGGCCTTCGAAGCCGAGGGCTCCGTCGCCTTCCTGTTCGAGGGCTGGATGGCCTGGGTTACCCGCTTCGGCCTGATCGCCCTGACCTATTCGGTCAGCTATCACTGGCTCAACGGGCTGCGCCATCTCTTGTGGGATGCGGGCAAGGGTTATGATCCCAAGGGTTCGAACCTGCGATCCATCCTGATCATTTTCGGTGCCGTCATCCCGACCGCGCTGATCTGGCTCGATCTGGGGATTTGAGATGAGTGATTACCGCACCCCGACCGCCAAGGTTCGCGGCCTCGGAGCTTCCGGTCACGGCACCAGCCACTGGATCGCCCACCGGGTCACTTCCGTTGCACTCTTCTTCCTGGCGCCGATCTTCGTCTGGATGCTGGCCAAGTCCGGCGCCCCGGCGAACGCGACCGAATTTTTCGCCAGCCCCGCCGGCGCCATCATCACACTGCTCACCCTGACCGCCGGTCTGTCGCACATGCGTTTCGGCATGCAGGTGATCATTGAGGACTATGTCCACAAGCACAGCACCAAGACGCTTTTGATGCTGGGCAATACTTTCCTGACGCTGGGGCTGTGGCTGGTGACAGCCTTTGCCCTGCTCAAACTCGCGCTTTAACGGACGCACGACATGGCCGAATACAATTGGATCGATCACACCTATGACGTGGTCGTCGTCGGCGCCGGGGGCTCAGGCCTTCGCGCTGCTCTGGGCGCTTCCCAGGCCGGTCTGAAGACCGCCTGCATCACCAAGGTTTTCCCGACCCGCTCGCACACGGTTGCGGCCCAGGGCGGGATTTCCGCCTCGCTCGGCAATATGGGCGAGGATGACTGGCGCTGGCACATGTATGACACCGTCAAGGGGTCGGACTGGCTGGGCGATCAGGACGCCATCGAATACCTGTGCCGCGAGGCGCCGGCTGCGGTTTATGAGCTGGAACATTGGGGCGTGCCCTTCTCGCGCACCGAGGATGGCAAGATCTACCAGCGCGCCTTCGGCGGCATGACCAAGAATTACGGCGAAGGTCCTGTCCAGCGCACCTGCGCCGCTGCCGACCGGACCGGCCACGCCATCCTGCACACGCTTTACGGTCAGTCCGTGCGCAATGAGACCGAATTCTTCATCGAGTATTTCGCGCTCGACCTGATCATGGATGATGACGGTGTCTGCCGCGGCATCACCGCCTGGAAGCTGGATGACGGTACGCTGCACCGTTTCCGTGCCCAGACCGTGGTCCTGGCAACGGGCGGCTATGGCCGCGCCTATTTCTCCGCCACTTCGGCCCACACCTGTACCGGTGACGGCAATGCCATGGTGCTGCGGGCAGGCCTGCCGCTCCAGGACATGGAATTCGTGCAATTCCATCCGACCGGCATTTATGGCGCCGGCTGCCTGATCACAGAGGGTGCCCGCGGTGAAGGCGGTTATCTGACCAATTCCAATGGCGAACGCTTCATGGAGCGCTACGCCCCATCGGCGAAAGACCTCGCTTCTCGCGATGTCGTCTCACGCTCGATGACGATGGAAATCCGCGAGGGCCGCGGTGTCGGCGCCAATGGCGACCATATCCACCTCCATCTCGACCATCTCGATCCGGACATTCTGGGCGAGCGTCTGCCGGGCATTTCTGAAAGCGCCCGCGTCTTTGCCGGTGTGGACGTGACCAAGGAGCCGATCCCGGTCCTGCCGACGGTCCACTACAATATGGGCGGCATCCCGACCAATTATCACGGCGAAGTCCTGACCAAGGTCGGCGGCGATGCCGATACGGTCGTGCCGGGCCTGATGGCTGTCGGCGAGGCGGCATGCGTGTCGGTGCATGGCGCCAACCGCCTCGGATCCAACTCGCTGATTGACCTTGTCGTCTTCGGTCGCGCCGCCGGCCTGCGTCTGGGTGAGACGACCAAGGCCGGTGCGAGCCAGCCGGAAGTGAAGGCCGCTGACGGACAGCTTTCGCTCGATCGTCTCGACAAGTATCGCAATGCCGCTGGTGGCACGCCGACCGCCAAGCTGCGGCTGGAAATGCAGCGCTCGATGCAGAACAACTGCGCCGTCTTCCGCACCGGCGAGGTTCTCGCCGAGGGCGTTGAGGCGATCAAGAATGTCTACACCGGAATGCCGGATATCGGCGTGACCGATCGCACCATGGTGTGGAATACCGATCTCATGGAAACCCTCGAGCTGGACAATCTCCTGTCCCAGGCCGCGGTGACCGTGAACGGTGCGGCCAATCGCGAGGAAAGCCGCGGCGCCCATGCCCGCGAGGATTTCTCCGATCGCGATGACGAGAAGTGGATGAAGCACACGCTGGCCTGGTGCGACGAGGCCGGCAATGTGAAGATCGACTACCGTCCGGTTCACACCTACACGATGTCCAACGATATCGAGTATATCAAGCCGAAGGCGCGGGTTTACTAGGCATGGCGCAAACCGCCGGATATTCAGGCACGCCCCTGCCAAAGAAGCTCGGCCTCAAGGACGGGCAGGCGGTGGCATTCCTGAATCTGCCCGAGGCGCATGACGATCTGCGCGTGGCGGCGGTGTTTGACCGTGAGCAGGCGACGGCCGCGGCGGGCGATGAGCTCGACTATGTGCATTACTTCACCAAGGTGCGCGCCACGTTCGAGACCGATCTGCCGCGCCTGCGCTCATCCATCCGGCAAGACGGCATGATCTGGGTCTCCTGGCCCAAGAAGGCGTCGAAAGTCGAAACCGACATGACGGAGGACGTGATCCGCGACGTCGCCCTGCCCATTGACCTGGTCGATGTGAAAGTGTGTGCCGTTGACGACATCTGGTCCGGCCTGAAACTGATGATCCCGCGCGCCAAGCGCGTCGTGAACTGAACGAGGACCCAAATGGTTCAGCTGACACTCCCCAAAGGTTCCGCCCCGAAAAAGGGCAAGACCCATCCGACACCGGACGGGGCGAAGAATACGCGCACCTTCAAGGTCTATCGCTATAATCCGGAAACCGACCAGAATCCGAGCTGGGACACCTACAAGGTGGACATGGATGATTGCGGGCCAATGGTTCTCGATGCCCTGCTGTGGATCAAGAATAATGTCGACGCCTCGCTGGCCTTCCGCCGCTCCTGCCGTGAAGGCGTGTGCGGCTCCTGTTCGATGAATATCGGTGGGCGGAACACGATCGCCTGCACCTCCGGCATCGACGAGTACAAGGGCGAGATCACCATCTCGCCGCTGCCGCACCAGCCGGTCGTCCGCGATCTGGTCCCGGATCTGACGCAATTCTACGCCCAGCACGCGGCGGTGAAGCCCTACCTCAAGACCGATACGCCGGCACCCGAGAAAGAGTGGAAACAAAGCCCCGAGCAGCGCGAAAAGCTGGACGGGCTCTATGAGTGCATCATGTGCGCCTCCTGCTCCACGGCCTGCCCGTCCTATTGGTGGAATGGCGACAAATACATGGGCCCGGCGGCCCTGCTGCAGGCCTATCGCTGGCTCGCCGACAGCCGCGACGAAGCCACGGGCGAGCGTCTCGACGAGCTCAATGACCCCTTCAAGCTCTATCGCTGCCACACCATCATGAATTGCGCCCAGGTCTGCCCGAAGGGCCTGAACCCGGCGGAAGCGATCGGCGAGATCAAGCAGATGATGGTCGAACGCGAAGGCTGACCGGCCCGCAATTGCCGAATTCGATCAAGCCCCGTCTTCTGAACAGGCGGGGCTTTTCGTTGGGGGCCGATCCAACAAAAGCGTAACTGGCGCACCATGGCTGCGGGCGCTAGCTTGGCGCCCATTGGGGGGCAAGCCATGAAATATTTCGCCATCGCTATAGGTCTTGTTTGCGGGTTCACGGCAGTTACGCACGCGCAGGCTCCCTTCTGGTTGCACCCCTATAATTTCTTCGGTGAGGAAACCGCGCTGACCGCATCGGTCAATCTCGGTGATCTCGATGGCGACGGCGATCTGGATGGGTTTGCGGTCAATGGCCGACACTGGATCCAGCAGGACGAAGTGTTCCTCAACAACGGGATGGGCTTGTTCCGCTCAGCTCACGACGCCGGGTCTGATCGAGCGACCGGCTATGAGGCGGCGCTTGCGGACTTCGATGGTGATGGCGACCTTGATGCGGCTGTCGCGCGCGACCTGTTGCCCGTCCTGCTCCTGTTCAATGACGGTCGAGCCAATTTTGACGGTGGGCGAGACCTTGGCCCGGTCGCCCAGGCGAGAAGTATCGCGGCTGCTGACCTTGATGCCGATGGCGACCAGGATCTTGTCCTGGTCCAGCGCGGTGAAACCAATCGCTACTTCCTCAATGACGGCCACGGAGCGTTCGGTCCTGATATTGAACTGCCGGGCGCGTGGCAGACCATTCAGGTCGCAATCGATGACCTCGATGCAGACGGTCGCTCCGATCTTGTCTTTTCCAATCGCGGTGGCGAAGGCGTGGTCCTTTATCGCGGTTTGGCCGAAGGTGGCTTTGCCGTACCCGACTTGCTAGGAGGTGAGTTGGCAATGGAAATTCGGGCAGTCGAGATTGGCGATGTCACAGGCGACGGGCATCCCGATATCATCGCGGGCGGCATGGAAGCGCAAAGCGTAATCTTTGTGAATGACGGCGCCGGCGGGTTCACCCAGATCGAACGTTTCGGGGCGGATACTGATGTCGTATTTGGCCTCGCCCTTGGTGATTTCAATCAGGACGGCCGCACTGACATCGCTATTGCCAATGCCGGCGTCCGCAACCGGGTCTATTTCGGGACACCGGACGGGTTCGAGGCGCTTGAGGTCGGTGACGACCCCTCTGACACCTACAATCTCTCGGTCGGCGATATGAATGGGGATGGCCGGCCCGATATCGTCTACGCCATCTCGGAAGGCTCGAACTACACGCTGATCAACCGGATCGATCCGGACTAGCGCCCCCAGGCCATGCGTTCGCAGATGTCGCGGAACATGTCCGTCACATGGGCGTCGCTGCCGTCGTCCTTGCCGACAAGCATTGGCCGTCCGTAGGCGAGATGGTAGCGAGCGCCGGCCTTGCCCATCAGGCCGTGGAAGATCGTCATGTCCTTCAGCTCCTCATTGATCTGGGCGAGCGCGTAATAGAGGAAGGGCATGCGCTGACGTACGGCCAGGGGGATGACCGGCGCGTCGAACTTTCGAGCCAGGCTGATCGCGGTTGGCTGCCAGGGCTTTTCGCGCAAACCCCAATGCTTCCAGCTCCACTCCGACATCCGACCTGACGGAAACAGGACAATGCACTGGCCGGCCCTGAAGGCATCGATGGCGCGGCGCAGGACTTCGCGGCTCTGATTGCGGTTGCGGTGCTGGTCGCGCCATTCCACCGGGATGATCCGTTCCTCCAAGCCGGGGCAAACCTTGAGGGCATCGCGATTCGCGAAGTAGAGCAGGTCCGGCCTGCGGGCCTTGAGGCTGTCCCACAGTGCAATCCCGTCGGCGATTCCGCCGGGATGATTGGCCACGATCACGCAGGGGCCGGATTCGGGAACATGGTCGAGGCCGTCACACTGCGTGTGCAGGCGCAGATAGTCTGACGCCCATTCAAAACAGTCATGGCCCGACAGGTCGGCGATCGCGTTCGCCATCGCTACGGCACGTCGGTAGCCCAGCATCGGGTAGGCGATGGTTTTGATCAGTGGCCAGAGCGGCGTGTGGATGAGGCGCGGCGCACGATCCTCGATCAACTCATCGACAATATGGGGCCCCGCTGCTGCTGGCGGAGAATCGGGTTCTGTCATGGCCGCAGGAAACTCCCGGAGCGGTGGCGAAGCAATCGGTTTCCATCCTGGCGGCCAACAGGGTTACCGGAAGATTTACGAGTTGGCCCGCGGCTTGCGACGGCCCGGTCAGACGTTAACGCCTTGTTCACGATTGGAACACGCCATGACGATGACCGAGACACTGCCTGCCGGCGAAGTCCGCCGCCTTCCTGCAAAGCGCGCCCGTATCCAGGACGATCTCGTCGCTGACTATCTTGCCACGGTTGTCGCGCCGGGGCAGCGGACCATTCAGATCGGGGGCGGCGATCTCGGTGCGGTTTGCCTCAAACGCGGCGCCCATCACCAGGTGGTGGCGCCCATGGGGGCAATCGAGGCCCTGCAGGCAGCTTGTGACCGTCGCGCAATCCCGACCGACGCCTTGAGTGGTGGCCCTGCGGCCCGGCCCGGCGCGGCTGACGAGCCGTTCGACCTCGCGCTGTTCGGCGCGGAAACCGGGTTTCCGGCGATGGCCGCCAATTGGCGCCATGTGTCCGGCCGGCTGCGCGATGGCGGTATTCTGGTCCTGCTTGGAGCTGATCACGGTGCCTGCGCCCGCTTGGCCGACGCGCTCGAGCATGACCCCAGTTGGGTGCTTGAAAGCAAGATCGGTGGTGAGGCGGCGATTTTCCGCAAGGTCGGGGATGTCAGCGACACGACGGCCTTGGCTGGATTGGCGCGGGTAAGTGATCCGGCGCGGCGCCCGCGCGGTGTGCGCTACGGGCTGGTCAGCCGGCTCATGGACCGCGTCTTCCCGACCCGCCACAAGCTCGCCTGATCGGGCCGGATCGGTTGCCGACCGGACGGACTGTCGCAAAACTTTCACCGAACTTGTATTGAGCGGTCATGCTTCGTCCGTAACCCGGAAGCATGACCGCTCGCAATGCTCTCGCTGGCTTCGCCGCTCTTGCGCACCCCGTGCGTCTCGCCCTGTTTCGTCAACTGTGCGACCAAGCGCCCGAGCGAGTCTCGGCTGGTGAACTGGCCCAGGGTTTCGACATTCCACCGTCGACCATGACCGGTCATCTGCAGGCGCTGGAGCGCGCCGGCTTGATCAAGGCCGAACGCCGGTCCCGCTACATGCTCTATTCGCTGAACCCGGATGGTACGCGGGAATTGGTCAATTTCCTGGTTGAAGATTGCTGTCATAATCGTCCCGATCTGATCGGGAAGGATGATGACGCGCTCGCCCAAGCGTCCTGATCTCACGCGCCTTCACCTGCCCTCACAAGCCGCCAGGCCCGCCCGCCCGACCGCCACCTTGCGGACGATTGCCACCGCCGCGTCGGCCTCGACGTTGCCCGCCGTCGGAGGCGTTGTTGCGACCTGACCGCACATGCGGAGCGCATTCCGGGGTCATTGTTTCGCGCGGCAGGGGCGTGATCGCAAATTCGCCTGATCGCCCGCGCGCCGCCGCCAGCCCGTCCGCGTCCAGCTGCGCCACAATGTCGGCTTCTACGGTGGCGTCGAGGCGATCCAGCCCATAGGTGCGCTCGCGCAGATTGCTGCGATAAATGCTGGCCCAGTACGCCGCCTCGACCAGCGCTTCGGTTGTTCCGATGGCTGCGAAGGCTTCTGCGAGTTCAGCTTGGGCGGCAGGCCAGCCGGCATTGCCGGCGGCCAGCAGTCGGTCAAAACCCTCAACGCGCATTTCGTCGCGGAGAATGGCGGGCGTGGTGTCGTCATGGGACAGGGCAAGCGCGCTATGGCCAGCCAAGTATTGCGCAATTTCGAACCCTTCGCCTTGTTTGGCAATGCAGCGCAGGATCGGGAGGGCGTCGCCGTAGCGCCCTTGGTCGACCAAGCGGGCGGCGCCGTTGAAACCGGAAGGCGGCCTTTGATCCTCACCGCTCGGCCCGCTTGCGCATCCGGCCAGGAAAAAGAGGGCGGCAAACCCGGAAAACGCTCGGTACATGGCATCCACTTTCATTTTGGTGTTTCGGTTACACGGTGTCGGCCGGGAATTCCGTCGCGTGTTTGCGGTTTGTGACGACGAGGTGCTTGGAACGGGTCCGCCCAATCGCTTCATCGGGAGCACTTCCGGCGCGCCCGGGCCCGCGCGACCCGCTGCCGCCCGGCTCGACATCAGCGGGTGGGCATACTAAGTCAGCGCCAGCAACCGGTTCCGGTGAGGACCGGGTCCACACGAGTTTTCCGGGAGCGTAGCGATGACACGCGAAATCCACCATTTCATCAACGGCAAGGCTGCGGTCGGCGTGTCCGGTCAGTTCGGTGACGTTTACAATCCCAACACTGGTGAGGTGCAGGCTCGCGTCCAGTTTGCGACGGTGGACGAGGTCGCAAAGGCCGTTGAGGACGCCAAGGCCGCCCAGATCAAGTGGGCAGCAACGAACCCGCAGCGCCGGGCGCGCGTGTTGATGACCTACAAGGCGTTGGTCGAAGCGGAGATGGACAGTCTTGCTGAGCTTCTGTCGTCTGAGCATGGCAAGGTCATTGCCGACGCCAAGGGCGATCTGATCCGCGGCCTGGAAGTGGTTGAATTCGCCTGCGGCGCGCCGCATCTGCTCAAGGGTGAGTATACCGAGAGCGCCGGTACCGGCATTGACGTCTATTCGATGCGCCAGCCGCTCGGCGTCGTCGCCGGTATTTCGCCGTTCAACTTCCCGGCGATGATTCCGATGTGGTTCATGGGCATGGCGCTGGCGACCGGTAATGCGATGATCCTCAAACCGTCGGAAAAGGATCCGTCAGTCCCGGTCCGGCTTGCCGAGTTGATGATCGAAGCGGGTCTGCCGGAAGGTGTGCTGCAAGTGGTGCATGGCGACAAGACAGCGGTCGACGCGCTGCTCCACAATGACGATATCAAGGCGGTGTCCTTTGTCGGATCGTCCAATATCGCCCACTACATCGCCCAGACATGTGCCCGTGAAGGCAAGCGCTTCCAGGCCATGGGTGGCGCCAAGAACCACGGCATTATCATGCCCGATGCCGACATGGATCAGGTCGTGACTGATTTTCTTGGTGCAGCTTTTGGGTCCGCCGGTGAACGCTGCATGGCGCTGCCGGTTGCGGTGCCGGTCGGCAAGGATACGGCCGATGAGTTCGTGGCCCGGATCAAGGAAGAGGCGGCCAAGCTTCGTGTCGGCGTGTCGACTGATAGCGACGCTCACTACGGCCCCGTGGTTTCGGCGGCCCATCGCGCCGCGATCGAAAAATGGATTCAAACCGGTGTCGATGAAGGCGCCGACCTTCTGCTCGATGGACGCGGTTTTGCGCTGCAGGGGCATGAAAAGGGCTTCTTTATCGGGCCCAGCCTGTTCGACAATGTGAAGCCGTCAATGTCGTCATACCAGGAAGAGATCTTCGGCCCGGTGCTACAGGTCGTGCGTGCCGACAGTCTCGACGAAGCCGCGCACCTGCCGTCCGAACACCAATATGGCAACGGCGTCGCCATCTTCACCCGAAACGGTCTGGCGGCGCGTGAATTTGCCTCGAAAGTCCAGGTCGGCATGGTCGGCATCAATGTGCCAATCCCGGTGCCGGTGGCGTACCATTCCTTTGGTGGCTGGAAACGTTCGGCCTTTACCGACACCAACCAGTACGGCACTGACGGCATCCGTTTCTTCACCAAGATCAAGACGGTGACGCAGCGCTGGCCGACGGGTGACATTGGCGACCAGGCCTTCGTCATCCCGACTATGAACTAGCCGAACTGCCTCGGCGACCGAGATGAAAAACGGCCTCGCAGGAAACCTGTGAGGCCGTTCTTTGGTGTCGTCAGGGCTGGCTCAGCGCCGCCGGCGCTTTGGGTCGCGAGGCCAGCCAGTCGACTGCACTGTCACGATCGGTGAAAAAGCGTGCATGCGCAGGGAGTTCGATGATCTCGCCGTGGACGGCACCGCGGTAGGATTCGTCCCAGACATGCGGGACGATGTAGGCTGTTGGAATTGGCCGGTCCAGCGCAAACAGGAAATTTTCGATGATTTCCGCTGACAGCCGCGGCGAGTTCTGTTGCTCGGCGTCGCTGCAGTCCGCGAGAATTGCCGTGACCTCGCGACGCTGACACAATTCGCGCGCCCGTTCGGTCGCCCAGCCCGCCTCACGGCGTGTCGCCTGGCCACTGGCCCGTATTTCGACAACGGCTCCGCCGTCGATAAGGTCCACCCGTACCGTCATACTCAATACCTACACAGTCTTGTTCTTGTTGCTGTCACACAAACTAGGTTTTTCGAACGCTGTTCGCCAGTATTTCAAAATGAGCAGCGCGTCCGAAACCGCGTGTAAACACAAGGTGTTTCGAAAATTAACCAAGGGTCTTCAACTAATTCAAATGCGTAGAAAATGAGCGTCAAACTGCGATTAGCCGCCCCCTTGCCAAGTCCGGCCCGATAGGACATGGAAAACATACCGTTAACTGTAATCCGGCGTTGAGAGTCCAAAATGGCCACATTCCAGTTCCGCACCATTCCTCACATTCACGCCGGTCGCGGCAGCGCCGGGAAACTCGAGATGATCGCGGCATCGCTGATGGCCGGTGTCGAGCGCGTTGTACTGTTGACCGACAAGGGCGTGCGTCAGTTCGGATTGATCGACCGCGCGCTGGCAGGATTGGAAGCGGCCGGCCGGTCGGTGCTCGTCATTGACGACGTTGTCGCGGACCCGCCTGAAGACATGGTTCTGGCTGCAACCGCACGCGCCCGGGAGTTTGGGGGGCAGCTGGTCGTCGGCTTTGGGGGCGGCTCGTCAATGGATACCGCCAAGCTCGTCGCGCTCCTGCTTGGCAGTGACCAGCCACTCTCCGACATGTATGGCGTCAATCAGGTGACGGGGTCTCGCCTGCCGCTCATCCTGATTCCAACCACCGCCGGCACAGGATCAGAAGTAACGCCGATCTCGGTTGTCACGGTCGGCAAGACGTCGAAAATGGGCGTCAATGATCCAGCTCTTTATGGGGATATGGCGGTATTGGATGCCGAGCTGACGCTCGGCCTGCCACGTCATGTCACCGCTGCGACCGGTATTGATGCCATGGTGCACGGGATTGAGGCCTATACCTCGGCACTCGAAAAAAATCCGGTGTCAGATGCGTTGGCCTTGGCCGGTCTGAAGAAACTGCATGGCGCGATTGAACGTGCTTGCCTTGATGGCCGCGACATCGAGGCGCGTGAGGACATGCTGCTGGGGGCGCTGTTGACCGGTCAGGCCTTCGCCAACGCGCCGGTCGGCGCGGTTCACGCACTTGCTTATCCGCTCGGCGGGATTTTCCATGTGCCGCACGGGCTTTCCAATTCGCTGATGCTGCCGCCGGTCCTGCGCTACAATGCCGCCAGCGCCGAGCCGCTCTACGCACAGCTCGCGGCCCATCTTGATCTTGCAGCGCCGTCAACCGATGCGCTGGTCACCGAGATGGAGCGAATCGCCGATGTGGTCGGCATCGAAACGCGTCTGAGCCAGGTCGGCGTTTCGCACAATGACTTGCCGCGCTTGGCGGAGGACGCGATGAAGGTCGAGCGTCTGTTGAAGAACAATCCACGCCCCATGACGCTCGCGGCGGCCCAGGCCTGCTATGAGGCCGTGCTGTGATTGAAAAACGTGCCCGCCTCGACTATCCGCGCTTTCGCGCCCTGCCGACCCGTTGGGCCGATAATGATATCTATGGCCACATCAATAATGCCGCCTATTACGGCTTCTTCGATACGGCCGTGAACTGTTTCCTGATCGAAGAGGGCGGGCTGGATATCCATGCCGGTCAAGTGATCGGCTTGGTCGTCGAGACAGGATGCAACTACTTCGCGCCGTTGGCCTATCCCGAAACCGTGGAGGCCGGCCTGCGCGTGGTACGTCTGGGCAATTCCTCGGTCAGCTACGAGATCGGCCTGTTCAGGGTAGGCGAGGATCAACCCGCGGCCCAGGGGCGCTTCGTGCACGTCTATGTCGACCGTGACACCCGCCGGCCGGTCCCGCTGCCGGACACAATGCGCGCGGCGCTGGCGGAGATAAGTTGACCGACGGGTTCGCGGCGTCAGGGCGTCGGCTGGAACATGGCTGACGTCTTGGATTGTATCATCCAACGCTGATTGACGCGGTACAGCACGAAATAGTCGATGAAAGTGCGTGACTCGCCCGCGAGCTCGAATTTCACAAAGGCCATCTGGTCGCCGACGATATCCAGGCTGAGAATGCGGCCGGTGTTGGGAGCGGATAGGGGGCCATCTGCCCGCGCGGCAAAGTCGGCAAGTGACATGGCGATCACCTCATCCCCCTCATTAGTACGGCGGACATAGGCGAATTGGCCGTTGTCGAGATTGAAAGCACGTCCCAACCGCTCCGGATTGCCCGTTTGGCGACCCCAGAAATAGTCAGCGATTACCGCGCGGATTTCGTGCTCTGTTTCCGCGAATGACGAGCCGTCATCAACGGATTGGGCGGCGGCCAGCGCTGGCATCGTCGCAAGAGCGATTGCAAGCAGAATGGATCTCATATCGGATTTTCCCTCGTGACGCCCCCCGCCCGAGAATCTTGTTTCTAGCCCAATGTGGTCCCGACGACAGGCTGCGGTTGCGGTTTGGACATCACATTTCTGTGGGGATGGAGTCATGCAGCGGCGGCGACCCATTGACCTGACCACCCGCAGGCCCCAAGCCTGTCGCGCATGACGACGCCGCTTTCCGTTCTTCGCCAGCGTGTTGATGCTGGTCTTCTCAGCCCCGATCCCGAACAGGAGCGGGCTGCTGAGGTGTTGACCGATCTGGCCGCGCGCCTCTCGGCCTGGCGGCCGGATCGCAAATCAATCTTTGGCAGGCGGGAACCGGCGCCCCGGGGTCTATACCTGTGGGGTGGAGTTGGCCGCGGCAAATCCATGCTGATGGACTTGTTCGTCGAAAATGCGCCGGTCGCCCCGAAGCGCCGGGCACATTTTCATGAATTCATGCAGGATGTGCATGCCCGTATCAACGTCTGGCGCAAGCTGGCACCGGACGCGCGCCGCAAACAGCCTGAATATGTGCGCGGTGCCGGGGACGACCCCATCCCGCCCGTTGCCAAGGCTCTCGCTGCCAAGGCACGTTTGCTCGCATTCGACGAATTCCAGGTCACCGATATCGCCGATGCCTCAATCCTGGGGCGGCTGTTCGAGCAATTCTTCGAGCGCGGTGTCGTGGTGGTGGCGACGTCGAACCGCCATCCCGATGATCTCTACAAGAACGGCCTCAACCGCCAGCGTTTCCTGCCGGTGATCGCGATACTCAAGGACCGGCTCGACATCATGGAGCTCGATAGCGGGACAGACTTCCGCCTGCGCCAGCTGGAGGCCGCGCCGGTCTACTACACGCCGCTCTCGGCCGATGCGGAACTGGCCATGAACAAGGCCTGGGAACGCCTGACCTCCGGCGCCGTGCCGCAGCATTGCGTGCTCGATGTGAAGGGGCGCAGTCTTGTCGTCGAGCGCGAAGCCGCCGGCGTGGCGCGCTTTACCTTCTCCGAATTGTGCGCTCAGCCGCTCGGGCCAGCCGATTACCTTACCCTGGCCGACCGTTTCCACACCGTCCTGCTGGAATACGTACCCCGGTTATCGCCGGCCAAACGCAATGAGGCCAAGCGCTTCGTGACACTGATCGACGCGCTCTACGAGGCACGCACCAAGCTGGTCATGAGTGCCGATGCCGAGCCGGTTGATCTCTATCCGGACGGTGATGGCGCCTTCGAGTTCGAACGAACCGCCTCGCGCCTGATGGAAATGCGAACGCACGACTACCTCGCCGCCCAGCGCCGTGAGGATGAGGGCGACGCCGCACCGTAAAAAGGGAATGCCAATGTCACGCTCTATCGGCTTGTCGCCGGAAATCGTCGAATACGTTCGCCGCGCCAATCGCGCGGAACATCCGGCCCTCGCGCGGTGTCGCACGGAAACCGATGCCATGGGTGATGTCTCGCGCATGCAGATCTCGCCGGAGCAGGGCGCCTTCCTGCAAATGTGTGCCCGTCTGGTCTCGGCCCGGATCGCGGTCGAGGTTGGTGTCTTTACCGGCTATTCGGCCCTGGCGACGATCCTGGCCATGCGCGACATGTATGGTGAGACGGCTCGCCTGATCGGTTGCGACATTTCTGAGGATTATACCGGGAAGGCCCGGTCCTATTGGGACGAAGCCGGTGTGACCGACCAGATCGAGCTGCGCATCGGCGATGCGCGAGAGACGCTGGCCGGCTTGGTCGATGCGCGGGGCGGTGCCGTCGACATGATTTTCATCGACGCGGACAAGACCGGCTACGATGCCTACTACGAGGCGGCGCTCAGCCTGGTTCGGCGTGGCGGGCTGATCCTGTTCGACAATGTGCTGTGGGGCGGCAGTGTCGCCGACCCGGACCGGGTCCGGGAGGACGCCGATACAGCAGCCCTCGCGGCGCTCGCGGAGACTTTGCGCGCCGACGCGCGCGTGGATATCGCCTTCACCGGCTTGGGCGACGGAATATTGATGGCGCTCAAGCGTTAAGCTCTTGCGCCCATGCCCTTCAGCCTGTCACCAACGTCCAGGCAAAACTCATGGCCTGCTCCCCTGACATGTCCGAGATAACGGCCGTCATGACATCGCCGTCTCGGCTGTAGGCAATGACGTTGGGAAAGTCGTGATCGGGGTTCTCGAACCGGACCGAACTGGCGCCGCGCTCGACCAGTTCGAAGCAACTCGCCGGGCGTCCGCCGGGTTGGGCGCAGTACCGACCGGTTTCGCCGGCCAGCTCGATGCGCAGGAACTCGAAGCCCACGGCACTGCCTTCAACCCGGGTCCGGTTGACCCCCAGCAGCAGGCCGCCTGCGCTGTCGGTCCAGACTTCCTCAATCACCGGGTCGCCGCCCGTGCTGCGCCAGTGGCCGGCCATCCAGTCGAGCGTGTCGTCCTGGCCAAGTGCGCTCGGAGCCGGGGCGCAGGCAGCGATCACCAACGCGGCAAGAGCGAGGTGGTCGTTGACGTGCGATCGTGCGGGTTTTCGGGTGGTCATTGTGGTGGTCTCCGATGGGGTATCGTCATTATTGACAGCGCAATCGGCCGCCGTCTTGAATGATCCGGACAAGGAGGCGCGATGAGCGAGGCGATGTATGAGTTCCGGCCCGCCGGCGAGGGCTTGGCTGACCGCATTGATGGTGTCTGGCATCTCTCCCGTGACGGCGATGACACGCCCCGGATGATCGCCCCGGACGGGGCATGCGAGATCATCCTGCACCGATCAGAACCGCCGCTCGAACGGGGCGGCGACGGCTGGACCCGTCAGCCGGAGGCATTTCTCTACGGACCCTTGAACCGGGTGTTGGTCCTGCGCCAGAGCGGGCCGATGGATGTCGTGGGAATACGATTGCACCCGTGGGCCGTCGGCGCGCTGGGGGCGCGTCCGTCGGCTTGGCGAAACCGGGCGGTGCCACTTGCGGAGATACTTGGTGTAGAGCCAAGCCGGCACCTTCTTGAATTCGCTCGTACCGCCTCGTCGCCCGCCGGATTTCTTGATCTTGCCGGGAATGAGCTCGACTGCGTTCTGCAGCCGCCGCTGGTCCAGACTTGCGTGCGTCGGCTTGTTGAGGCGCTGCAAGGTGGTGAAGTGACGGGTTTGGCTGGCCTTGCGGCGATGGCCGGAACCAGCGAACGGACGGTCGGGCGTCGGTTCGAGCGGGCTTGTGGTCTGACGGCGGGAGACATGATCCGGATTTTTCGTTTTCACCGGGCCCGCGATGCGATCAAGGCCGGATTGCCGCTGACCGAGGTCGCCGCCGATGCGGGCTATGCCGATCAGGCTCATATGACCCGCGAGTTTCGCCGTTTCGCCGGCATTACGCCAGTGCCGGCCCGCAATCCGGCGCCCTTCGATGTTTTCTATCCAGGCGAGCTGAAGGATGCGGAGACGCACAGTAAAATGTAACCTTGACGACACTCGATGTCACCTATAGGTAACTTGTAACGTAAAGGTTACAAGGAAGTGCCGTCATGGAAGACCAAGTCTCCAAACTTATCCGCCAGCGCGACAGGGTCCTCGCCCTCGCCGCTGTGAGTTTCCTGTTCTGGCAGGGCGCGCAATTGGCTGAGAACATTGTTGAAGAGGGCGGTTGGGACCTCGGGCCCTATGAGCTGGTGGTCCAGCTTGTGCTCGTGGCCGGCGCGCTTGGATGGGCGGGCGCGTCCTTCCTGTTTTTGCTCTACGCGAACAGGGTTCGGCGATCCGAGACGCAATCGGTCATTCAGGATGAGTTGTTCTGTCACAACCAGCGCATCGCAATACGCTGTGGCTTTGTCGCGCTCATCGGCGCGACGTCGGTATTGCTCGCCGCCGACCTCTTCATCGGGTTTTCGGCCACGATTGCACTCCGCGCATTGCTGATCACTGGCATAACTGCGCCGTTGGTGACTTTCCTGATTTTGGGTCGGGACAATCTGGAGGATGATGCGTGAGCAGCGAGTTGGCCAACAGGCTGAAGGAGCTGAGGGCCCGTGAGGGCCTCACTCAGGCCGAGCTGGCCGAGCGGGTCGGCGTCACCAGGAAGACCATCAATACGGTCGAAAACCGGGTCTTCGTGCCCTCGACCATTCTTGCGCTCAAGCTTGCCGCGGCGCTGGGGGTTGCGGTCGAGGATGTCTTCCAGCTGGACGGCTGAATCCGGTCGGGCGGCGTCCTGCGATCCGCTGCGGCGATATCACCGCCTTGCCGAACCCGCCGCGCAGCGCTAGACCGCTGGCCAAATGCTTGAACACCCCCACAAGAGGAGCTCCTCCATGGCCCGTAACAAGATTGCGCTCATCGGATCCGGCATGATCGGTGGCACCCTGGCCCACATCGCAGCGCGTGAAGAACTGGGCGATGTCGTCTTGTTCGACATTGCCGAAGGCGTGGCCAAGGGCAAGGCGCTGGATATCGCTGAAGCCAGCCCGGTTTTCGGCAAGGACTCCAAGCTCGCCGGCTCGGACGACTATGCCGCGATCGCCGGCGCCGATGTCTGCATCGTCACCGCCGGTGTGCCGCGCAAGCCGGGCATGAGCCGCGATGACCTGCTGGGCATCAATCTGAAGGTCATGAAGGCTGTGGGCGAAGGCATTGCCAAGCACGCTCCGGACGCGTTCGTGATCTGCATCACCAACCCGCTCGACGCGATGGTCTGGGCGCTGCGTGAATTCTCCGGCCTGCCGCACAACAAGGTCGTCGGCATGGCCGGCGTGCTCGACAGTGCCCGCTTCCGTCACTTCCTGGCCGACGAGTTCGAGGTTTCAGTCGAAGACGTCACGGCCTTCGTGATGGGCGGACATGGTGATACGATGGTGCCGCTGCTGCGCTATTCCACCATCGCCGGCATCCCGGTTCCGGACATGGTCAAGATGGGCTGGTCCACCGATGAGAAAATGGACGCCATCATCGACCGCACCCGCAAAGGCGGCGGCGAGATCGTGGCCCTGCTCGGTACCGGTTCGGCCTTCTATGCCCCCGCCGAGAGCGCCATCGACATGGCCGTTTCCTACCTGCGTGACAAGAAGCGCATCCTGCCGTGTGCCGCCTATTTGTCCGGTCAGTTTGGCCAGGACGACCTCTATGTGGGTGTGCCGGTCGTGATCGGCGCCGGCGGTGTCGAGAAAGTGGTCGAGATCGAACTCAATGCTGACGAACAGGCGATGTTCGACAGCTCGGTTGAGTCCGTGAAGGGGCTCGTGGCCGCTTGTAAAGGGCTGGAGCCGTCGCTGGCCTAGGTGAGGCGGAAGACTTGAGAAAGCCGCCGGCCTGACGGGTCGGCGGCTTTTTTGTGTCTACAGCCCGCCGGCGAAAGTACCCGCCGTGTTCAGTCGCATCAGCTCGAATCCGAGCACCAAGAGCGTGGTCAACCAGGCGAACGGGACCCAGAGGAGGACTCCCGCCGCAGGTGAGGCTCGCCCGACGAGACCGGTTGCGAACAGGCCGTAGATCCACATGGCCATGGCGGCCAGGAAGCCCAGGGCAGGGTCGCGCAGGCCGAAGAAGATACAGACTTGCGCCGACATCCCGGTCAGCAACAGGACGATCAACAAGCTGCCAAGCAAACGCATCCCGTTTTTGCCGCTGCGCTGGACGATCCAGAGCGCAATGACCGTGCATACGGGGATAAGCAGGCCGATCAAATTCATGACAGCGAAGCTCGGTGCCCAGTTGGGCGCGTCCAACGCATTGACCCAGTCGACGGCACCGGTCGCGTGCAGCCATCCTGACAGCCCGCCAGCCAGGGAGGCCGCACCGATCATGTAGACCAGCAGGGTAATGACGCCGGGACCGTGCCGCTTGTCGGCCATGGATGTTTCAACTCACTCTGACTTGCCCTGTCCGGTGCAAGTTTCAAACCACGCGCCCGTCGACCTGGTTTTCGGGCGGACCGCGAGCCTATCGATATAGTGGCGAGCCGCATAACTGCAGACGCTCATAATCAATGCGTGAATACTGTCGCTCGGTTTTAACTTGACCGCCCCGGCGTGAACTCATCGAGTGGCGCAATGACCCAGATCCAGCTCGAGACTGATCGTCTCATTTTGCGCCAACCCGATCTTTCCGACTTCGAACCGCTCTGCGATCTCATGGGCGACGCGGAAACCACCCGATTCATCGGCGGAACGCAGGAGCCGGCCCATGTCTGGCGCGGCTTGTGTGGCATTGTCGGCCATTGGGCGTTGCGCGGATACGGGTTTTTCTCGGTGATCGAGAAGGGCAGCGGTCAATGGTTGGGCCGGGTCGGCCCGTGGTATCCGCACGGCTGGCCACAGCCGGAGATCGGTTGGTCGCTGAACCGGGCCAGTTGGGGGCGGGGGTTCGCCACGGAAGCGGCGGGGGCATGCATGGACTACGCGATCGATGAGCTGGGATGGCCGGATGTCATCCATCTCATCGATGCCGACAATAGGGCGAGCCAAGCCGTGGCCGCCAAGATCGGCTCGCGGGACCTGGGCCATGACGCCGAGGTCGCCGGGTTCAACATGATCGTCGATGTCTGGGGTCAGAGTTCCAGCGAATGGCGGACCCGCCGCAAATCCTTGCGCTAATACCAGCCGGCGTCGCGTAATTTTGGCGCATAGGTCCGGCTGACCGGTGCTTCGGCACCTGTCGTCAGTGACAGGGTGGCGCGACCATCGCTGCGGGATATGCGTTCGACCGCTTTGCGGGCGACCCACCAGGACCGGTGCGTGCGGGCACCGTCGAGGGGCGCGACAGCCGCGACCGCATCACTCAATCGCATCAGGATCAGGCAGTCGCCGAGGTCGGTATGGACGCGCAAATAGTGATCCTCAGCCTCCAGAGCCAGGATATCGGCGCGGCGAAGCCGCGGCGGAAGCTTGTCAGTCAGTGCAACCGATGGCCGCGTGGCATCCGGGTTGGATGTGCCGCGCGCGCGATTTTGTTCAATCAGAATTGAGACTGTCGTGACAGCTGCCGAGATCACCCAGACGAGAAAGTAGATCATCGGAAGGACATAAAGCGGGTAGCGTCCGCTCAGGACCAGCTGCAGAAGTGCCACGGCCGCAGTCACGGGTATCGACACCAGCAGTGTCGTCGCGAGACCCGTCGCCAATTTGGGCCAGTCCGGTGCATAGCGGTCAAACAGCCAGTTGCAGCCATGGCCGCAAGTCCAGCCCAGCGCCATCAAACCCGTCCAGTAAAGCCAGATCCATGGCAGGCCGAGACTGGCCGTTTCATAGGGGGCAAGGATGGCGAGAAACGTCCCCGCCGCGAGGACGATGGCGACGTTGGGACCCCAGGATTTCACTCTTTCGATCATCGTTGGCCCGGTCATTCACGAAGCGTGAATGAACACCTAGCGCAATTCGCGCAGCGCGGCAGCCCGTTGACGCAATCTCGGTTTCCCCGCGGTGCAGGGTGGCGCCATGCCTGTCCCGACACCCGGTCATGGGACCGGACAGCACGGGAGATAACTCGATGATGATGACCGCAATGATCCTGGCCGCTTGCCTCGGATCCGCCGCCCAAGATGAGGCCAACCTCACAGTCCATGTTGACGGGTTTTCGGAAGCTCGCGGCGCGGTGATGATGGCGGTCTTTGCCTCGGCGGAAAGTTGGAATGGCGGCGACCCGGTTGCCGGCAGCCGCGTTGAGGTGAGTGGCGACACCGTGACGGTCTCTTTCTCGTCATTGCCAGCCGGCGACTACGCCATTCGAATGTTCCATGACGTCGATGGTGACGGAGAACTCAATGTCAATCTGATGGGCATCCCGAGCGAGCCCTTTGCTTTTTCCAACAATGCCCGCGGCAATTTCGGGCCGGCCAGCTGGCAAGACGCCGTCTTCCAGCTGGTGCCCGGCGAGAACACGCATTCGCTGGACCTGCGCTAGGGAGGTGATGATGCAGACTCACCCCAATCGTCGCGACATGCTCGCCCTGCTCGCCGCCGCTGGCGGGGCCGCCAGCCTGCCGGGACTCGCTTTTGCGAGCGAGGGCGCTGATCCTGTCTACCAGGCGTTCGAAGCGGCCAGTCGGCACGATCCGTGGACATTGGGCTTTACCGATGCGCCGGCTACTGGTCTGGATGGCGTGCCGCAACGTCTGCATGGGCGGCTGCCTGACGGCTTGGCCGGGACGCTTTACCGCAACGGGCCGGCGCGCTTCAGCCGTGATGAGTGGCGCTACCGTCACTGGTTTGACGGTGACGGCATGGTGCACGCTTGGCACTTGGCGCCGGGCGAGCCGGTCACCCACAGGGCGCGTTTCGTCGAGACCCCCAAATGGCGGGACGAGGAAGCGGCGGGGCGCTTTTTGATGCCGACCTTCGGCTCACAGCCGCCCAATACCCGCGGCATGCGTGGCCCGGATGACATGAATGCGGCCAACACGTCGGTGATGGTGCTCGACGGCCAGCTGATGGCGCTCTGGGAGGGCGGCTCGGCCTGGCAACTCGATGCGCAAACCCTGGCGAGCCAAGGGCCCCGAAATTGGGGCGACGGTCTGGAGGGGCTGCCCTTCTCGGCCCATCCCAAGGTCGATCCCGACGGCACCGTGTGGAATTTCGGCCAGGCGCCGGCGCAGGAAGCGCTCGTGATCTGGCAATTGGGCCGCGACGGTTCCCTGCGTCGGGCTGAACTCGTCGGCGATATACCGGGCGGCATGATCCATGATTTCGCGGTTACCGACCGCTCGCTTGTCTTTCTGGTCGGCAATCTGCGCTGGGCAGGGCCGCAGCTGCCTTATCTCGACAGTTTCCGCTGGGATGACAGCCGCGCCATGCAAGTCATTGCCATTGACAAGTCGGACTGGTTACAGCGCCGCGTCTGGGAGTTGCCGCCGGGCTTTCTTTTCCATGTCGGTGGTGCCTGGGAAGACGCCGACGGGACGATCCATGTCGATGCTGCCCTGTCCGACGACGCCCGCATGGCAACGATTGGCGCCCGGGACGTGATGCTGGGCAGGCCCAGTCCGGAAAGTGAAGGCGGAAGCCGGATGCACATGATCACCCTGTATCCTGGCGGTCGCTTTGAACGCGCGGCGTTCAACGATGGCGGCGCCGAGTTCCCGCAGGTTGATCCGCGCTACACCGGCTTGGCGCGGCGCTTTACCTGGCATGTCGGCTGGTCGGACGGTCAGGTCCGCGGGGCCAGTCAACTGGTTGAACGGAATCTCTTGTCCGGCGCGACACGACGCTTTGATTTCGGCACAGATGTGGTCGTTGAAGAACCGCTCTTCATCCCACGCGACCGCGCTGCGGAAGAGGGCGATGGCTGGCTCGTCCACACAGCGTTGAACAAGCAGGCGCGCGCCAGCGAACTGCATATCTTCGAGGCGCGTCGCCTTGAAGACGGGCCGGTCGCCAGCTGGCGTTTGCCCTATGCCTGCCCGTTGGGCTTTCACGGTTGCTGGCAGGCGGCTTGATCCGCGCAAGGATGTTTGTCTCCCCGGCCGGGAGTTAATCTGTCGGCAAGCTTGCCGACATTCCGGCCGTGTGAGCCTTGGCTTCCCGGCTCGGGCGTTGGGAGACTGACATGCAGAATTATTGCCTTGCGGCGTTTGGCGCGGCGGCGCTTTTGGCAACGCCCGCCCATGCTCAATCATTGACCGATTGGCGCGACCAGCTGGACCCGGACGCTCTCGCTGGCGGCGAGATATATCTTGAGCTTCAGTATGAAGGCGAGGCTGACGGCTTCATGCGATATGGCTGGCAGACCGACGGTGATGAAATCGCCATTTATGATCGGACAATGTGGGCCTCGCATGAGATCTACGAGACGTTGGAGACGCGGATCCGCTTGGCGGACCTGGCACCGGTCTCCTCCGATATCCGTTTCCATCAAGGCGGCAATTATTATGTCTTTGATATCGATTTCGAGCCGGGGATCGCTCGCGGACGGATGCAGGCTGTCCGTCCAGGACAACCCGACGCATCTCAACCCCTCGCAAGCGAGCTTGAGAGCGGCACGATCCTTCGGGCCAGCATTTTCTTGGTCGCCTCAGCCCTGCCGCTCGAGGTCGGCGACAGCATCGCCTTCAATTGGTACGCCGAGATGGGCAATGCGGTCGCCGCGGTGACGTTGAGCGCGGTTGAGGAGGTCACCATTGAGACCCCTGCCGGCAGTTTTGCGACCTTGCGTCTGGAGCAGCGCGGCGGCACGCCTGCCAACGACATTTTCATTGACCGGCAAAGCGGCGACATCGTCCGGATTGATGTCGGTGGACAGCCGATGCAATTCGTCGCGCCAGCGGCCGCCGAATAGCCGACACGGTATCACGCAATCGGGACAATTGACCCGGCGCGCCGAGTTTGCGACCTCTTTGGCGTCCAGCTCGGAGTTGAGTCATGATCCCAGTCCGCACCGCGTTCGCCGCCCTGCTTGCCGCTCTCGGCGCCTTTATCCTGCCCGGTCACGCCGCCGCCCAGCGTGATGTGCTGCTGAATGTCTGCAATGACGCCGGTTTCAGCGTCGCTGTTGCGGCGGCCTATCGGACCAGTCCCACCGAGGACCGCACCTTGCGGAGCTGGTTCTTGGTCGAGCCGGGCAGCTGTCTTGAGGGCGCGGTCAATAATGTGGTGGGAGATATGCTCGATCTGCACGTGATGTCCGGCGAATGGCGCTGGCCGGCACGTGTCGGTGACGCGGTCTATTGCACACCCGCCAACTCGACGTTTGCCCTGGCGACTACCGAGCCCTGCCGCAATGAGCGCGAGCCGCGCAACTTCGTCCGCTTGCCGATCTCGTCGAGCCGTTACCGGGGTGTGGGGCAGGTTGACTACAGGGTGCGATGTGAAGCGCTGTCCGGCGCGGACGCAGACATGTGTGTCGGTGCGCCCCGGGATGAGCGCGGCCTGGCGCAGATCGTACGTACGTTGGAAGTTTGTCACACCGGCGCACGCCCGGCCGATACTGTCGTGCTCGTGGCGAGGCCTGATGGGCGATATGATGTTGCTGCCCGCCAGATCATTGCCGGTGGTGACTGCGTCGATCTCTATCGGGGCTTTCCGCCCGGCAATCTCGTCATGGTCGGGGCGCTTGGCCGGCGCAATGAAGACGGTGCGGCGTTGTTTTGTGTGCCGGACATGGTCGAGGGGCCCTTGGTGCGCGGTAATGGCGAATGCGGCGGCGATCAAAGCGTGAATGCAGAGGCCCATTCCTTCCGCGCCAACGTGTCCCGTTTCACAGCCTACCTTCAATAGGTAGGTCACAGACCCGCTGGTTTGCCCGCCGCTGATGGATGGCTGACGCAATGCGGGCCTGTCGTTAGTTGCGCGCTCTCGCAACCCATGACGCATTCACATGCCCGAACCCGCTGACCGATGCCTCGGCCACGCGCTCGGGAGCGGCTGCGCTGGTTCGTGGCACTTGTCGCCGATAAAATTTTCGCGCGTTAGGCGCGTTGCGTTGCGCCGCCTGCGGCGCTGTTGCATGGTCCGCGTGCACCCCGCTGCGCCGGGGAAGTCGCACCGGGGGGTGATCATGGACACGAGCGAGCCGTCGGCCCGGGCCGAACGCTTTTTGCCTGACTGGATCGTCGGTGGTGTCGTCCGGGCGAGCTTGATTCCGGGCCTTTGGAGCTGGGGGCGTGCCAATGCGGATGTCTGGCCAGGCGTCATGCCGGATACGATTGCGGCGGCTTCGGTGTGGAACATTCCGCTGATTTCTGCGGTGCAGACAGCCCAGATCGCCGTTTGGGGCGCGCAGCTGATCGCCTTTCTCCTGCTCGTCGGCTTTCTGACCCGCCTCGTCGGACTGGTCCTGTTGGCCGCTTGTGCGATCTACGCATTCTGGATCATGCCCGAGGCGTGGACCTCTGTGGTGGTTTTTGCGGCGTCAGGCTTTTATCTCTTCGCGCGAGGTGGTGGTGCCGTCTCAATAGACGGGGCGATCGTGGCGACACTGCGCTAAATACGGGTCAGACTTACACAATCTCAAGAAGTGTGGGGCAGGCTGGATGAGTCGGAATTGGCCGGACCGGATCGTCCACCATGTCACCAGAACTGCGGCAGAAGCTGAAAACGGCGCTCGTCGGACGTGAGTCCGTCGATATGGGTCAATTTCAGTTCCTCAACTTAGAGCGTGTTCGGGCACGGACCGGCGAGGACTGGCCGCGTTTGCGTGAGAAAGTTTACGAGACGTCGACGCAATTCATCGAGCGGCGCCTTGGCCCGGACGACGTGATGATTCGTGTGCAGGGCGGTTTCCTCATCATTTTTCGCGCCAGTGACGTTGAGGCGGCGCAAGACATGGTTGATGCGATCTCGGGCGAACTCAACACATTCTTCCTGGGCGAGGCCGGTCTCGAAGATGTCCGGACAGAGGCGGATGCCCGTGACGTGCCGACGAGTGAATTGCTGGAGATTGTTGCGCGTTCCCAGCCACATGACCATGCGGGCCAGTCCGCGATATCGCCGGATGCAGGGGCGGGTTTACCGGCGGACCTCGCGACGCCTTGGGCATCATCATCGCCGCCGGAACGAGATGATGATGGCAAGACGCGATGGGTTGAAGCGCCCAAGCCCGAACGGCGCGACCGCCCCTCATTGGTTCCGGGCCAGGCGACGGCAGCGGGCGATGTGCCGCCGAGCTGGGACGATATTGTCTTCAAGCCGGTTTGGGACAGCCGGAAATCCTATATCAGCCACCATATCTGTGTAGCGAGGAAAATCGTCGACGGGTTCGCGTACTATGGCCGCGAGACCCTGTCGGGCGCGGCGGATCGCGACCAGCACCGGCGGCTTGATCGCGTCGTCGCGCTCGCGGCCCAGCGCGGGTTTCAAAAGGCTCGAGCGGCGGGACATGGCAGCATGATCATTGTCCCGGTCCACTATGACAGCCTGTCGTCAGTGTCGCGTCGCATGGAGTATTTCAAAATTCTTCAGCCGATCCCCGAGCCGGCCCGTCGTTTCTTCCTGCTGCGTATCGATGGTGTGCCCGACGGCGCGCCGATGGCGCAGCTGCAGGAAGTTTGCCGGTCGATGAAGCATTTCGGGGCCTATGTGCTGGTCCATCATCGCTTCGGCCTGGCCGGGCTGGACCGGTTCGAGAGCTGCGGCATCGGGATTTTCAGTGCGGACACGCCGCCGCGGCTCAACGATGCCGGCGCTGGCGACAAGGACTTGATGGCCTGTGTCACCTGGGTTTCGACGGTCCAGCAAATGAGCGCCGAGACTTCACTCCTGGAGATCGAAAACACGGCCCTTCTTGAGGCCGCAATGTCAGCCGGCGTTCGCTATTTCTCGGGTCCGGGGATTGCAGCCGCGGCCGAAATGCCCGGCCCGCCGCGCCGCTTGTCATTGTCGGCCATCCTGGCGCCGCCCGACAGCACGGGTGGTCGCGACGAGACATTCGAGATTGACTGACAAATAGACGCTGCGAGTGCGTTGCACCGCAGCAGCCCAGTGCTATAAGGCGAGTCCATTCTGGCCGTTTTGTCGCTTTTATCCTCCCGCGAGGCCCCTACATGAATATCCACGAACATCAGGCGAAAGCCGTCCTGAAATCCTTTGGCGCACCGGTCGCTGAAGGTGTCGCCATTTTCTCTGCCGATGAGGCTGCTGCCGCGGCCGACAAGCTGCCCGGACCGCTCTGGGTGGTGAAGTCGCAAATCCACGCTGGTGGACGCGGCAAGGGCAAATTCAAGGAACTGGGTCCCGACGCCAAGGGCGGCGTCCGTCTCGCCTTTTCCAAGGAAGACGTGATTGCCAACGCCAAGGACATGCTCGGCAATACGCTGGTTACGCACCAGACCGGCCCTGAAGGCAAACAGGTCAATCGCCTCTATATCGAGGACGGTGCCGACATCGCCACCGAGCTGTACTGCTCGTTGCTGGTCAACCGTGAAACCGGCCAGGTCGCCTTTGTCGTCTCGACCGAAGGCGGGATGGATATCGAGGACGTCGCCCACGAAACGCCCGAGAAGATTCAGACGATCAACATCGATCCGGCCACCGGCGTTACCGACGCTTCGGCGGCTGCGGTCTGCGACGCGCTGAAGCTGGAAGGCCAGGCGCGCGACGACATGATGGGGCTCGCCAAGATCCTCTACACAGCCTTCTGTGAGAAGGACATGGCGATGCTGGAGATCAATCCGCTCATCGTCATGGACAATGGCCATGTCCGTGTGCTGGACGCCAAGGTCTCCTTCGACGGCAATGCGCTTTTCCGTCACCCGGACATCATGGAGCTGCGTGATACGACCGAGGAAGACGAGAAGGAAATCGAGGCCTCCAAATATGACCTCGCCTATGTCGCCCTTGATGGGGATATCGGCTGCATGGTCAATGGTGCCGGTCTCGCCATGGCGACGATGGACATCATCAAGCTCTATGGTGCCGAGCCGGCCAACTTCCTCGATGTCGGTGGCGGTGCCACGACCGAGAAAGTCACGGCCGCCTTCAAGATCATCACGGCCGACCCGAACGTCAAAGGTATCCTCGTCAACATTTTCGGTGGCATCATGCGTTGCGACGTGATCGCCGAGGGCGTGGTCACCGCGGTCAAGGATGTCGGCCTGCAAGTGCCGCTCGTTGTTCGCCTGGAAGGCACCAATGTCGCCAAGGGCAAGCAGATCATCAATGAAAGCGGTCTCAACGTGATCGCCGCCGATGATCTCGACGACGCTGCCCAGAAAATTGTCGCCGCCGTGAAGGAGGCCAACTGATGTCGATCATCGTCGATAAGAACACCAAGGTCATCGTCCAGGGCCTGACCGGTAAAACCGGTACCTTCCACACCGAGCAGGCGCTGGAATATTACGGCACCCAGATGGTCGCCGGCGTGCACCCGAAAAAGGGTGGCGAGACCTGGTCGGCCGGCATGGACGGCGCAGCCTCTCTGCCGATCTTCGCCTCCGTCGGTGAAGCCAAGGAAGCCACCGGCGCCGACGCCTCCGTGATCTATGTCCCGCCGGCCGGTGCCGGTGCGGCGATCATCGAGGCGATTGATGCCGAGATCCCCTTCATCGTGTGTATCACCGAAGGCATCCCGGTGATGGACATGGTCAAGGTCAAGGACCGCCTCGACAAGTCGAACTCCATGCTGCTGGGTCCGAACTGCCCCGGCATCCTGACTCCGGAAGAGTGCAAGATCGGCATCATGCCGGGCTCGATCTTCAAGAAGGGCTCGGTCGGCGTGGTCTCGCGCTCGGGTACGCTGACCTATGAAGCCGTTTTCCAGACCTCCCAGGTCGGCCTCGGCCAGACCACGGCGGTCGGCATTGGCGGTGACCCTGTCAAGGGGACCGAATTCATCGACGTGCTCGAGAAATTCCTTGCCGACGACGAGACCCAATCAATCATCATGATCGGCGAAATCGGTGGCTCGGCCGAAGAAGATGCGGCGCAATTCCTGGCCGATGAAGCCAAGAAGGGCCGCAAGAAGCCGACTGTCGGCTTCATCGCTGGTCGCACGGCGCCTCCGGGTCGCACGATGGGCCATGCCGGCGCCATCGTCTCCGGCGGCAAGGGCGGAGCGGAAGACAAGATCGCGGCCATGGAAGCGGCCGGGATCAAGGTTTCGCCGAGCCCGGCGCGCCTGGGTACGACGCTGGCCGAGCTTCTCAAGGGCTAGGGTCGGCGCTATCGCCGAAACAACAAACCGCGTTCCGGGCCTCCGGGGCGCGGTTTTGTTTTGTCACCATCTTGGCAGCAGACCGGCGCGAATCCCTTTCGTGACACGCGGATTAGGCATAGAGGGTTGATTAACCCACTCGGTTTAACCCCATCCAGACACACTCCTGACTCAGGCCTCCCCTCAATATGTCTGACCAAAGCCGTTCCCAAGAAAACCAGAACTTCCTGGATACCTCCTTCCTCCAGGGCGCCAATGCGGTCTATCTCGAGCAGATGGCTGCTGCCTATGCCGCAGACCCGAACTCGGTTCCGCCGAGTTGGAAGGCCTTTTTCGACGCGATGGGCGATGCGCCGTCGGAAAGTTCGCACGCGGCTCGTGGCCCGGCCTGGAAACGCGCCGACTGGCCGCGCAAGGTCAATGGCGAAATGGTATCGGCCTTGGGTGATATTGGCCCGGATGAGGCAGCCATGGTCGACAAGGTCGCCGGTCATGTTGCGGCAACGCAGCCGGGTGCCAGTGCGGACGATGTCCGCAAGGCGACCCAAGCGTCGATCCGCGCGATCATGATGATCCGCGCCTATCGCATGCGCGGTCACCTGGCCGCCGATCTTGACCCGCTGGGTTTGACCGATTTTGGCTACCAGGCTGAACTCGATCCTGCGACCTATGGCTTTTCCGGTGCAGCACTGGACGAGGATGTCTTCATTGACGGCTATCTTGGTCTGGAGACGGCCACGCCGCGCGTCATGCTCGATATCCTGAAGCGGACCTATTGCGGTCCGGTCGGTGTCGAATTCATGCATATTTCCAACCCGGAAGAGAAAGCCTGGTTGCAGGAGCGCTTTGAAGGGCCGGACAAGGACATTTCCTTCACCAAGGAAGGCAAGATCGCCATCCTGTCCAAGCTGATTGAGACCGAGCGCTTCGAACAATTCCTGCATAAGCGCTATCCGGGCACCAAACGTTTCGGCGTCGATGGTGGCGAGAGCATGGTCCCGGCGCTGGAACAGATCATCAAGCGCGGTGGTTCGATGGGTGTCGAGGACATCATTCTCGGCATGCCGCACCGCGGCCGCCTCAATGTGCTCGCATCTGTAATGGGCAAACCCTACCACCAGATTTTCCACGAATTCCAAGGCGGCAATACGCAAGGCGAGGACGAGTTCGGTTCCGGTGATGTGAAATACCATCTCGGTGCGTCGTCTGACCGTGAGTTCGATGGCAACAAGGTCCACCTGTCGCTGACGGCCAACCCGTCTCACCTTGAGGCCGTCGACCCGGTCGTCCTGGGTAAAGCGCGCGCCAAACAAGAGGAAAACTGCCGCAAGAAAGCGGGTACGCCGCGTTCAAGCGTGCTACCGCTGCTTTTGCACGGTGATGCCGCTTTTGCCGGCCAGGGCATCGTGACCGAATGTCTGGGCCTGTCCGGGCTTCGCGGGCACCGCACCGGCGGCGCGATCCATTTCATCGTCAACAATCAGATCGGCTTTACGACCGACCCCAAGGACAGCCGCTCAAGCCCCTATTGTTCGGACGTGGCGCTGATGGTCCAGGCGCCGATCTTCCACGTCAATGGCGATGACCCGGAAGCGGTTGTTCACGCCACCCGTATTGCGACTGAATACCGTCAGCTGTTCGGCAAGGACGTGGTCATCGACATGATCTGCTATCGCCGCTACGGCCACAACGAGGGCGATGACCCGACCTTCACCCAACCGATCATGTACCGCATCATCAAGGACATGCCGCCGGTCAAGAAGAAGTACCAGGACCGTCTCCTGGCCGAAGGCGTACTCAGTGCGGCGGACGCTGAGGCGATTGAGAACGAGTTCGACACATTCCTGGAAACCGAGTTCAACGCGGGCAAGAGCTTTGAGCCCAAAAAGGCCGATTGGCTCGACGGTCGTTGGTCGGGCCTCGGTCTGCCGGAAGGCGATGATCGCCGTGGCGAAACATCGGCAACCATGGAAAGCCTCAAATCGGTCGGCCTCGCCATGACCGAAGTGCCGGAAACCATCAATATTCACCGCACTTTGCAGCGTGTGCTGGGGGCGCGCCGCGCCGCGATCGAAAGTGGCGCCGGCATTGACTGGGCGACCGCCGAACACTTGGCCTTCGGTACTTTGTTGACCGAGGGCTTCCCGGTTCGCCTGTCTGGGCAGGATTGTGGTCGCGGCACGTTCTCGCAGCGCCATTCGCATATCATCGACCAGGAAACCGCGGAGAAGTACACGCCGCTCAACAACCTGTCCTACGACCAGAAAAAATATGAAGTCATAGACTCCATGCTGTCGGAAGAGGCGGTTCTGGGCTTCGAATACGGGTATTCGCTGTCCGCACCGAACACGCTGGTGATGTGGGAAGCCCAGTTTGGCGACTTCACCAATGGCGCCCAGGTCATCATCGACCAGTTCATCTCCTCCGGTGAGCGCAAATGGCTGCGCATGTCGGGCCTGACCATGCTCCTGCCGCACGGTTATGAAGGTCAGGGTCCGGAGCACTCATCAGCGCGTCCGGAGCGCTTCCTGCAAATGTGTGCGGAAGACAATATGCAGGTTGCCAACTGTTCGACACCGGCGAACTACTTCCACATTCTACGGCGCCAGATTCACCGCAACTTCCGCACGCCGCTGGTGATCATGACGCCGAAAAGCCTGCTGCGTCACAAGCGTTGCGTGTCGCAGTTGGCGGCGATGGGGCCGGGGTCGTCCTTCCACCGCGTGCTTTGGGACGACGCCGATGGCGCCTCGCGTCCGGAAGGCGAAAGCCGTCAGACCACGCTTGAACTCAAGTCCGATGCCGACATCCGCCGTGTCGTGCTGTGTACCGGCAAGGTCTATTACGACTTGCTCGAGGAGCGTGAGAGCCGCGGCGCGGATGATGTCTATCTGATGCGGGTCGAGCAACTTTATCCCTTCCCTTACAAGGCACTGATTGCCGAGCTCGCGCGTTTCCCGAATGCCGAGATCGTCTGGTGCCAGGAAGAGCCGCGGAATATGGGTTATTGGACCTTCGTCGAACCCAATATCGAATACGTGCTCGGCAAGATCGAAGGTCAGGCCAGCCGTCCGCGCTATGTCGGCCGCTCGCCGACCGCATCGACGGCAACCGGCATCGCCTCCAAGCACAAACAGCAACAAGACGCCCTGGTCGATGAAGCCCTCTCCTAGGGCCGGCCAACTTCTTTGAAGGAAAGACGAGAGACATGACCGATATCACCGTGCCGCAGCTCGGCGAGAGCGTCACCGAAGCCACCGTCGGCAGCTGGATGGTCAAGTCCGGCGATGCCGTTTCCCGGGACGATGTCCTGGTCGAGCTGGAAACCGACAAGGTCGCGGTCGAAGTCCGCGCCGATGCCGACGGGGTCATGGGCGAGATCTTCGCGAGCGAAGGCGACAATGTCGAGATTGGCGCCAAGCTGGCGGTTCTGGAAGCCGACGGCGAGGCTGACGGCGCGGATCAGTCGGCCGCATCCGAAGGGCCGGCCGAAGACGCAAAACCGTCTTCCCAGTCGGACGCGGCAGCCAGCGACGAGCCGGCGACCCAGGACAAGGCGTCATCCGAATCATCCGGCAAAACCGTCGACGCGACTGTTCCGCAAATGGGCGAAAGCGTAACGGAAGGGACGATCGGGTCATGGCTGGTGAAGGCCGGCGACACGGTCGAGATCGACCAGGCCTTGGTCGAGATCGAAACTGACAAGGTCGCCGTTGAGGTGCCGTCGCCGGTCGCTGGTGTCGTGTCCGATCTCCTGGTCGCAGAGGGCGACACGGTTGCTCCGGGAGACGCGGTGGCACGGATCAGCGAAGGGGCATCGGCACCGGCTGCCAAGGCAGAAGAGGCATCCGGCGATAAAAGCAGCAAGACAGTGATGCCGTCCGCCCAGCGCGTGATCGAAGAGAACAAGCTCGATGCCAACGCGATCGAAGGGACTGGCAAGGACGGCCGGATCACCAAGGGTGATGCCCTGAAAGCCGCTGACGCTCCGAAGTCGGCGCCGGCACCGTCCGCGTCCAAACCAGCTGCTGCACCGGTCAAGGCGCCGTCGGCGCCGCGCGAAACCGGCCCGCGCGAAGAGCGTGTCCGTATGACGCGCTTGCGCCAGACGATCGCCAAGCGTCTCAAGGACGCGCAAAATTCCGCAGCCATCCTCACCACATACAATGAGGCCGACATGTCGGCGATCATGTCGGCGCGTAAGGCTCATCAGGACGCCTTTGTCGCCAAGCATGGCGTCAAGCTCGGCTTCATGAGCTTTTTCGTGAAGGCCTGCTGCCATGCGCTCAAGGAGGTCCCGGCCGTCAATGCCGAGATCGACGGCACGGACCTGATCTACAAGAATTATTATGACATGGGTGTCGCCGTTGGCACCGATCGTGGTCTTGTGGTGCCGGTCGTCCGAGATGCTGACCAGATGTCCCTTGCCGAAATCGAGAAAGAAATCATTCGTCTTGGCAAGCGGGCGCGGGACGGAAAGTTGACGATCGAGGAGATGCAGGGCGCAACCTTCACGATCTCGAATGGTGGCGTGTATGGCTCGCTGATGTCGATGCCGATCCTCAATGCGCCGCAATCGGGCATTCTGGGCATGCACAAGATCCAGGAGCGGCCGATGGCCGAGAACGGTCAGGTGGTGATCCGGCCGATGATGTATCTGGCGCTGTCCTACGACCACCGGATCGTCGACGGCAAGGAGGCCGTTACTTTCCTCGTCCGGGTCAAGGAGAATCTGGAAGACCCCCAGCGCATGCTGTTTGATCTCTAGTGTTTGAAATATATTATTAATTACCCGCCCGGTTGATCCGTTCGACCGGGCGGTTTCGTTTGACCGCACGACCTTGACGCCGCAAGATACTGGCTGCTGCCGGTGGGTTTCTTCCGCCGCCGCGGCGCGCTGGAGGGGCGAGTGCCAAGACCGGAAACCGGGCGTTGGGAGATTGTCGCGCTGCGCTGGGGCCTCATTGTGGGTATCAGTTATTGGGCGCTTACCCAGCTTGGTTCCGCCACGCGGGTCCTGATTATCAAGTTTGGTGATGCGGTGTCGGCCGGGATCGATCCGACCTTGGTCATCATTGTGGACAATATGGGCATGTTTGGTGCCGCCCTGACGGTTGCCAATGCCGTCGCCTATTCCGGGGCTGTTGCGCTGCTCGTAATGCGGATGTCGGCGGCGTTGCCGGTCTACGCTGCGGCGTTGGTCTTCGACCTGACCGGCTGGGTCATCTACTCGACTCACTCGCTCTATGATTTCTGGAGCGACTCCTCGAACCAGATCGAAGACTGGGTGGCCAATGGGCTGCTGCTGGTCGGACTCATTGGCTTGATCATCCTGCGGCAGGCGGGAGCGCTTCCCAAACGGCTCGTCATTTCACGCTGATCCGCTGCATTCGCGATCGATTTACCCCTTACGTTTGCCCTTTTGCGGGGGCATATAGGGCCAACGGGCCGCCTTGGCGGCGAGCACAGCGAGGCAGGCATGTCTGACACATATGATATCGTGATCATCGGCGGCGGACCCGGCGGCTATAACTGCGCGATCCGCGCCGGCCAGCTCGGCCTGAAAACGGCGTGCGTCGAGATGCGCGGTACGCTTGGCGGCACCTGCCTCAATGTTGGCTGTATACCGTCCAAGGCGCTGTTGCACGCTTCCGAATTGTTTGAGGCTGCGAGCACGGAATTTGCGGCGCTTGGCATCAAGACCGGGAATGTGGAACTCGACCTGGACGCCATGCTGGGCCAGAAAGACGAGGCGGTGGATGGCCTTACCAAGGGTATCGAATTCCTGTTCAAGAAAAACGGTGTCGACTATGTGAGCGGCCGCGGGCGCATTGCTGGCGCCGGCAAGGTCGAGGTGACGACCGATGACGGCGTCACGACGCTCGAGACCCGGAATATTGTGATCGCGACCGGGTCGGAAGTTACGCCGCTCCCGGGGGTCGAGATCGATGAGAAGCGAGTGGTCTCGTCCACCGGTGCGCTGTCTCTCGACAAGGTTCCGGGAAAGCTGGTTCTGATCGGGGCTGGCGTGATTGGCCTTGAGTTGGGGTCGGTGTGGCGTCGTTTGGGCGCCGAAGTGACGGTGGTCGAGTATCTCGACCGCATCCTGCCGGGCATGGACAGTGAGCTGGCGAAAACCGCCCAGCGCATTTTTGCCAAGCAGGGCATGGACTTCAAGCTCGGCACAAAGGTGACCGGTGTCGATGCGTCCGGGGACACCCTGGCTGTCACACTCGAGCCTGCGGATGGCGGCGACGCCGAAACCGTCAAGGCGGACACTGTTCTGGTCTGTATCGGCCGCCGGCCCTTTACCGAAGGTCTGGGTCTCGAGACCGTGGGAATCGAAACCGACAAACGCGGCTTCATCGCTCACGATCAATACCGCACATCGGCCGAGAATGTCTGGGTCGTCGGCGACTGCACACATGGTCCCATGTTGGCCCACAAGGCTGAGGACGAGGGTGTTGCTTGTGCCGAGCGGATTGCCGGCAAGGCCGGTCACGTCAATTACGGTGTGATACCGGGTGTCGTTTATACAGCGCCCGAGATCGCGACAGTCGGCAAGACCGAGGACGAGTTGAAGGCGGAGGGCCGCAAGTACAAGAAGGGGAAATTCCCCTTCCAGGCCAATTCCCGTGCACGCACCAATCACGCCACGGATGGTTTCGTCAAAATCCTTGCCGATGCCGAGACGGATGAAATACTCGGAGCGCACATGATCGGTGCCAATGTCGGCGAAATGATCAGCGAGCTCTGTCTTGCGATGGAATTCCGGGCGGCTTCCGAAGACATTGCCCGCACGTGTCACCCGCACCCGACGCTGACCGAGGCCGTGCGCCAGGCGGCGATGGGCGTGGAAGGCTGGACCATGCAGTCCTGACCTGCCTGTCACAACCCCGTCGCACTGAATTGCGATCAACGTGGTAAGATGATGTTGTCGCAGGCTGAGTCGTCGGTCGACGTCGTCCGCGGGGTGCGGTCACAGGGATGTGGCTTGCGAATTGCCATAGTGGGTCTGTACACGTGGGGTCATGGGTTACACGCTGATGCCGAAGCCGATTGAAATCGCTTCGCCGCGCTTGCGGCTGGTTGCGCTGAATGCCGAGTTGGCGACCCTGCAGCTTGAGGACCGCATTGGTTTCTTCAGGGCGTTGGGTGTCGAACCAGAGCCGTCCTGGCCGCCTGAACTGATGGACGGGGACACGTTGGAATGGACGCGAGACCGGCTTGTGGCCCGACCTGCGGACAGTGGTTGGTATTCGTGGGTCTATGTCTCGCCTGTCATGAACCGTTTGCTCGGAACCGGCGGCTTCAAGGGCACGCCTGACAAGCAGGGTGCGGTCGAGATCGGCTATTCGATGTTGTTGTCCTATCGCGAACAGGGCCTTGCCACGGAAGGTGTCGTGGCGCTGCTGGACTGGGCTTACACGCATGAGCGAGTGAAGTCGGTCGTGGCGCATACCCGCGATGATCGTGATGCCTCGCATCGCGTGCTGGAAAAGGCAGGCTTCGTTCAAGGAGCGACCCGGCGCGACAGCGACGAAGGGATCGATGTCATTGCCTGGCACCATACGCCCAGCCGCCGCGCGGCTTGAGGTCAATCGTCAGGGTTGGATCAGGTTGCGGAGCTGGTCGAGATAGGCCAGCCAGGCCGCGCGTCCTTCCGTTGTCAGGGCAGCGCGGGTTTGCGGTTTGCGGCCGACGAAACCCTTGCTGATCTGGATGTAGCCGGCCTCTTCAAGCTTGCGCAGGTGCACTGACAAATTGCCGTCAGACGCGTTGGTCCGGGTTTTGATTTCGCCGAACGTCGCGTCCCGCGTTGCCGACAGGAATGCCATGATCGCCAGCCGTAGCTTGCCATGGATGACGTCATCCAGAGAGTTGGCGTCGAAGTCGTCGGGCATTCACCCAGCCTCCGCCGCTGGTTCGCCGCGCAGTAGCACAAGGCCTGGAATGATGGCCAGAACAGCGATAGCGCCGGCTGCAAAGAGGTAGAGGTCTGAAGTGCCGACAAGGGACAGACCGGCACCACTTGCGAGCCACGCGATGATGGCCATGCCCTGCATCCAGCGGGCGCCGCCCAACTGAGCGCTTACGTGGAATGACAGGCCATATCCGGCGAAGGCCACAAGCGGGATTGTATCGAACAACACCATGTGTCCGCGGCCGACGGCCATAGCAATTACGGCGCCGATTGCGTAGGCCGCCACCATCCAGGTCACGCCGCGCCAGGCGGCGGCCTCGCCGCGATTATTGATGGCGCCGGCGCCCGGCTTGCTGCGCAGGCTGCGGCCGAGCAAGCTCGAACCGGCCATGCCAATCAATCCATAGGCCATCCAGACGAAGCCGACATAAGCCACCGGAATTTCGACAAGCCCGGTCAAGATGGTCCAGTGTGCGAGCAATGCTGGTGCCGCCAGACCACCCCACCAGACAAAGAAGCGGCCGCTCAGCGATGGGGCGTGCTGCCCGCTTGCCGCAACATCACGCAGGAACTCCAGATCCGATTGCTCACTCATGCTTATCTCCTGAGTACTTTAAAATTCAAAGTATATTCATTGGAGCGGTGAGGCAAGTGTCTTGGGTTAGCCAAGGCCATCAGAATGGCGCCAGCGGCACGCGTCGTGCCGCGGACTTTCGGCCACGGCGCGGGTCATCCTCGCCGCGCGCGCGGGTGGGTCCCGTCATAGACCGCCATCAGGCGTGCGCTTTCGACGTCCGCATAGATTTGCGTGGTTGAGAGGCTGGCATGACCGAGCAGCTCCTGTATCGCCCTCAGATCACCGCCATTGGCCAGGAGGTGGGTCGCGAACGCGTGCCGCAAAGCATGGGGCGTTGCCGTTTCGGCCAGCCCAAGGCGACCGCGCAATTCCTGCATCAGGGCCTGCACGGCGCGGGCACCGAGCGCACCGCCTCGAGTGCCGCGAAACAAGGGGGCTTCCGGTTCGAATGTGAATGGGCAGAGCCGGACATAGCGCTCGACGGCCTCCGCCACCGCGGGCAGGACGGGCACAATCCGTGTCTTCCCGCCCTTGCCGGAAATCCGCAGGCTTTCGCCGAGCGGGTGGTCCCGGCCGGTGAGAGAGAGGGCTTCCGATATGCGCAGGCCGCATCCGTAAAGCAGGAGAAGGATGGCCGCGTCGCGCGCTGCGACCCAATCCTGCACCCCGCGTGTGCTGGTTTCCGAGACCAGATCGTGTGCGGCCTGTTCGCTGACCGGTTTCGGCGCTGCGCGGCCGAGTTTCGGACTCTCCACCAAGGACAGGGCGGGGTTATCGAGTGACCAGCGTCGCTTCGCGTAAGCGAAAAAGGTACGGATGGCTGACAGCGCCCGTGCCAGCGAGCGAGATGAGAGGCCGTCTCGGCGGCGCGACGCCATATAGGCCCGAAAGTCGCGGGGGGAGAGCGTCGCCAGGTCAGACAAGCTCAGTGGCCCGCCCACATGACCGGCAAGGAACTCGCCAAAGGCATCAAGGTCGCGCCGATAGGCATCGAGTGTCCGTGGCGACAGGCGTCGTTCGCCGGCCAGGTGGCCCAGGAAGGCATTGAGTGCGGCCTGCCAGCTCGTGCTCAGTTCTGGTGAAGCCATTGCACGACCATTCGTTCGACCGCGCGGGCCAGGAAATTCAATAATTCGGTCCCTTGGCCAGCCTGGAAAAGATGCGCATCCCGCGCGGCCAGAGCCATCAGTCCGTCATGGCCACCGAAATCCAGCCGGACGATCGCCTGCGAACTCACGCGTGCTCCCTGCTGTCCATAGAGGGCGTGGGCGTTGGCTGGATTGACCGGGCCGAGCAGTTCAACGTGATCGCCCAGAACATCACCGACGAAGCCTTCGGCGGCGCCCAGGATCGATTCGGCGTCCTTGAGCGGCGCATGGCCTTCGATCAGCACGCGACATGCATCGATGCCGAGCGCGCCGGTCAGGCGGTTGGACATTTTGCTGTCCAGCCCGGCGAGCGAGTCGACCTCTAACAGGGCGAGGACGGCCATATGGATCTGGGACTGGGTCGCCAGATTCGCCCGGGCCGTTTCCACGATGGAGGCGTTGAGCGATTTCAGTTGCCGGACTTCCTCGCGAAGCTTGTCGCGCGCCGCAGCGCCGAGATCGATGGCGCCGTCACTCCGACCGGTTTCAATCACCAGAGAAAACAGCTCGGCGTCCTCGCGGACGAAATCCGGATTGGCGACAAGGAAATCACGGATCCGGTCGGCGTCAGCGGCTGCCGCATCGGTCTGGTTGTCGTGTTCGGACATCTCGATTGTCTCCCTCGCCTTGACAGCCCACTCTTGGCCTATTCGGTTTACGAGATGCAAACCGTCGGGACACAAGGGCACGGTGCTCGCTATACCCGGCGTCAGGCAGACCACACTTACGTTTCCGGGAGGCGTACTGCGTGACACAAGCGACACAGTATCGCGTTTCCATACTCTTCCCGCTGCCGCTGCCGGAGGCGTTCGATTATCTCGTCCCGGCCGACGTGGTCCTTCATCCCGGGGACCACGTATGCGCGCCACTCGGCAAACGAACGGCCCGAGGCGTTGTGTGGAAGGTGACGCCTGGCACGGGTGATCGCAAGCTCAAGGTGATCGATGCACCGGCCGGCGGCCCGCCCCTGCCGGAGGGCACGCGCCGCTTTGTCGACTGGCTGGCGCGTTACCTCGTTCAGTCCCCCGGTATAGTTCTGCGTTCGGTTCTCCGCTCCAGTGACGCGTTGAGACCATCGCCAACCGAGACCGTGTTCAGACGCGGTCCGGGCGAGCCTGGGCGAATGACTGAGGCGCGTGAGCGTGTGCTCGATGCGGTCGACGCCTTGGTGGAAGCCAGTGCTGCCGAGCTCGCTCGTGAGGCCGGCGTGACGGCCTCGGTGGTCAAGGGTTTGGCGAAATCAGGAGCGCTGACGGAGCAAATTCGCCTGGTCGACCCGCCCTTTCCGCCGCCTGATCCGGAGGGTGAGGGGCTGATGCTCACGCCCATGCAGGTCGAAGCGGCTGGCGTGCTTCGGCGCCTGGTCCGCGCAGGCGGCTTTCAGGCCGCTTTGCTGGACGGCGTCACGGGCTCTGGCAAAACTGAAGTCTATTTCGAGGCAATTGCTGAAATCCTGCGCCGGGAGCCGGAGGCGCAGGTGTTGATCATGTTGCCGGAGATCGCCTTGACCGAGGCGGTACTGTCCCGGTTCAGGGCCCGCTTCGGCGCCGAGCCAGCGCTGTGGCATTCGGGGGCCGGACCAAAGGCGCGCCGCAGGACCTGGCGCGAGGTTGCCGAGGGCCGGGCCCGCATTGTTGTCGGCGCGCGGTCGTCGCTGTTTCTGCCTTTTCCGACGCTGCGCATGATCATTGTCGATGAAGAGCATGATCCCACTTACAAACAGGATGAGGGTCTGCCCTACCAGGGACGCGACATCGCCGTGGTTCGCGCCAAGCTGGAAGGCGCGATGGTCGTCCTTGCCTCGGCCACTCCATCGCTGGAAAGCCTGTCAAATGCCCAGGCCGGCCGCTATGTTCATGTACGCCTCGCGGCGCGGCCTGGTACGGCGATTCTGCCCGAGATTGCGGCAATTGACCTGCGGGAAACGCCGGCCGAAACAGGCCGTTGGATGTCGCCACCCCTGATCCAGGCTGTCCGCGATACCCTTGAGCGCGGCGAACAGGTCCTGCTCTACCTCAACCGGCGCGGCTATGCCCCACTGGTCCTGTGCCGAGCGTGCGGGCATCGCATGGTGTCACCGGACACGCAGTCATATCTGGTCGAGCACCGCTATAGTGGCCGCCTCGTTTGCCATGTGACCGGGTTTTCCATGGTGAAGCCGAAGCATTGCCCAAGCTGCAATGCCGAGGACAGTCTCACCTCGATCGGCCCCGGGGTTGAGCGGGTCGCCGAAGAGGCAAAACTCACCTTTCCGGACGCGCGCGTCGAGATCTACTCCTCGGACAGCCGCTCGGGCGCCGAGATTGTCACGCGTATGGAGCAAGGCGAGATCGACATTCTCGTCGGCACCCAGATTGCTGCCAAGGGGCATAACTTCCCCGGTCTGACTCTGGTCGGTGTGATTGACGCCGATCTCGGATTGGCCGGCGGCGATCCGCGAGCGGGAGAGCGGACCTTCCAGACGCTGGTGCAGGTTGCCGGGCGGGCCGGGCGCGCAGAGCGACCGGGCCGGGCGCTCCTGCAAACCCACCAGCCCGAGCACGACGCGATCCAAGCCCTGATCGCCGGTGACCGTGACGCCTTCCTGGATATGGAATTCATGGTCCGGGAATCGCTGGGCCTGCCGCCTTTCGGGCGGCTTGCGGCGATCAGCTTCATGTCGATGAACACGGAGACACTGGACCGGGTTGCCAATGACTATGCCGCCAAGGCGCCGAATTCTGAAGGCGTTGAGATCTGGGGGCCGGCCGAGCCGCCCCGCGCCATGATCCGGGGCTGGCACCGCCGCCGCATCCTGGTGCGGGCCGACAAGGAGATCGACATCTCCGCCTATCTCCGAGCGTGGTCGAAACGGGTCAAGACCCCGCTATCAGTGCGGGTTTCAATCGACGTCGAGCCGTACAGCTTCATTTGAAACGGCGTCGATGGGCGTGCCTCGGAAAAGACGACCTGCAAGACTGGACATTGCATCACGGGTCTCGGCATGCTGCCGGTGTTGCCGAAACCGGATGCCGATCCATGCTCGAACTGCTCGCCTCGCCTGAAATCTGGCTCTCGCTCGCCACGCTGACTTTCCTCGAGATCGTGCTGGGAATCGACAATGTGATTTTCGTGGCTCTGATGGCGTCGCGGCTCCGCGAGGAAGAGAGGGCAAAGGCGCGCGCCCTTGGACTGGGCATGGCGCTGGTCTTCCGGGTGGTCATGCTGTTCGGCCTCGTCTGGATAACCCGGCTGGAAAGTGAATTGTTCGCCGCCTTCGGTCACAGCTATTCTTGGCGCGACCTGATCCTCATCGCGGGCGGCCTATTCCTTTTGGGCAAGGGGACCCTGGAAATTCATCACGCGGTCGAAGGTCCGCATCATGACGGCGCCAATCCTGCCACGGCCGCCTTCGCCTCTGTGGTCGCGCAGATCGTGGTGATCGATGTCGTCTTCTCCCTCGACTCGGTGATCACGGCGGTCGGCATGACGGACCATGTGCCGGTGATGATCGCGGCCGTGGTTATTGCCATGGCGGTCATGTTGCTCGCCGCGACGACTGTTGCCGGCTTCATTGAGCGACACCCGACCACGAAGATGCTGGCCTTGTCCTTTCTGTTGTTGATCGGCGTGGCGTTGGTGGCCGACGGCCTCGGCTTCCACATCCCGCGTGGCTACCTCTACTTCGCAATCGCCTTCTCCCTGTTGGTCGAGGTGCTCAACATCCTGGCCAGGAAGAACAGGAAGCCCCGCTAGGGTTCCAAAATTTGATTTTGCATGGCGCGCGGTGTCGGACGCCCGGTTTTGCAACTGTGTGGGAATCGCTCCGCACGCTGAAACACCCGGTGTGAGTGGCTTGCTGCCCGCTCCCCCCTGTGCTATCGCAGCGCCGAACCTGAGGGGCTAGCGGTTCGACCCGTGTGGCCTTGTTTTTTATGTCGTTGAACATCAAGCGCTTTTGCCGGTCCCGGCAAATTGATGAGTGCTGATCCAGCAAGAGAGTGACGTCACGGTGAAGACCGGTGCAGACGCCATGACAGCCAACGCCGCGGGCCGCTATGCGACCGCGTTGTTCGAGCTGGCGAAATCCGAGGGTGTTGCTGACGCTGTGGAGGCTGATCTGGCCGCCCTGCGCGTCATGCTCGACGAATCCGCAGAGCTGGCCGAGGTGCTTACCTCGCCCCTGCACTCAGCTGAGGTGAAGGTCGGCGTCCTCGCCGCCTTGGCCAAGAAGGCAAAATTCAATGCAATGACAGCGAACGCCTTTGGTGTGACCGCCCGCAATGGTCGTGCCGGCGAGCTCGGCTCGGTCGCGCGTGTCTACGCCGCGTTGGCCGCCGCTGATCGTGGCGTTGTCACGGCGGACGTCCAAACCGCTGCAGCGCTGACGAAGAAACAGACCGAAGCCCTTGCGGCTTCGCTGAAAAGTGCCTTCGGGCGCGAAATCGAGGTTCGTACGGATGTACGGCCTGAATTGATGGGCGGGCTGATCGTGAAGGTCGGCTCCCGCATGTTCGACTCCTCCCTCCGCACCAAGCTGGATGGGATGAAGACCGCGATGAAAGAGGCCTAGGTCCATGGACATCCGTGCCGCAGAAATCTCTGCGATCCTCAAGGATCAAATCAAGAATTACGGCGCCGAAGCGAAAGTTTCGGACGTCGGTAGCGTTCTGTCCGTTGGTGACGGTATCGCTCGCGTCTATGGCCTCGATGAGGTGAAGGCCGGTGAGCTCGTTGAGTTCCCGGGCGGCATCAAGGGCATGGCCCTGAACCTCGAGCGCGACAATGTCGGCTGCGTGATCTTCGGCGATGACCGGGGCATCAAGGAAGGCGATACCGTCAAGCGTCTCGGCTCGATCGTGGACACCTCTGTCGGCAAGGGCCTGCTGGGTCGCGTCGTGGATGGTCTCGGCGAGCCGATCGATGGCAAGGGTCCGCTCAAAGACGTTGCCGAGCGCCGCCGCGTCGACGTCAAGGCGCCGGGCATCATCCCGCGCAAATCCGTGCACGAGCCGATGGCAACCGGCATCAAGGCGATCGACGCTATGATCCCGGTTGGCCGTGGCCAGCGCGAGCTGATCATTGGCGACCGCCAGACCGGTAAGACCGCCATTGCGATCGACACCATCCTGAACCAGAAACAGATCAATGAGGGTGATGACGAGAGCGCCAAGCTCTACTGCATCTACGTCGCCGTCGGCCAAAAGCGGTCCACCGTTGCCCAGATCGTGAAGACGCTCGAGGAAAATGGCGCGCTGGACTACACCATCATCGTCGCCGCGACGGCTTCGGACCCGGCGCCAATGCAGTTTCTGGCGCCGTTCACGGCCTGTGCCATGGCCGAGTATTTCCGTGACAACGGCATGCACGCACTGATCGTCTATGATGATCTGTCCAAGCAGGCTGTTGCCTATCGTCAGATGTCGCTTCTGCTGCGCCGCCCGCCGGGCCGCGAAGCCTATCCGGGTGACGTCTTCTATCTTCATTCCCGCCTGCTCGAGCGTGCCGCGAAGCTGAACGAAGCGAACGGTTCGGGTTCCATGACGGCCCTGCCGATCATTGAAACCCAGGCGAACGACGTGTCGGCCTATATCCCGACCAATGTGATCTCGATCACCGACGGCCAGATCTTCCTGGAAACCGACCTCTTCTACCAGGGCATCCGCCCGGCGGTGAACGTCGGTCTCTCGGTGTCGCGCGTTGGCTCTGCCGCCCAGACCAAGGCGATGAAGCAGGTTGCTGGCAAGATGAAGGGCGAACTGGCCCAGTACCGCGAAATGGCCGCCTTTGCCCAGTTCGGTTCCGACCTCGACGCCGCGACCCAGAAACTGCTGAACCGGGGTCAGCGTTTGACCGAGCTCCTCAAGCAGCCGCAATTCTCGCCGCTGTCGATGGAAGAGCAGGTCTGTGTGATCTATGCCGGTACGCGCGGCTATCTCGACAAGCTGCCGACGGCTGATGTCCAGCGCTACGAGGCAGATCTGCTGCGTCATCTGCACAGCGAGCATGCCGATCTTCTCTCGTCCATCCGGACCGAGAAGAAAGTGTCGGATGAAAGCGAAAGCAAGCTGAAGGCGGCCCTTGCCAAGTTCACGGAACATTTTGCGTGAACCTGACCGAGATCAACCGCTGAGGAGTGCCTGATGGCGAGCCTTAAGGACCTTAAAAACCGGATCGGAAGCGTCAAGTCGACGCAGAAGATCACCAAGGCGATGCAGATGGTCGCCGCAGCGAAACTGCGCCGTGCGCAGGAAGCTGCGGAAGCCGCGCGCCCCTATGCCGAGCGCATGGCGGCTGTGATGGCCAATCTATCGACCGCCATGTCGGGGACGCCGGGCGCTTCGCCGCTTCTGGTCGGCACCGGCAAGTCGGACGCCTATCTGCTGGTCGTCATGACCGCGGATCGTGGCCTTTGCGGCGGCTTCAACACGAATATCGTGAAGAAGGCCCGCGAGCGCGTTCTCGCGCTTCAGGCCGCCGGCAAGGACGTCAAGATCATTTGTGTGGGCAAGAAGGGCGCTGACCAGCTCAAGCGCAATTTCGCCTCACTGATCGTCGACAAGATGGACCTGTCCGGCGAGAAGAAGATCTCTGGCGCGACATCGGCCCGGATCGGCGACAAGATTCGCCACATGTTCGAGAATGGCGAGTTCGATGTTTGCGAACTCGTTTCGGCCGAATTTGTCTCGGTCATTTCCCAGAAGCCGCGTGCCAAAGTCCTCATCCCGGCGATCGACGCCATTGATGAAGGCGTTGAGCGTCCGGATCTGGGCGGTGCCGTCTACGACGCTGAGCCGGATGAGGAAACCATCCTCAACGTGCTGCTGCCGCGTTATGCCGACACGGTCATCCTGTCTGCCCTGCTGGAAAATGTTGCCGGCGAAATGGGCGCCAAGATGGCTGCGATGGACAACGCCACGCGCAATGCCGGCGAACTCATCGACAAACTCAACCTTGTTTACAACCGCACCCGTCAGGCGCAGATCACCACGGAGTTGACTGAAATCATCTCCGGCGCCGAGGCCCTCTAGGCAGAGGAACACCCGCTATGAGCACATCCCAAGGCCGCATCGTCCAGATTACCGGCGCTGTCGTTGACGTTGAATTTGACGGCACCCTGCCGGACATTCTCAACGCGCTTGAAACCACCAATGATGACAAGACGCTGACGCTTGAGGTCGCCCAGCACCTCGGCGAGAACACCGTCCGCGCCATCGCCATGGACGCGACCGAAGGTCTGCAGCGCGGCACCGCCGTGACGGACACAGGTGGCCCGATCATGGTTCCGGTCGGCCCGGGCACGCTCGGCCGTATCATGAGCGTCACCGGTCAGCCGATTGATGAGGCGGGTGATGTCCCGCACACGATGAAAGCCCCGATTCACCGCCCGGCTCCGTCCTTTGACGAGCAGGCCACGGAAGCGGAAATTCTGCCGACCGGTATCAAGGTTGTCGACCTGCTCTGCCCCTACGCCAAGGGCGGCAAGATCGGCCTGTTCGGCGGTGCTGGCGTTGGCAAGACGGTTCTCATCCAGGAATTGATCAACAACATCGCCAAGCTGTTCGGCGGTTACTCGGTCTTCGCCGGTGTCGGCGAGCGGACCCGTGAAGGTAACGACCTGTATTGGGAAATGATCGAGTCGGGCGTGAACAAGGACCCCAAGGAGCATGATGGCTCGACGGAAGGTTCGCGTTGCGCCCTGGTCTTCGGCCAGATGAATGAGCCTCCGGGCGCCCGTGCCCGCGTCGCCCTGTCCGGTCTCGCCCAAGCTGAATATTTCCGCGATGAAGAGGGCAAGGACGTTCTCTTCTTCGTCGACAATATCTTCCGCTTCACCCAGGCCGGTTCGGAACTCTCCGCGCTGCTGGGCCGCATCCCGTCTGCCGTGGGCTATCAGCCGACCCTGGCCACCGACATGGGTGCGCTGCAGGAACGCATCACCTCGACCAACAAGGGTTCGATCACCTCTGTGCAGGCCGTTTACGTGCCGGCCGATGACATGACCGACCCGGCCCCCGCCACGACCTTTGCCCACCTTGATGCGACCACGGTTCTCAACCGGGCGATCTCGGAAAAGGGCATTTACCCGGCTGTTGACCCGCTCGACTCCACCTCGCGTATCCTCGAGCCGCGCATCGTCGGTGACGAGCACTATGGTACGGCCCGTCGCGTCCAGGAAATCCTCCAGCGCTACAAGGCCCTGCAGGACATCATCGCGATCCTGGGCATGGACGAGCTGTCGGAAGAAGACAAGCTGACAGTGGCTCGCGCCCGCAAGGTCGAGCGCTTCCTGTCGCAGCCGTTCGACGTCGCCGAAATCTTCACCGGCTTCCCGGGCATCCAGGTGCCGGTTGCTGACACCGTGAAGGGCTTCAAGGCGATCTGTGACGGTGAGTATGACCACCTTCCGGAAGCGGCGTTCTACATGGTTGGTACCATTGAAGACGCTGTGAAGAAGGCCGAGAAACTGGCTGCGGAAGCTGCGTAACGCAGCTTCCGGCCTAGCCCGGAGGTAGCCTGATGGCTGACAAACTCCATTTTGATCTCGTCTCTCCGGAGCGCCGCCTGTTCGCCGGCAATGTCGACCAGGTTGTGGTGCCGGGTGAAGAGGGTGATTTCGGTGTGCTGCCGAACCACGCCCCCTTCATGTCGGTAATCCGTCCCGGCGCGATCACCGTGATTGATGGCGGCGTGGAGACACGCACCTTCATTCATGGCGGTTTTGCGGAAGTAACGCCGGCCGGTTTGACCATCCTGGCTGAAGAAGCGATTGCCGTCGCCGATATCGACACGGCCAAGCTGGCTCAGGATCTGTCCGACGCCCGTGAAGACGTGTCGGTGGCCAAGGACGAAGAGGCACGCGAACAGGCTGCCGCGCTGGTCGCCAAATTCGAAGCCATGCAAGCGGTTGTCGCTCACTGAAGCAGAGCTTCGACAGCACAGAATGACAAGGGTCGCGTCCGGTAGGAGCGGCCCTTGTTCGTTCAGGGCGTCGCGAAATCTTCAAATCGCTTAGCGACTTCGACATAGACATCCCGCTTCCACGGAATGATCAGGTCCGGGATTTCGCTGAGCCGACCCCAGCGCCAGGCGTCGAACTCGACTTCGGCATGGGCCTGCAGGTCGATGTCATTGTCGTTGCCATCAAAGCGGAAGGCGAACCAACGCTGCTTCTGGCCGAGATGGCGCTTTTTGTGAAAGCGGGGATCCTCGCGAACCTCCGGCGGGTAGTCATAGGCGAGCCAGTCTTTGATCTCGCCGAGATAGGAAACCAGGTCAGGAGATATCCCGGTTTCTTCCTGAAGTTCGCGCAAGGCGGCCGCCCTGGCGTCCTCGCCGGCATCAATGCCACCTTGTGGCAATTGCCAATTCCAAGGTCCCGGCGTGCTGTCACGTCGCCCCAGCCAGACAGCGCCATCGGAATTGAACAAGGCAATACCGACATTGGCCCGATGATGGGGGTAGGTGTCGGACGTCGCGCCGGACATCAGTGCCCGCTGGACGCGCTGGCCGCGTCATCCGGATTGCGGGCCCACCGATGGTCGGTAGACGCAGCGTCATCGTGCGGCGTTCCGGCTGTGGCCTCAGCTGCGAGGCGCGCTTCGAGCCGCCGCCGCGCCATTACAGCGGATGGCGGCGCAAGCTCATAGCCGCGCAGATCAAGGCTGACGGCCCAGTCGCGGATCTGGTCGACGGTTGCCGGATAGGCGAAGCCGGTACCCAGGGCCGAACCGTTCTGGATCGCCAGGGCCTCCAATGCCAGAAGGCGTTCGTCGATCGCGTCTGGTGACAGGTCCTCGTCGAGAATCCGGTCTGCGACGGCGTATTCGATGTCGGTCGCATCAGCGGCGGCCTCAATCGTCGAGCGTCGACCCGCCCCGTCATGCAGGAAGGCGACACCGCGCTCTTCCAGAGTGCCGAAAACCTGTCGCATTGCGCCCTGTGATGCCGAGAAACGAGCGCCGAGATAGTTGGTAACGCCGTAGTATCCGGTGGCGCGGCTCATGACCCAAGCGAGGCGCCGACCGTTTTCCTCAGCGGTACCGTCGGCAAGCAGGGTGTGCGGCCCCGGATCATTGTTGGGATAGTCAAACGGTTCCATTGGCGCTTCGATCAGGACTTCATGCCCGGCGGCGCGGGCGCGATCGATCCAGCTCTGCAGGTCGCGCGTGTAGACGGCGAAGCTCAGGGCGACTTCAGGGGGAAGCTCGTTGATGGCGGCTTCCGTGACGGTTGAATTCAGTCCCATCCCACCGATCACGACGGCAATTGTCGGTGCACCGGGATCGCCATGATAGGGGCGGGCATAGGCCCGTGATGGGCGGGTTCCGTTCGTCGCGATGATGGGAAGCGGGCCGCCGGGCCCTGGTTCGGTCAGGCCGGCTATCGGCGCCGGCGCGAGTGCATTGGGATTGGCAACCGTCGACGGCGTCGTCGCATGGCGCGACTCCGCGTCGGCAGGGTCCGAGCCGCTTGTATGGTTCGCAGTCGTGCCCGTTGCGGCTGCGTGGAAACCTTCTCCGACACCGGTCAAGGAAACCTCGTCTTCGCCCTCCGGGTCAAGAAAGCGAATGGGCGTGCCGGTTTCGGCGTGATCCGCGCGCAAATCATTGCTGGCCAATTCCGGCGCCGGCGCCGGTTCAACCCCGCGTACTGCCCGGGGGAGTGTGATTTCGCCGTCACCGAACAGGGCAACCCCGCCGATCATGAGGCTGAGCACGCCGGCGGCGGCGAGGCCCGCAAACAGCGGGGCCCGCAGCGTCAGGAGCGGTTGGGCGTGGCGAAGAATGGCAGTCGACATGGCGGTGGCACGGGGTTGTGTATTGTGTCAGGACAGGACCTTCCGGTCCTCTGCTCGTCCGCCAATCTGCCTGTGTTCGCTGTAAGAAACGGTTAACGGCGACAAGCTCGCGCCCGCCGCCGTCAACATGTTGTTCGGTGATATTGACCCGGTCAGGGCCGCAGGGAGGCCTGTTGGGTCTCCATCGCGGCATTGAGCACTTGGACGGCGCGATGCAGTTGATAATCCTCGTCCTCAGGCCAGTCTGCGGGCGGTTGCTCGACCGAGGCGATGTCCGTGCCTTCCCGTTCATCACCATTCTCATTGACCAGCGCGCCGTCCAGATCCGCTTCCGAGCCGATCTGCGGGACATCCGCCTCCTCATCATCGCTCAAGGCCCAAGCGGAAATCTGCTGGTCCGGAATGATGCCGGTGGCCTGGATGGAGCGCCCGGCAGGCGTATAGTAGCGCCCGGTGGTCAGGCGCAGGGCGCCGTCGCGGCCGCCACGTAGCGGAATGATGGTCTGGATCGAACCTTTGCCGAAACTGGTCATGCCGATCAGCTCCGCCCGTTCCCGGTCCTGCAGCGCGCCGGCGACGATTTCCGCAGCGCTGGCCGTGCCTTCATTGATCAGGATCACGATCGGGGCGCCATTCAGGCGATCACCCGGGCGGGCATTGTAGCGTTGGGTGTCGCGCGGATCACGTGTGCGGGTTGAAACCACTTCCCCGCCATCGAGGAAAACGTCAGTCACGCCGATCGCCTGATCGAGCAGGCCGCCGGGATTGAACCGCATGTCAATGATCAGGCCCGGCAAATCCGTGCCGAATTCGTCGCGCAATTCTGTGAGGCCTTCATGGACCATCTCGGTTGTGCGCTCGTTGAAGCCGGCAATGCGCATATAGGGTACGCCGTTCTCGATCCGGGTGGCGACCGTACGCAGCGGTATGGTGTCGCGCACCAGGGTGACGTCAAACGGGTCGTCTTCGTCGCGGGCGATGGTGATGGTCACCGGGTCGCCGACAGCGCCGCGCATGAGGGCAACGGCCTCGTCGACCGAAATGCCGACAATCGCGTCCCCGTCGACGGCGATAATGCGGTCATTGGTCCGCAGGCCGGCGCGTTCCGCCGGTGTGTCGGCAATCGGCGATACGATGGTGATGTATTGGTCGCGTCGCACGACCTCCATCCCGAGGCCACCATACTCACCGCGTGTCGTCACGCGCAGGTCTTCATAGGCATCGGGATTGTGATAGGCGGAATGGGGATCAAGCGAGGACAGCATGCCTTCGATCGCGGCTTCGATCAGTTCGGCCTGATCTGTGTCGGACACATAGTCCGCCTCGATCCGGCTGAGGACGTCGCCGAAGAGCTCGATCTGCCGGAAACTGGCCGACCGGTCTTCCTGGGCACCTTCCGCAGACACCGCGATGGCCACGGCGCCGACAGCAAAAGCCACCATTGAAGCGAAGACATTGATACGCATGCAATCTCGCGTCCTTTGAGCGCGACGGGTCTAGCCCTGTTGCGACCGGGTCCGGAACCAGGGGCCGGGATCGATCGCATCATCATTCCGTCTCAGCTCCAGATACAAGTCTGGTGCCGTTTGGGCAGTTTCGGACATTGCGCCGACGGGTTCACCGGCGAGTACGCTTTGACCGACACTGGCATAGGTTACGGACATGCCTGCCAGTACGACATAGTAGCCATCGCCAACATTGAGTATCAAGAGGCCGCCGTATGTGTTGAACGGTCCGGCAAACTCAATGCGACCATCAAAGGGTGACACTACCTGTGCCCGGGCTCGGGTCCGAATGAATATTCCTTCAGATGCTGTGCCATCTTCGGCCAGTTCGCCGAATGCGCGGACGATTTCGCCGGAGGCTGGCATCCGCAGGCGACCGCGGGCATCGGCAAAGCGCAGTGTTTCCAGTGGCGCATTCGGCACGCGGGCAGCGACAAGGTCGCGCGGTGGCCGTGGCCGCGGGGCCGGAACGCCGGTTTCAGGCGGCAGGCGGCGTGGATTGAGGCTCGGCATGACCTCGGACATGCGGCTGAGTTCGCTGATCAGGGACCGAATGGAGCGCGCCCGCTGACCGGCGTCACTGGCTGCCTCGAGGAATGAGACCGCCTCGTTGCGCCGCCGCGCCTCGAGCGCTCTTCGTTCCGCAATCAAGACTTCCAGCTCCAATCTTTGGGCGGAGAGCGCTTGTTCGGCAGTCGACAGTGACGCTTGTTCAGATTCGATCGAGGCGCGCACCTCACGCAGTTGTGTCAGCTGGGTCGCGATCTGGTCAGCGCGCTCGCGCAGCGCCGGTGCCACCTCGGCCATGAGAGACGCGGCACGTGCCGCCTCCGCAGCATCGTCAGGTGCAGCCATGACCGCCGGTGGTGTCTGGCTCTCAATTCTTTGAATCGCGGCGAGGATATCGATCAGCGTTTCCCGGTCGGCCGTCAGTCGAGACAGTAATTCGGCCTCTTCCTGGCCGAGCCGGGCCAATTCCCGCTCTGCGCCCAGCGCCGCATTTTCGCTAGCCCCGACGCGTTCGCCGAGATCCACCAGCTGGCGCTGCATCAGACCGACTTCACTGGCCAGTTCTTCGGCTTGCCGGCGAGCCGCCTCGGCGCGTTCAGCGCTTTCGCGCTCTTCCTGTTCCAGACGTGCCGCTTCGCCCGCATCGGGTGGCGGCGCGGGTTGGGTCTGGGTCAGAAGCAGGGCGGCAAAAACGGTCAACATGGCGGGAAGGCTAGCTCTCTCGCGGTTAACGCTCAATCACGATGGTAGGGCGTGCCGGCGAGGATCGAGACGGCGCGGTATAATTGTTCCGCCAGCATCACCCGGACGAGTTTATGGGGAAAAACGGCAGGTCCGAATGAGAGCATCAGGTCCGGCTTGGGGAATTGCGAGCGGTCATGCCCGTCGGCGCCACCAATACAGAAGACCGTCTCTCGGCACCCTTCATCACGCCAGCGCTCGATCTGGCCGGCGAGTTGGCGCGAGCTGAGCGCTTTGCCGCGCTCATCGAGCAGGACAAGCCGGGCGCCGCTTTCCAGGCTCGCCGCGAGTGCACGGCTTTCCTCCCCGGCGGTCTTGAGCGCGCGATTGTCGATTTCGGTCTCGAGGCAGGGGCCCAGCCCCACGGCGCGGCCCGTTGCGGTGCCGCGTTCCAGATAGTCATCGACGAGGAGGCGCTCCGGGCCGGATTTGATCCGGCTCAGGGCGGCGATGCGCAGTTTCACCTAGGAGGCCGACGCGTCCGGTTCGACCGACCACATCTTTTCCAGATTGTAGAACTCACGCACTTCCGGCCGGAAGAGGTGGACGATGACATCGCCCATGTCGATCAGAACCCAGTCATTCGTCTGGGTGCCCTCGATCCGGGCCTTGCCGCAGCCGGCTTCCTTGAGCTTGCGCACCAAGTGATCGGCCAGCGCGGCGACATGCCTCGCCGAGCGACCGGATGCGATGATCATGATGTCGGTGATGGATGATTTTCCACGCAGATCGATGGCAACGACGTCTTCCGCCTTGTCGTCATCAAGCGAGTCGAGGATAAGGGTTTCCAAGGCCTCAACAGGGCCGTCATCGCCGGTGACGCGAACGGCGGATGCCGTTTCCTGCTCAGCGCGGCGCGATAATTCCGTAGACAGGGTCAATGTCCTCTCTGTCATCCAAACACAACTCAGCTATATCACGCTTTTGCTGATGGTTCGAGCCAGTGAAGCGAGAACAGCTCAGCCTCGTCAGACCAAGTGTGAAGCACATCAAAACCCACTGATTTTGCAAGGGAAGTGAAGCTGTCCGGGGTGAATTTATGCGAGTTTTCCGTATGGATGCTTTCGCCCTCGCGCAGTTGGAAAGTACGCCCCGCGACGTCGAACTGTTGATCGGCATCGGCACGAAGATGCATCTCGATGCGGTTGAAATCGGGGTTCCACACAGCTTCGTGTGACAAGGCGCCTGCATCGATTGTACCGCCCAGTTCCCGATTTATCCGTTCGACAAGATTGAGGTTGAAGCGCGCAGTCACGCCCTGGGCGTCGGCATAGGCCGCGACAAGCGTGGCGGGGTCCTTCACCCGATCGGCGCCAATCAACACGGCATCTCCAGGCCGCATGGCTCGCCGAAAGCCCGCCAGCAGAGCGTGGGCGCCATTCGGTTCGAAATTGCCGATCGTGGATCCCGGGAAGAAGATTATGCGCCGACCGCTTTCCAGCGGAAGATGGCTGAGATCAAGGCCTTGGGTGAAGTCGGCGCAAATGGCGCCGACTTGCAGTGCCGGATAGTCCGCCGCAATCTCCTGGCACGCCGCCTCCAGGTGTTCGCCGGAAATATCGAGACCGACATAGGCCGCAGGCTCCGACAGTGCGTTCAAGAGCTTGCGGATTTTCACGCTGGAGCCGGATCCGGGTTCGATCACGACCGCGCCGGGCCCGGCCAGTGCAGCCAGTTCCGGGCCGATCCTGTCGAGTATCGCGAGCTCTGTGCGGGTGACGTAGTATTCCGGCAGTGCTGTGATTTCGTCGAAAATCGCCGACCCTTTGGCGTCGTAGAAATAGACTGGGGTCAGCTGCTTGGGGGTCCGCGAGAACCCGTCCAGCACGTCCGCCAGAAAGTCGCCGGCGGGCGGGTGTTGGTCGTCATAGAAGGCAAGCGTTGCGTGGGCGCTCGGGCGGCCGGTTATCCGGTCGTGCATGGGATTGTCCTGTCGGCGGCGGCGGAAAGATCAGTGGCGCGCGCGCAGCGCTGTCGATGAGTGTGAGTGTAGCCGCTCAGTCAGATAGGTCCATGCCGGAGCTGATTGCAGGGGGAGGGCGGCGGCTTCGCTTTCACGAATGCGAGATGTCGCGAATTGGGTCGCCGCCCGTGACAGGCGTGCCCGCACAGCGTCCTGGGGGCGCGCGATCACTGCCACCGGGACCGAGCGGAATATTTGTGGCCAATGGGCCCAGCGGTGAATGCCGGCGAGATTGTCGGCGCCCATGAGCCAGACGAAGTGAACGCCCGGATGGCGGGTCTTGAGGTGCGTCAGCAGGTCGATTGTCCGGGTGGTGCCGAGCCGGGATTCAATATCAGTAATGTGCATACCGGGTTGGGTGGCGAGGGTCCGGACGGCATTGAAGCGTCGTTGGAAGTCGCCCGAAGGCGAAGTTTTCAAGGGGTTCTGCGGGGAGACCAGCCACCAGACCTGGTTCAGTCCAAGGCGCCGCAAGGCAGTTCGCGCGACGTGGAGATGGCCGGCATGCGGCGGATCGAAACTGCCGCCGAACAGGCCGATGCGCATCCCGCGCGCCAGCCCGTCGCCACGAAGTGCGCCGGCCCGGCTCATGCGTCGAGACCCGGCGCGACCACGCAGACGATGTCATCGGCATGGACAAGGGCGGCGGCGCGTCGGTAGCCAAGTCTGGCTTCCGCCTCGTCACTCCGACATCCGGCGACGCGCCGGGCGTCGTCGGCGCAGTAGGCGGAGACGCCGCGAGCGACAAGGCGTCCATCCGGGTCGAGGATGCGGATGGTTTCCCCGCGCTCAAACTGCCCATCGACCGACCGGACGCCGACAGGGAGCAAGGATTTTCCTGCCAACAGCGCGTGTGTGGCCCCGGCATCTATGCGGACGGCGCCGCTGCGGCTCACAACCCCGGAAATCCAGCGTTCACGGGCATTTGCAGAATTGCGGGCAGGGTGAAACCAGGAGCCGTGATCGGCGCGCGCCAGGCTGAGTACCGGGTTCGGCGCGGTGCCAAGCGCAATTGCGGTCGCGCAACCAGAACTGCCGGCGAGTTCGGCGGCGAGTATTTTGGTGCGCATGCCGCCCGTGCCGACGCCAGCGGCGGTATTGGCATCGCCGGCCATGGCGTGAATGGCGGCGTCGATGACCGGGATATCGTGAAGCGGGCGGGCGGCGGTGACGGTGCGGGGATCGGCATCATGCAGCGCCGCGACGTCGCTGAGCAGCACCAGCAGGTCGGCGCCGGTCAGCTGTGCGACGCGCGCGGCAAGGCGGTCATTGTCGCCATAGCGGATTTCGTCGGTGGCGATGGTGTCATTCTCGTTGACGATCGGGATTGCGCCGAGTTCGAGCAAAGTTCCCAGCGTTGCCCGGGCATTCAGCCAGCTGCGCCGGTTCTCGGTTACGTCAAGGGTCAGAAGGGCTTGGGCGGTGACAGCACCATGCGGCGCAAAGGCGCGATCCCACAGGTCAAGCAGGCGCGGCTGGCCGGCCGCTGCGGCGGCCTGTTTCTGTTCGAGACTGAGACTGCCGGACGGCAGGCCGAGGCGATCACGTCCGAGGGCAACGGCACCGGATGAGACAATCGTCACCCGCGCGCCCCGGGCCCGTAGTGCGACAATATCGTCCGCAATCGCGGCGATGACCGCATCGCCGGCCTGCAGGAGGCTCGATCCGGCCTTGACCACGACGCAATGTGCGGCGTCGAAGCCCGTTCGGGTCATGACGGTGTCCAGCCCTCTTCGCCGTTTTCTGCCGCGAGCTGGGCCTCAATGGCTTCCTTTTCGGCCCGGCGCGTGTCCAGGACGATCTCCCACGCGCCGCCGCACAATTCCTTGACGCCATCGCCGGAGACGCCGGACAGGGTCATCACGGTCTTGCCGCTCACGGCTTCGAGTTCTGCGACTTTCCCGGCGACCATGTCGGCATCCAGGGCGTCGATCTTGTTGAGGGCCAGGATTTCCCGCTTGTCCGGCAGGCCGTCGCCATAGGCCTCCAGCTCGCCACGGACCGTCTGGTAGGCCGCCGCAACATCGTCTTGCGTGCCATCGACCAGATGGATCAGAGAGGCGCAGCGCTCGATATGGCCCAGGAAACGGTCACCGATGCCGGCGCCTTCATGGGCACCTTCGATCAGGCCCGGAATGTCGGCCACGATGAAGCGTGAACTCGGTCCGAGATCGACGACGCCGAGATTGGGATAGAGTGTGGTGAAGGGATAGGCGGCAATCTTTGGATTGGCGCGGCTGACGACCGACAGGAAGGTCGACTTGCCGGCATTGGGCAGGCCGACAAGACCGACATCGGCGATCAGCTTGAGGCGCAGCCAGATCCAGCGTTCCTCGCCGGGCCAGCCGGGAATGGTCTTGCGCGGGGCCTGGTTGGTCGAGGTCTTGAAATGGGAATTGCCCTTGCCGCCATCGCCGCCGCGCGCCAGCAGCACGCGCTGACCGATCTCGGTCAGGTCGGCGAGGATTTCTTCCCTGTCCTCATCGAGGATCTGGGTGCCGGCCGGGACCTGCAAGACGACATCCTCGCCGCTGGAGCCTGTCCGGTTGCGTCCCATGCCGTGCATGCCGGTATCGGCCTTGAAATGCTGCTTGTAGCGATAGTCGATCAGCGTGTTGAGGCCCTCGACCGCCTCGATCCAGACATCGCCGCCCTTGCCGCCATCGCCGCCATCGGGACCGCCATATTCGACATAGGCCTCGCGCCGGAACGACACACAGCCGCCGCCACCATTCCCGGAGCGGACATAGACTTTGGCTTGGTCGAGAAATTTCATGGCTGCGTGTTCCTGATCAATCTGTTTCGGCTATAGCGGTTTCTGCGTCGGTTGGCACGCGCCCAACAGGGCGGGGTTACAGGGCCAACGAAAGCTCATGCATGTCTGCCGGACCCATGCGCGCCATGGAGAATGCACGGACGCCCTCGCCCTCGTGAACGAAGCCGAGCTTTTCGAGCACGCGTCCGGACGCAGGGTTGTCCTTGTAGTACCCGGCGATCAGCCGGCGTGTGCCCAGGCTCTCGCGGGCATAGTCCACCAGGCCGCGGCCGAGCTCGGTTGCGAGGCCCTGGCCCCACCAGGGCCTGCCGATCCAGTAGCCGATCTCCCAATCGGCATCGGCTTTGCGCTTGAAAACGCCGCCACCGCCGATCGCTGCCCCATCCATCTCGACGGTCAGCGACAGATTGCCGCCGGGTTGCCAGCCGGCGCGCGTTATCAGCACCCACATCTCGGCAGCGAGTTCCGGATAGGGGTGCGGCACCCGTGCCGTGTTCTTGGCGACATCAAAATCACCTAGATAGGTGGCGATATTGGTTGCGTCCTCCAGGACGGGCAGACGCATCACCAGGCGTTCGGTTTCGATCCGCGGGCCCATGACCCTCTCCTCGACGGGGACAAAACAAAAGGGGAGGCGGTGGTCCGTCTCCCCTTTAACGCGTCTGGCGCTGTCGGACCCTGCCTGTTCAAGACACGGTCCGAGTATGTGCGAACCGCTTATTCTGCAGCTTTGGCAATCGGCTCGACCGAGACGAAAGACTTGCCACCGGATTTCTTCGCGAAGACCACGCGGCCTTCGGTAAGCGCGAAGAGGGTGTGGTCCTTGCCCATGCCGACATTGGCACCCGGATTCACCTTGGTGCCGCGCTGGCGCACGATGATGTTGCCCGGAATGACTTCCTGGCCGCCATATTTCTTCACACCAAGGCGGCGACCTGCGGAGTCGCGACCGTTACGGGATGAACCGCCTGCTTTTTTGTGAGCCATTGATCAATCCTCCGATTACTTGGCCAGCGCCTTGGCGGCGTTGATCCAGTCGTTTTTCTCAGCCTTGGCCTTGAGACCGGTGATGGTCTCGTTCAGGGCGTCCAGGTCGGCGTCGGTCCAGGCCGCGACTTGCGCGAACGTGGTGATGCCGGCTTCATTCAGCTTGGTGGCGAGGGCGGGGCCCACACCGGTCAGCTCGGTCAGCGCGTCGGCAGCAGCCGCTTTCGGGGCAGCGGCCTTCTCGGCTTTCGGAGCCGCCGCTTTTGCAGCTTTCGGGGCAGCAGCCTTCTCGGCTTTCGGAGCGGCCTTCGCCTTCGGGGTCTCGGCAGACTTCGGGGCCGCCGTGGTCGACTTCAGAGCCGTCTTGGCCTTGTCGCCCGGTGCAACGATTTCCGCGATGCGAACGACGGTGCCCCACTGACGGTGGCCCTTCGTGCGACGATAATTCTGGCGGCGGCGCTTCTTGAAGACGATGATCTTGCGCGCACGATTGGTGTCGAGCAGTTCGCCGATCACCTGGGCGCCATCAACGGTCGGCGAGCCGACCGTGACGCCGGCATCGGAGCCGAGCATTAGAACTTCACCGAGATCGAGCGTGTCGCCAGCGGCGCCTTCAAGCTTCTCGATGCGAATTTCGTCGCCAGCGGCAACACGGTACTGCTTACCGCCTGTCTTGATCACAGCAAACATGATCGTTTCTATCCTTGTGTCCGATCCGTCCGGTTGCCACGGGATCACCTTGATCCTGTTGGCCCGGCGGGTCCTTTTTCTTCACTCCGTATGCCCGGAGCGTTGTTCATGATTTATGGGCCCGCAACGGCAAGCCGAGCGAGCAGGAGCGGGCGTTATACGCATGCCCGTCAAAGAGTCAACGAAAAGGGCAGTGGGGGCATGTCCGGTGGTCCTGTATGCCGACCGCGATCCCCCCTTGATTTTGTCCGTTCATTCGGCCACAACCCCGCTTCCCCGCGGAGAGGTGCCGGAGTGGTCGATCGGGGCGGTCTCGAAAACCGTTGAGCGCGCAAGCGTTCCGAGGGTTCGAATCCCTCTCTCTCCGCCACTATTCCCAAAACCTCAAATCCCTCCACGGGGTACGATTTTGGCGTTTGGCGGTCAGGCCAAAACGTTCCTATTACCTATTCCTATTCCTCCCACGGGAGGCGGTGCGATGAGCGGCCGCCGGGTGCAACATTTCGTCGTGCGCGGAAAGAGCTTCCAGGTCCGGCTCTATGTGCCGGTAGATCTTCAGCGGGCGTTGGAGCGCAAGGAGCTTCGTTGGTCGGTCAGAATCCGCGAGTCCAAGGTGGCGTAGCGCCGAGCGTTGAATGCGACGCTCGCCTTTGCGCAGTTGTGCGATAAGCTACGTCTCGTGAAGGGCTTAAGCATCAATGATGCCCGCGAAATCGCTCAAGCATTCTACCGGAAGCTAGCAGAGGGGTATCGCTCGCCGCCGCCGCCGCCGGAGCCGGATGCCGCGCCACCGTGTTTGTTCGACCAGCAGGAAGAGATCGCCAGGTTAACCCACCCGGTTGAACTCCGTCATTCAATCCAGGCCTGATCCATATTGCGGGGCAAGTGGCTACCCAGACGGGGCTTCAAATGCCTGACACCGGCAGCGAGGAATTCCAGGCGTTAAGTGAGAACCCACACCTAGCGCTGGGTTTTCAATCGGTTAGGCGATTCATGGCGCGCTGTCGCTTCCGCTTTTGGTGCGTCGCAAAGCATTATGTCTGACAATAAAAATTTCTCCCACATTCACGCGCTTGAGCCCGGGTTCGGGCTCATGATGAGCAGAAACTCGCCTCAAGTGGGAAATTTCTCGTGAGAATGACGCAAAACAACAATTGACATCGTACGACAAAAGCGCAAACGTTGACGCTGCACGTTGTGATGTTGCTGCTGCGTTGGCCGGCCTGTATCCACCCGACCGGAGGTTAAACCCCGTGTTGGTTTTATATGTCTGACAAATAGGCGTCAGCGGCAATTCGCCGAGAAAGGGGAGGCAGGGGCCTGAACGAAGCGAGGAGGGGCTGACCGCGACGCCATGTCGGCACGCATTGTCGATACCATTCGACCGCGGCTTCGTAGGCCAATCTGTTTAACCAGACCTGCAACGTGCCGAAACAGGCACCAGAATTCCCGGGACATCAAAAGGTGCCCGGCGACCACATCCAGGGGAGGAACGGATGACAAGTTCAAACAAGCAAGCGGGGCTAATGGGTCCCGTCCGGCGATTCGGCCGGGTGGCACTTCTGGCAGGCGTGTCGACCATGGCGGTCGGCGCCCTGGCTCCGGCACAGGCCCAGAACAATGGCAGCGAGGATGTGATCACCGTGACCGGTGTGCGCGGTTCGCTCGAACAGGCCATGGACATCAAGCGGGACGCTCATGGCGTGGTCGACGCCATTTCGGCCGACGACATCGGCAGTTTCCCCGATACCAACCTTGCGGAATCCCTTCAGCGCATTACCGGCGTGTCGATCAACCGTGTGAACGGTGAAGGCTCACTGGTCACGGTGCGCGGGTTCGGCAGCGGCTTCACCCTGGTCACCTTGAACGGGCGGACGATGCCGACGGCGAATGTCGAGACAGTTGGTGGTGATCAGAATGCCGATTTCGCGACCGGCGACAGCCGTTCCTTTGATTTCTCCAACCTCGCCTCGGAAGGCGTTCGGACGCTGGAGGTCTACAAGACCGGGCGCGCCGAAATCGCGTCCGGCGGCATTGGCGGCACGGTCAATATTGCGACCCGTCGCCCGCTCGACAATCCGGATGGCCTGACGGGCACAATCGGGGTCCAGGGCATGCACGACACGGGTGTCGTCACCGGTTCCGACCTGACGCCGGAATTGACTGGCCTGCTCAGCTGGGCCAACCCGGAAGAGACCGTGGGTGTATCCCTGTTCGGCTCCGTCCAGCGTCGTGACAGTGCCTCGCGCTCCGCTACGGTGAATGGCTGGAACGTCGAACGTGGCAGCGCCTTCCTTGATCCGGCCAACGGCCGGGTCTCGGCCGGGACCACGATTACCAATTCGCCGGATCCCAACCAGCTGGTGGCCTATCCCAATGACAGCCGCTACCACCTCGCCCAGGCCGAACGCGAGCGCATCAACGGCCAGCTTGTCTTCCAGTTCCGGCCGACCAATGCGCTGACGCTTACCGCGGACGCCACCTATGCCCGGAACGATATTGATGAACAGCGCACGGACCAGACCAACTGGTTCAACCGTCCGTTCAACCAGGTGACCTTCGACGGCAACCCGGTTGTCGCTTCGACCCTGTTCCTGCAAGAAAACATCGCCGGCGTGAAAGACACCGGTTTCGAGCAGCAATACCGGGCCACAAGGGACACATTGCAGTCCTTTGGTTTCAATGCTGAATGGTGGTTGTCGGATGACTTCTCGCTGACCTTCGACGCGCACACCTCAAGCTCGGAGAGTACGCCGAACAATCCGATGGGTGTCAGCTCGACCCTGATCAGCATGGGCGCGCCGGTTATCGCCGCGCACTCTGTCGATTTCTCGAGCGGTTTCCCGGTTCAGAGCATCACGATCGATGACAGCGTCCGCGGCAATGGCAATGGCGTTCTTGATGTCGGTGATATCGGTACGCAGATCGCCCGAACCATTGCGTCCAGCCAGGAACATGACATCGATGAGTTCCGTCTCGATGCCGGTTGGGACTTGGGCAATGGCAGCCGGTTTGATGCTGGTATCGGCTACCGCAGTTCGACGATGGTCCAGCAGCGGTCCCAGACGCAACAGACGCTTGGCGACTGGGGCATCTCGAATGTCGGTGATGTCGAGCAATACGCCGCCGGCATGCTGGAATCCTACTGCCTGACCTGCCTCTTCGACTCCTATGATCCGATGTCCAGTGGCGACTCATTGGTCGCGTTCCGCGGCAATGCGGTCGACATCTACAACGCCCTGTCTCCGGTCTATGCCGGCATGGGCAACGCTGTGAGCGCGACGGGCGAGGATTTCAACCAGGTCGATGAGGAGATCTGGTCCGCCTACGCGCAGGTGATCATGGAAGGCGAGCTCATGGGTCGCCCGGCCAGCTTCGTGGCGGGTGTCCGCTATGAAGACACGTCGGTCGAATCCACCGCACTGGTCGCTGTTCCGGAAGCCATTATCTGGCAGTCGGACAATGATTTCACGATCCAGCTCTCCAACGCGGTGCAGCCGGTCTCCTCGACAGGGTCCTATGACAATGTCCTGCCGAGCCTCGATTTCCAGATCGAGATCGTGGATGACGTGATTGCCCGGGCCTCGTTCAGCAATACGATTGCGCGGCCCAGCTACGGCGATCTCTTCGTTGCCGATGATGCCGACACGCCGCCGCGGCCAACCGCGCTTGGTGGTATCGCATCAGGCTCGACCGGGAATGCCGGACTGCTTCCGCTGGAGTCCGACAATTTCGACGTCTCGCTGGAGTGGTATTATGACGATGCGAGCTATGTCTCGATCGGCTTCTTCGACAAGCGTGTCCGCAATTTCGTCGGGACCGGCCAGACTACCCGCAACCTGTTCGGCCTGCGGGATCCGAGTTCCGGCGCGGCCGGCACACGGTCCGGCGATGCGGTTGATGCACTCGGGGCAATCGGCGCAGATCCGACCGATGTGAACCTGTTCACGATGACGGCCCTGATCGAGCAACGTGGCTCGGTTGCTGCGGCAACGGCTGAATTCCAGGCCAACTATAGTGGCGGTGCCTTGGACCAGGCCTTCATCGACGCGATTCTCGCAGCCTATGATGTGACACCGAATGCGAGCGATCCGCTCTTCCAGTTCGAAGTCACGGGTCCGATCAACAATCGGGAAGGCAAGATCCACGGTCTGGAAATCGCGGCCCAGCACTTCTTCGGCGATACCGGCTTCGGCGTCCAGGCGAACTACACCCTGGTCGAAGGTGATGTCTCCATCGATGTGGGGGCGGATCCCAGCGTTGACCAGTTTGCCCTTGTCGGTCTTTCCGACACGGCCAACCTGACGCTGATCTACGAGAAGCACGGACTGTCCGCCCGTCTCGCCTACAATTGGCGTGACGAGTTCCTGTCCCAGACAAACCGGGGCGGCGGATCGCGCAACCCGGTCTTTGTCGAGGCCTTCGGACAGCTTGACCTGAATGTGTCCTACGACGTCACCGATGACCTGGTGGTCTCCTTCGAGGCGATCAACATCACAGGTGAAGACCTGCGGACATTTGGTCGCGACAGTTCCAATGTCTGGTTCGCTCAGGAATTGGATCCGCGATATCTGCTGGGGGCTCGCTACCGCTTCTGACGGTGGCAGGCTTTCCAATCAGATACTTCCTGCAGTGACAATGATCAGTCACTCCTCACCTGCGGCCGCCACTTGTTGGCGGCCGCCTCTTCTTGTCCGGCTGGTCGCGTCAATGGCCGAGGCCAGCGGTGGGGCATTGAACCCGACGCGGGTTTGTCCGACGATGACATCGAAAGACAGGTGCGAGCATGAATGCGATGACAAATACGGTCCTGCTGGACAATGTCAGTCACAAGGATCTCTGCGTCCGGACCGACCAGGGCGTTGACCCCGGTCACCGGGTCAACCAGATCCTGGTCTTCCCCGCGGAGTTCGCCGACCTGCAGCGGGAATACCCGATCCTGTTCCGAAAGGAGGCGGATGGGTACAAGGCCATTGCCTTGCTCGGCCTTGACCGCGATGAGAACCTGTTTCTCGACGATGATGGCTGGACGAGCGAATACCTGCCGGCCGTGCTGGCGCGTGGGCCCTTCCTGATCGGCATGCAGGAGCGCCAACAGGATGGTCAATCCGTTCGTGAGCCCATGATCCAGGTCAATCTGGACGATCCGCGTGTTGATATTTCCGGGCAGGAAGGTGAGCCCGTCTTCCTGCCAAAAGGCGGCCATGCGCCCTATCTTGAGCGGGTCGCCCATATGCTGGGTGTGATCCATAACGGGCTGGAACAGGGTCCGCAAATGTATGCGGCCTTCGACGCGGCCGGTCTGTTCGAACCTGTCGCGATCGAGATCCAACTCGATGACGAGACCGCGTACCGTCTGCCGGATTTCCATACGATCAGCGAGGAAAAGCTCGCCGCACTCGACGCGAAAACACTGAAGACACTGAACGCCTCCGGCTTTCTCGGTGCGGCTTTCCTGGTTGCCGCGTCGCTGGGCAATGTCACTCGCCTGATCGCCCGCAAGAATCAGAAGCGGGCGAGGGGCTGAGTGCCATGGCGTCATCGGCAGCGCTGGCTGCAGTCAGACGTGTGCGGGAGATCGCGGGACGCAAGGCCACCGCGGATGATGTTGACGCCTGCCTGTCTGACGGCGAACCCGTCATCTTCAAGGGCATGGTTGCGGACTGGCCGGCCGTCGCCGAAGGGCGGGAATCGGTCGGGCGAGCGATGGCCTACCTGCTTGGCTTTGCCGGAACGCGCGATGTCGTTGTCTATCGGGGAGAGGCCGGGATAGACGGCCGTTTTTTTTACAATGATACCCTGACCGCCATGAATTTCTCGGCGTCGCGAGCGCCGCTGGCCTCGGTGTTCGACACCCTGGGGAGGTCGGCAGATGCGGCCACGACCGATGCGGTCTATGTCGGTTCAACCGATGTCGATGCCTACCTGCCCGGCCTGCGGGCCGAGAACGATCTCGACACGGCGGCCCTGTTTGCCGGCGCGCGGCCCATTGTCAGTCTGTGGATGGGCAATCAGACCATGGCTGCAGCGCATTTTGACATTTCCAACAATCTCGCCTGTTGCCTCGTTGGCCGCCGCCGTTTCACCCTTTTCCCGCCCGACCAGGTTGCCAATCTCTATCCCGGCCCGCTGGAGCCGACGCCAGGCGGACAAGTCGTCTCGATGGTCGATTTCCGGACACCGGATTTCGTGCGCTACCCGGCTGCCCGGCAGGCGCTGGATGCGGCACGCGTCGCCGAACTCGATCCGGGAGATGTGTTGATCTATCCCGCGCTGTGGTGGCACCAGGTCGAGGCACTCGATTCGTTCAATGTGATGATGAACTACTGGTGGAATCCGGTGCCCGATTTCATCGACACGCCAATGCATGCCCTGCAGCTCGCCATGATGAGCCTGCGGGATCGACCGCGCGCCGAGAAGGACGCCTGGCGGTCCCTGTTCGACTATTACATTTTCGGCGATGCCGAGGCGCCGGCTGCGCACTTGCCTGCGCATGCCCGGGGGGCGCTGGCGCCGATGGATGATCGTCTTGCCCGCCGCTTGCGGGCGCAGCTGCTGCAGCGGCTAAATCGCTGAAACCGGGAGGCCCGATGGCAGAGTCACGAAGCAAGCGTGTGGTGATCGCCGGCGGCGGGACAGCGGGCTGGATCGCCGCGGCGGCCCTCGTTCGCCAGCTTGGTCCCCTGCTCGACATCACGCTGGTCGAATCCGACGCGATCGGGACGGTCGGTGTCGGCGAGGCGACGATCCCGACCCACCGTACATTCCATCATCTGCTGGGCATTGATGAGCGCGCCTTCATGCGCGAGACCCAGGCCAGTTTCAAACTGGGAATCGCGTTTGAAAACTGGGCCCGCGAGGGCGACCGGTATTTCCACTCCTTTGGCCAGCTCGGCAAGTCGACCTGGATGGCCGATTTTCACCATCTCTGGCTGGAGGCTCGCGCGGCGGGACTGGCTGGAGAGCTGGGCGCGTATTGTCTCGAGCTCCAGGCCGCCGAGGCTGAAAAGTTTGCAACCGGTCCCAATGCCCGGATCAATTACGCCTATCATCTTGACGCCAGCCGCTATGCCGGCTTCCTGCGGAAGATTGCCGAAGACCAGGGCGTGAAACGGGTTGAGGGGCGGATTGCCGACGTTGAAACCGAGGGCGTCAGAACGGACGGTGCGCGCGGCGATATCACGGCGCTCAGGCTGGACGACGGCACCCGGATCGCGGGTGACTTTTTCATCGACTGCACCGGTTTTCGCGCCTTGCTGATCGGCGATGCCCTCGGCACCGGGTTCGAGGACTGGTCGCACTGGTTGCCGATGGATCGGGCCATTGCCCTGCAGACCGGCTCGACCGGCCCGGCCAGACCCTATACGCGCTCCATCGCGCACGGCGCAGGCTGGCAATGGCAGATCCCGTTGCAGCACCGTGTCGGCAATGGTCTGGTCTATTGCAGCGCCCATCTCGATGACGGAGCAGCGCAGGACTTGTTGCTCGAGAATGTCAGCGGTGCCCCCCTGACCGAGCCGCGCGTGATCCGCTTTCGGACCGGTCGGCGTGAGCAGGTCTGGACCCGCAATTGCCTTGCGCTCGGCCTCTCGAGCGGATTTCTGGAGCCGTTGGAATCGACCAGCATCCACCTCATCCAGGCCGGGGTGATGCGGCTGATCCAGATGTTCCCCTTCGGCGATCAGTGTGACGCCTTGCGTGACCGCTACAATGCCCTGTCACGCGACGAGCTGGAGCGCATTCGCGACTTCATCATCCTGCACTACAAGGCCACGCAGCGGGATGAGACGGCGTTCTGGCGCCAGTGTCGGGACATGTCGATACCCGACAGCCTGGCCGCCCGGATCGAGCTGTTCCGGCAGTCGGGCATGGCCTATCAGGACGGGGCTGACCTGTTCCGGGTCGATTCCTGGCTACAGGTCTTGCTGGGCCAGCGTATCGAGCCGCAATCCCACCATGCGATGGGCCGACTGATGACATATGACCAAATGCGCCAGGCGCTGGACGCGGTGAAGTCGAATATCGCCGCATCGGTGAGCAAGCTGCCGCAACACCAGGACTTTCTCGACCAGTATTGCGCGGCCGAAACTGCCTGACCGGAGCTGGAGGCCGGGAACGTCTCGACCTGCCGGACCTGTGTGCTAGGGTTGTTCCATTCGAGTTCAGCGTCACATGTCCAAACGCGCCGCCACAGGGCCGTGCCAGCGAGGCTGTATGGGGGAGGATCAGACATCGGGTGACGACAAGGCCGAGGCGACCGCAGCACGGGCGCCGGGCGGTCGCGCGTTGATTGTGCTCGTTTTTCTGATCCTTGCGCTCGTCATTGCGGGCCTTGCCTGGTGGGTCTTGCAGATGCGTGATGCTCCGCCCGACGACCTGTGGGAAGTCGGCACCCACGAGATTGATCCCGACTGTGTTCCCGGCAGCGCGGCCTGTCCCGTTCTCATCTCCCCCCGTCCGATCGGCCACGGCAGCGCCGGGGAAGATGACATGGTGCTGACCGCTGTTCGCTATCCCGAGCTTGATGACCCGATCGCGCAATGGGGCGCATGCATGGACACGGTGCTGACCTGCCTGGCGCCGACAGCCGACAGCACGCCGGACGACAAGTCTGCAGCCCTGCGAAGCTGTGTTGCGGCGGCGGACTGTCCGCAAGCCTGTCGCGACCGCTTTGCGGATCGTGCCGACCAGGCCGGCGCAGACTTGGCCCGCCTGATGGCAGAATTTGACGCGATTTTCGTCGCGGAGGAGGCGTGGTGCGCACCGGTGCAGTGACTGATCCGGCCACCAAGCGCTCGCGCTGGCAGCGCTTGGCCCATTATGGCCGACTGGCTGCCATCGTCGTCCTGCTGGGGCTCACCACCGCCTATGACACAAAGGAATCGGCCCGTGCCGGTGCCTTCAGCGGCCATGTGACCGATGCCAATAAATGGCACGGCATCTATTATTGTCATCAGAGCTCGCGCGATAATTGCCATGAAAACGAGCACGCTTGGCTGGCCCAGGTCGCGCTGGACCGGGTGGCGCCCAATTCGCCGTGGGGCTTCTCACCGACCCATCGCCTGACTGTGCGGGATCTGGCGACCGGCTATTTCCGATCCGAGATCGGCAGCAGCCGTGAGGGCTCGACCTGGGATCCCGATGACGTGATGGGGCTGCCGCAGCGGACGGTTCCCGGCGCGGCGAATTTCGCGGGCATCCCCGATTTCAGTTACTCGCTCTATGACTGGATCAATCGCAACGAGCTGTGTCCGCCGATGCCCAACGGGCAGATGCCGGCTGGCACGCCCGCCGATTGTCACAACTACATGTACTGGCAGGGCGGCGGGTTCAACGCGTCGCATTTCGGCTCGCAAGCGACTCGCTCCTACCAGCAATTGCACGCCACAGCGATGGGGCTGGCCGCACGGGCGCGGCGGCTGCGTGAGCGCATGGCCGACGATCCGGCCAATATTGAAGCCTATCGCGATGTCGTTCGCGAAGCGGAGATGGAGGCGCTCGCATTCGAGGGCTATGCCCAGCATTTCCTGCAGGATCGTTGGGCCATGGGGCATATGTTCGAGCGCTGGGGCTCGCCGGAATACAATGCCAACGGGATCGCCCTCGATCCGACCCGCGCCCTGATGGCCGGGGCGTTTACCGGAATCATCCATGGCTATCAGTCGGTCGCGGCAGTGCCCGACGCCCTGTCCTCGCCGGAAGTCGGCGTGGTCAATACCGTGGTCAATGTGGCCGCGCGGGGCTTCAACTGGATCGGAAACCAGCTCGGTTTGACCGAGCCGGGAGATCCGCCCGCGACTCGGCTCGAGATCGCCAACTGGCGCCGCCCGGGCGATGAGGAACAATATCCAGGCGTTGGCGACTATCTCGCCTGGGACATGCAACGTGGCCGCTATGCGGCCCGTGTCAGCCTGCCGGGGCATATCGTTGAATATAACTCGGAAACCGCTCTGCCGGTGCAGCGCCAATATAACGAGCTGATGGCCTGTTCGAGCTCCGGTTTCCGCGATGTGATCCGGGCCTTTGGAAGCGATGGGAACGGGTTTGGCATCGATGGTGTCGCCCTCAATGAGCTGGCTGGCGAGAGCCTGGGCCCGCACTGTTTCAACGCCTGGGCGACCAATGAGGCGATTGTCTTTGGCATGGGCAATGAGTTCGCAGCGGCCGGCGCGATCTCGACCCTGGCCCAGGCCGGGTTCCGGATCGGCAATGTGATCAATGAGGTCACCGGAAACGCCACCACAGAAGACCTGCCGCCGGAGATGCGCGGTTTCATCTACAGCCGCAATGACACGCTGTCGGTGACCCGCATCTATGTCCGCGCCCGCATGGCGGCCTTCGCCGATCCGTCCGGCCTCAACATGGCCCAGGGCGGGCTGGGCACGCTGCTCGGCGTGCCGACAGGCGACGTTTACCCGGCCGCCAGCTATCTCGAACCGGCTGCGATCACCACGCTGCCCGATCGCGATCCGCGCGGCCGCGATGCGCAGACCGTGTTCGGCTTTTTCAATCGCTCCCATGCCGATTATTTCTGCCGCCAGTCCGACACGCTGTTGCCGCAGCTGCGCGGTTCGGCGGATGACAATGAACGGGCGACCTGCCGCATTCTCGCCCAGCGCCTCTATGATGAAACCGATGATGCCACCGGCATTTCCGAACACGCCTTTGTCGATCTCAACGGGTCGCGTGAACGGACCGAGCCCTTGTGCCGGATCGTCAATGACAACTGGTCCGCACCGCGCTTCGGCGGTGACCGGATCGACACGCTCCACCCGGGATATGTCAGCTGGGACTTCAGTGCCGACCAGAGCCGCGCCTTCGCGATGGATGATGCCGGTCTGGCCATGCAGTCGGTTGCCAATTGGTGCGATCAGACACCGGTCGTCGATGCCCTGTCCGAGGAGGAGCTTGCAGTCGCGGGCGTGGTGGCAGTCCTTGAGGACACGCGCGACACGATCGAGATCCGCGGGCGGCATTTCGGCGACACGGCTGGCGAGTTGCGGCTCGGGCTGAATCCGGGAAGCGCTGTTGCTGTGACGGATATTGTCGACTGGTCGGACACACGGATCCGCTTTCGGGTGGCCGAGATATTCAGCGATATCAGCTTCGCAGACCCTGCCGGCGGGTCGGGAACAGGCGACAGTCACACCTATGTTTTCGTGTCCCGCGCCGAAACCGGAAACTCGGATCCGGGCCGCGCCAGCGCCGGGCGTTTCGTGCTGCGCCGCGAGGTCGAAATTCCCCGCCTGGTCTCCGTCAATGTGACCGCAAGGGGTGAGGACCTGCCGCTCTATGCCTATGTGGAGCCGCCCGCTGAAGATGCATTCGGGGCCGATCCGGAGACACTTTTCGAGACCCCGGCCCTCCCGCCCCCTGATCCGGAGGACCGCGCTTTCCGGCCGGTGCTGCCGGGCGCGGAACTAACGATTGAATTGCGCTTTGGCGCCGAAATCGAGCGCGATGCGGAGGGCCAGATACTGACGCTTGGCGGCGAACCGCTGGACGGACGCTGGCTGGATTCACGCCGCTGGCGCGGGCGTTTCGACGTGGCGGATGGTGACGCCTATGACGCGCTGCGCGGGCCCTTGCCGCTTCAGGTGAGCGTGCAATCGCGGCGTGGCGCCTGGACCGATGGCGACCCGCAAACTGTTGGTGCCCAGCCGAATGAGGATCACCAGCTGCTTGTCGACCGGATTCCGACCCATCTCGAGCGCATCGAGGTGCGCGCGGGCAACCGCACGGTCTATCGCGCCGAGTGGCAGGGCGGTCCCGACTATGACGCGGAGCGCGAGTTGACGTCGTACGCGCTGGGCGCGCCGGTCCGCACGCTTGATGTCGATGTGGCGCGGGCGGTCAGCGAGACCGGGCAGGGGCGGATGCGGCTGGAATTCTCCGGTCCGCTGGCCGCGGCCCCGATCGTGACGGTGGGGGGCGCGACGGCGACTGTGGACGGTGAAAATGCGCGCTGGGAAGCCCGTTTCGATCTTGAGACCGCGGCGACACTGCGCGACGAAAATGGTGATCTGCAGGTCACGGTCAGTCTCGAGGGCCAGCCGCTGGATGCCGACCCGGCGAGTGCGGTGGTGATCAATGATCCCGCGCAATGGCGGTCGGGCCAGTATTGGGCCGGTCTGGAAGCGCTGCGGGCCGGGGCAGTTTCGGCCCAGGGCGGCCCGGATAGCTGGCACAGGCTGGGCGAGGGGCCGGCGCTTTCCCTTTTGATTATCCTCGATGGTTCGGGGTCGATGAATGATGGCAACCGGCTCGCCAATGCTCGGGCCGGTATCACGCAAACCTTTGAAAATCTTCCCGAAGACCAGGTAATCGAGTTCGCCGCCGTGGCCTTTAGTGGTTGTGGTGGCTTCACGACGCGGCGCTTTACCCGCGATGCCGCCGGTATTCGAGACTTCCTGGTTTCGGCCTCGGCGAGTGGCGGAACGCCCCTGGCGGCGGCGCATGACCGGGCTCGCAGCCTGTTCACCAGCTTTGCGGATCCGCGGGCGCAGGAATGGCGCTATGCCAGCTTTACTGATGGCGCGGAGACCTGTGACGGTAATGTCGCCGGATCGATCCGTCAGCTTGAGTCGGTCCTCGCCCAGCATCGCGCCCCGGACGCGACCCCGCCGCCGGAGCCCGCCGCGGCTCCGCCGCCCCAGCCGCCGGTCAATTGCCAGGCCGAGACCTGGTCGGGTTATGCCGTGGAGGTCACGGACGGCGGTCGGCATCTCGACCGTATCACCCTGATTGAACACAGCTATATTGAACGGGTCCTGCCTGACGGCCGGTGTCTGGCGGTCTATGAGGTCAAGGATTACGGCGTCTATTACGGGCGAACTCGCCAGTCCGGACTGCGCTGGGGGATCAATTCCAGACCCAGTGAAACCGTCACCGATGTCGGGCGCAGCTCGCGGGGGCGCGCGGATATGGACCGCGTGCGCAATCGCGCCAACCAGGCCCGCGGCAATCTGGTTGAGCTTCCCGAGGCGCGTCGCCGGGTCGGTGATGCGGTCTCTCGGGCCGAGCCGGAGAGCGGCTGATGGTGGCGTTTCAACCTCCGCTTCATCCTTGGCGTCTTGATCGGTGTCTGAGTCGGGTCTTCGTCGGCGTCATCATGGTGGTCTTGGTGACGGCGTTTGCGACAGGCCCGTCTGCAACGCAGACCCGATTGGATCCAAACGAGATCACACTGGTCGAATTTGACGAGGCGGGGTGGGCCGAGATCAGCGTCCGGCTCGAGCGTCCGGCCCAGATCCGCTTCGATGTGTTTTCCGGACCCGAGGCGCTGACCGAGGTGACTGTGCGCGCGATCGAGGATGATGCCGCCGCCGGAAAGGTGATGGATGCACCGGTGATGATGCTCGGGCCGGGGCGTCACAGCCTGCGACTGATGGCGTCCGGTCCCGCGGGCGCCGCCGGCGGTGTGGTTCAGGGGCGCCTGTTTGCCCGACCGCCCAATGATGCGTTCGAGCCGAACAATGTGGTCGAGCAGGCGCGCGATATTGATCTGCCCTTTCACAGTGTCATACGGCTGGCGAATAATGACTGGGACTGGTTCCGGATCGATCCGCCGCGCCGCGGGGTTCTCGGCATTCAGCTGCATGCTTGGCGCGCCGGTTATGACGGGCCGGAAATCCGGGTTGTCGATGCCGATGGCGAGTCGCTCTACGTCTCGCCGACGACGAGCGGTGGCTGGAACGGCATGCGGTATGTCCAGGTCAGCGGCCGCCCGGTCTATGTCGGTGTTACCGACCCGGGCGCCTGGCTCGACCGGCAGACGGATGGCTATAAGTCGCTCGAGATCGTGATGATCCAGCCGCTCGACCGGATGGAAGGCCAGTTGATCACGCTGGGGTTGGCTGAAGATGATCCGGCCCTGCACCAGCTCGCCCAGATCGGCGAGGCGCTGGGTGTCGAGTTGCGGGCCGCCAATGAGTCCGGCGCCGTGGCCAGCGAGTTGACCCGTGTCGTCGAGGGCCGGCGATCGGCCCGCTTGCCGCTTTGGCCATCAATACTGGCGGTCATTCTTGTCGTCGCGGCGTTCGGCCTTGGCGGTTGGTTCTATCTGCGCGGCCGGCGGGCTGTCACGAGCCCGGCGCCGGACGATATGGACATGCCGGTCAGCGAGGATGGCGCGCGCGGGGATGACACTGGCGAAGACAACAAGCCCAACTCCGAGGCCGCGTCAGATTAAACGCGGATTGAGCGCGATCGCTTCGAAACGTCGAGGATCTGCTCCACGAGCGTGACATCAGAGAAGCATTCAAGGCGAACCGGTCCGCCGCGCTGGCCGAATGGCGCCAGTTGTCGCTTGCGTTATGGTCGATGGTTGATTTCGGAGACAGGGGGGCGTTTGTCTAACGTCACCGCCACATATCCTCCTGAAGCAATTAGATAAAACGGCGTCGCGCAAATCCCGAGCTGTTTCCGCGCCTTCGCGGAAATTTCTGTGCACGAAGGTTGCGATGTCTCGGCCACCATTCCTTGCAGACTGGAACGGACTTCCGAGAGGGAGACCCCTTGAAACGAGGCCGAAGGCCGCCAAACGCCAAACGCTGTTCACCGGTTGGTGCTATCCGCAAGCCTTCGGTCATGTCCTCATCAGTGCGCCCCAGGTCGCAAAACCGGGTCCGAAGCGGCATCTGCCGGCGACGAGCGGTTCGCTGTGTCCGGCTCGGCCTAGGTCGGCGCATCTGTTGTGTCGAAGGCGGAGCGCTTGATTTGGCCCCAATGTTTGCTGCCCTTGAGAAAATCGAGGGTTCCGGCGAAGCGCCAGATATTGCTCAGCTGCCGATAGCCGAAATTCTCGACAGCCGCGGCAAACAGCAATTGGCTGATCGCTTTCAGAGAGGCGGTGCGGCGCAATTCGATCTCCTGCAGCAGGATGGCTGAGGCCGACAGCAGGAAACCGAAGCTGCACACAAGGGCGAACAGGGCGGCGAACCAGTTCCAGGAAATCTGTCCGGTCACGGCGAGCAGAAAGGCTAGGACATACCCGAGCACTTCCAGGCAGGGGCCGATCACGTCGATCACGATCATGCTGCCAAGTCCCAGCGTTCCCGGCAGGCCATAGCCGGGGCGAAGGGCCGCATCGCGGTGGCGCCATAGCGTCTCCAGCGCGCCGCGTTGCCAGCGTCGGCGCTGGCCGGCCAGATCGGACAGGCGTTCGGGCACCTGGGTCCAGCAGACCGGTTCGGGAATGAAACGCACTGCGGTGGGGCGGTCGCTGTCGCGACCGTCGCGGTGCAGGCGGACGATCAGCTCGGCGTCTTCGCCGACCGTGCTGGGATCATAGCCGCCGACCTCGACCACGCGGCTCCGATCGAACATGCCGAACGCGCCGGACACGATCATCAGGGCGCCCAGTTCGCTGAGGGCGAAACGGGCAACCAGGAAGGCGCGCAGATATTCCAGTGACTGGACGAGCGGCAGGAAACGGCGCGGCAGGCCGGCTTCCTCGACCGCGCCTTCCCGCAGTCGACAACCATTGGCGACACGGACCGTGCCGGCCACCGCAGCGGTGTCGGGATTGTCGAGGAAGGGCTGGCTGGTGCGGATCAGGGCGTCGGCCTCCAGCAGGGAATCCGCATCAATGGCACAGAACAGGCTGCCGGACGCATGGGCAATTCCCGCATTGAGGGCGTCGGCCTTGCCGCCATTGACCTTGTCGATCACCCAGAGCGGGACCGGTCCGGGTCGGTGATAGACCCCGCGCACCGGCGCGAAATCCAGGCGGTCCGAACATTCCCGGTCTGCCGGTTTCAGGTCGAAAGCCCGCACCAACCGGTTCAATGTGTCGTCACTCGACCCGTCATTGATCACGATCACTTCGTAGTTCGAGTGGTTCTGACGCAGCAGGGCCCGGGTGCAATCGACCACGGTCTCGGCCTCATTATAGGCCGGCGCGAGTATGCTGACCCGCGGCGCTTCCTGGCCGATCCGACGCACCAATCTGTGCGAATTCCGTTCGAAGCGGCGTCGCATCAGGGTGACACCGGCGATCGCGATCAGCACAGCGTAGAGCGTGTCCTGGAAAAGGGCGCTGGCCAGGATGAGAAAGGTGACCGGGAATGTGACGTCCGGCCACACAAAGAAATCGATGATCATATCCATTGGATCACTCCTGACTGTTCGGCCTGGCGGGCAGGCTCATGGATCATCCGCAAGGCGCGACGCGCGGTCTCCCGCACCCGCCAGGACGGATCATTATGCATCTCGGCGATGCGGTCGGCGGCGGCTGTCACACGCAGATCGGCCAGGCCTGCCAAGGCGAGGCTTCGTGCCTCGGCGTCGTCATCGCGCAAGGCACGGACAAAGGTTTTCGTGGCATCGGGATGGCCCCGCCAGACCAGCGCACGCAAAGCTCTTCGTCGCTCACCAACCAAAGAAGACGTTGCCATCCTGTCGAGATCGCCAATGGCCAGTTCCAGAGAGGCGTCGCCCCGAACGGTGGGCAGGCAGAGCGGCCGCTGGCGGGACGGCGACAGGGCGGCGAAGCGGTCGGACAAATGACGCAGGGCGTCGCCTTCCATGCCAGCCAGCAACTCGGCCAGCTGACGGGCAGTGCGCGACCAGGCCCGGGCAGAACGGCGGCTCTTGACCCGCGGCAGCGCTGCGCCAGTGGCGACGTGATCCAGCAGACAGGCGGTGCGGTAGGCATCCCGACTGGCGCGCACCGGCGCCTGCCAGCGCTCGAACAGAACGATGATTGCCGCGCTGGCCACCAGGCCGAGCCCAAGCGTGCAAAAGACTACTGCTGCCGTCCATATCCATTCGAGCGAGTGCATGATTGTCCTCAGAAACGTTGGCGCAGGGACAAGGCGAGGCCTGTGCGTGCATAGCTGCCCGACCGGTCGACCTGCGACACGGTCCAGCCGATTTCCCGGTCCGGTCCAAAGGCGCGGCGGACGCCGAACTCGACACTTCGGGTCCGGGCCACGCGGCCCGCCTCGACATCGGGCGCAAGGCTCAGCCCGCCGCGGATCCGCCATTTCGCGCCCAGGGCCGTGTCGCCGCGCAGGGCGAGACCGCTTTCCCAATCGCCACCGGAAGCCCGCACGAAAATCGGCGAGACGGAAAGCCAGGCATCGCGACCCGCCAGATAGTGGACAAGGCCGGGTGCCAGCACGGTCACCACGCCGTCGCCATAGTCAGCGAACCGCGCGGTCAGGTCGAAATCCGTCCCGCCGGCGCCTTGAGCGGGCCGCCAGGCGGGTCGGGTCCAGGCGAGGCGCAAATCGATATCCTCGCGAAAATCGCCGCCGAATGCGCTGCCCAGCGCCACCGAAGCGACGCCGCCGGCCAGTCGGTCCTGCAGACCGGCCTGCAGGAACAGGTCCTGCGCACCAAAACGACGGGACCATTCAGCGCGGCCCCAGGTCAGGCGGTTGTCGGCATTGCGGTAGCCCAGCTGCAGCCCGGCGCCAGACCAGTCGTCCAGTGTGGTTCGGGACAGGGCGACTTGCTCGACCACCAGATCAGCGGTCAAGCCGGCCGCCGGCTGGGCCATGGCGGGACCGGCCATCAGGCTGGTCAGCGCCAGGCCGCCAATCAGGCAGGACCGGATGTTCATGCCGCGATCTTCTGGCGCGACAGGGCACCCGAGATACGCGCAACCAGTTCGCGCGGCTGGATCGGTTTGACGAGGCAATCATGCGCCCCGCCCTCCAGTGCGGCCACCGTATCGCCTTCATGGGCATAGGGCAGCAACATCATGACGGGCACGTCGGCAGTGGCCGCAACTTGCTTCAGTCGCGACAGCACTTCGAGTCCGCGCATGTCCGGCAGCACCATGTCGACAAGGACCAGTTTCGGGCGGGCCCAGCTGACCAGGTCGAGGGCGGAGCGGCCGTCGATCGCGGTGAGCACCGAGTGACCATTCATGGTCAGGCGGTGGCACAGCAGCGTTGTCATCATTGGCTCGTTCTGGACAACCAGGATCGGTTTCATCGCAATGTTTCCCTGTATGAAAGTGAAGATTGAAAGGCGCCGGACCCAAAAAGGGGGGGGGAGGTCCGGCGCCTTCCGCTGGCTCAATCGACGTTGATGCTGACGGAGTTGCCGATAGCGGCCGCCGTGGCGGCTGCGTCGGTGCCGTAGCTGATGGTCGCGTTGAGCACAGCCAGCTGGCCGGCCGTGTTCCACTGATTGACCGAGCTCGAGACATTGCCGGCAATGGCGCTGTTGAGGCTGGTCAGGCTGTAGGAATTGCCGATCGAAGCGGCGGTGACCGCAGCGTCGGAGAAACCGGCCAGCGAGCCGTTGAGTTCGGCAATCATGGTGCCGGAATTGCGCTGCGCTGCGGTGATCGAACTGCCGCCCGGCACTTCGACCGACAGCGAGTTGCCGATTGAAGCGGCCGTCATGCTGACGTCCGTCACGTCGCCCGACACTGCGGTCAGGTCGGCGGTCAGGTTGCCGAGATTGTTCTGGTCAACCGTCATGTTGATCAACGAGGCGGGCGATGAGATGGATGCCGTATTGCCGATCGCAGCCGCGGTGATAGCCGCGGTATCAATGGCGGTGATGGCGGCATCGGCGTCGGCAACAGCATTGCCTTCATTGCCCTGGGTCAGGTCGGCGCCGACATTTGCGGCCGCTTCGAGCGAGTAGGAGTTTCCGATCGCAGCGGAGGTCCCGGTGACGTCGTCGACGGTGGTCGCGATCAGGTCCAGATAGGAGTCCTGGTTGCCGGAATTGGACTGGCCCGTAGCGTAGTCGACGGCGCTTGAGGCGGCTTCATTGCTGCCACCGAGATCGACATTGGCGTCAACCAGGCTTTCGCCACCCAGGTCAATCGTGGCGTCGAGGATATCCGCGCCGCCGAGATCAACGCCGGCATCCACCAGGTTGTCACCGCCGATATCAACAGTGGCGTCGGCGAGATCGCCCAGGCCCAGATCGACATCGACGAGGGAATCGGTCGCTTGAGCAAAAGCTGCGGGACCGGACAGTGCCACGAGGGCAGTGGCGAGAAGAACAGACCGTTTCATGATTAATCTCCGGAAGTGGGGGTCTGGAAGGAAACAGGGGTGCCGGTCGCGGCTGTCCCTGCGGTTGAACAGGTTTGCGCGGCGGGGCCGGCAAGGCCTGAGACGAGGTCGAAAACGGCGCTTTCGACGATCGTTCGGATGGCGGTGTGGACCGGCTCCTGGACGCGTTCGCCCATGCCGATGTCCAACGTCGTGTCGCCGATGAATTCAAACACGCCGGCGCGGATCTCGTGTCCGCGGATCACCTTGCTCTGGCTGACGATATCGATGACACGAAGGTCAGTCGCATCGACCAGGCGAAGGTCCAGGCCAACGGTCATCGCATAGTGGCGACGGCCGCCAATCAGCGGTCCGATGCGGGCTTCCGCGACGCCGGAATGCAGATTGAAGTTCAGTTCGGTAACACCGCCGAGAATGATGTAGTCGCTCCCGGCGATGGAGCCCGCCATGACCCGGCGGTAGTTTTGTGTCGGCTGGCCATCGGGCCCGATCAGACGGCTGTTCGCGAATTCCAGCTCTTGCTGGGCAACCCGCGTGTCGAGGCGTTCGGCGAGCGGGAAGCCCGCCCGGTCCAGCGCGGACATCACCATCAAGGCCGTACCCTGGGTCGCCACCGTTCCGTCGAGCGAGGAAAACCGCCCGGTCAGGTCGTTGACATCACCGACGGCAATCCGCGGGCGACCCGCCGTGGCGGCCCGGGCCAGGCAGTCCAGGTCCGGCGAATAGGCGGTCGAATTGTCGATGACCCGGGCGCCGGTATAGCCGGCCATGTGGTCATGGAAGTCACCGGACAGGCTGGCGCAACCGGTCATGGCGCACAGGGTTAGCGCCGACACACCGGCTTTGAGGGAGGGCAACCAGCTCATCCTAATTCCCCGATCCGTTCGGCAGCTCGCCGACGATGGCGGTCTGGTTGCCGAGATTGATCTGGGTGGTGTCGAGCTGGACCGTATTGTTGTTGCCGGTGATCGTGACGCTGACGAGATTGCCGATGGCGGTCGCCTGGCTCGTCGTGGCGGTCACGCCCCAGCTGGGCATGAGCCGGCTCTGAGTGCCACCGCCGGACGTGCCCGTCGACAGCTGGCTGGTGCCGGAGATCACAACCCGGTTGCCTTGCGCATCCTGCTGGAACCCCATTGCCTGGTTGACAGCAAATCCGGAGTCCAGGCTGACGGGGCTCGCCATTTGGGCGGCGGCAAGGGCGAAACTGGCGATGGGCATGGCTGCCTCCTCGGGGTCATCTGTTTGTTGATCCGAAGTTGGCAGCCGGCGCCGGGCGGCGATATTGACCAGGTGGCCCATTCTCAGCGGCAGGTGGACAGGCTGACCTGACCATTCGGACAGGGGACCTGTTCGCCTGGTCAGGCCGGGCCGACCGATTGAACCGGGTCCGCCCTACCTGTCCGAATGGTCAGGTTGTCTTCGCGCCCGCTCGCGCGACAATGGCGTCGGGATTGAAAAGAAGGGTAGACACATGAAGGGCGTCGTTTTTCGCCAGTTCATCGACCACGCAGAAGCCGCTTTCGGCGAGGCTCTGGTTGATAAGGTGCTCGATCAAGCGGACTTGCCGTCCGGCGGGGCCTATACCAGTGTCGGCTATTACGATCATGCCGAAATGTTGACCCTGGTCGGGAAGACATCAGAGCTGACCGGCCAGTCGGTCCGTGAGCTTCTGGTCGGTTTCGGCAATTCACTGTTTGCGGCCCTGATCGCCTCGCACGAGCAACCGGGGATCATTCATCCGTTCGACTTGATGGAGCGCATCCACGGCGTCATCCACCGTGATGTGCGCAAACTCTATCCCGATGCGGAAGTTCCTGAGATCCTGGTCACGGCGCGCGATGGCAATGCTCGCCTTGTCGTCGATTATCACTCGACCCGTCCGATGGCCGATCTCTGCGAAGGCATGATCCTTGCCGCTCTGGACCACTATGGCAAAGCGGACGAATATGTCGTTCACAGGACCGATAGCGCCGACAAGCCGTTGCGCGAAGCCCGCTTCGAGATCGTGTCGGGGACAAAGCACTGACTGACAAGGACGAGCAGATTGGCAGGCTTGAACGGCGGCTGGCCCGGGAAACCGCCGCCCGCCGTGAAGCCGAGCGTGTGCTCGAAGCCAAGTCGGCAAGCCTCTATGAAGCCAAGGAACGTCTGAGTGAAGAGACCGCCAAGGTGCAGCGGCTGAGCACAGCCATCGATGTCTCAGCCGATGGTGTCGCGATTGCCGACGCGGCCGGAATTTTTACCTATATGAATCCGATGCATGCCGGCATGTTCGGCTATGCCAGTGTGGACGATTGTCTCGGGCGCCCATGGACGACCCTTTACGATGATGAGGTTTTGTCCGTCTTCGAACGCGAGGTCATGCCCGCCTTCACGCGCGACGGATATTGGCGCGGCGAGGCAACGGGGCGCGCTCAGGATGGCTCGGCAGTCCATCAGAGCCTCTCCCTGACGGCGCTTTCTGACGGCGGCATACTCTGTGTCTCGCGCGACATTGCCATCGACAAGCGTCGCGAGAGCCAGCGCGAACAGCTGCAGGCCATGCTGGCCGATGCAGAGCGCCGCGATGCGCTGGGGCGGATGGCCTCGTCTGTCGCGCACGACTTCGCCAATATCCTGACCGCGATCAATGCGTCGGCACGTCTGTTGCGGAACAGCAATACATCGCCCAAAGACGCGTTGATGTTTGACCGCATCGTGACGTCGTGCAGCCAGGCCAATGATCTGGTCGACGATTTGATGACGTTTGATGCCACCCCGGTGCGGGAAGCGCGGGCCATCGACGAGATTGTTCGGGACGTCGTGGAGATGATGTCCAACCAGTTCACGGCGCCCCATCGTCTCGAACTCGTCGCCAATGACGAGCGGCTCGTTTGCGAAACCGACCCCACCCTGTTCGCCCGTCTTATCGCCAATCTGGTGAAGAATGCCCGCGAGGCGCTCGGGACAAGCGGAACGGTCACCGTGCGGACCCTGCGTATTGACGAGGCCGGGCCGATTGACCTGCCATTCCAGCCGTCAGCGATCAATCACCGCGGCGAACTCCGCCACTACCCGGCGGCGCGTCTTGTGGTGCAGGATGATGGCAATGGCATGCCACAGGAGGCCCTCGACCAGGCGTTCACACCCTTTCAGTCCAGCAAGGGGCGTGGGCGCGGGCTGGGCCTGGCCACGATCGACGCACTGCTGACCGGCCAGGAAGCCTGTGTCGCCTCCTATAGCCGTCCGGCCGCAGGCACGGTCTTTGTGGTCGACCTGCCGCTTCAGGTCGCAGAAATCGCTGTACCGGCTGCGGCTGACGACAGTGAGGGTGCGGTCAATCATGCGACGGGTGCCCTCGTCGTGGATGATGACGAGACCTTGATGAATTTCGTCTGCGAGGCGGCCAGGCGCGCGGGCTGGGACCCGGTCGGCTTTACAGACCCTGTCGAGGCACTGAAGGTTTTCCGGGCCGCGCCCAAAGCGTTTGGCGTGGTGGTTACAGATCGCCGGATGCCGCAAATGTCAGGCGATGAACTGGTGCGCGCTTTGCTCGCCATCCGCCCGGATACACGTATCGTGATGTGTTCAGGCGCGCTGCAGCCACCGCTGCCGGCCGGACTCGCCGCTACGCTTGCCAAACCGGCTACACTCGACGATCTGGTCGATACTATCGGAGCGCCGGTGGCCGACTAGGGTGGCCAGGTCTGAACACAGGAAACTGAGCATGAAAATTCTGATTGCCGACGATCATGATCTCGTCCTCGACGCTGTCCGGTCCTTGCTCGAAAACGATATTCCCGATGTCGAAGTCGAACTGGTGCGGTCCGGCGATGAGGTCGAGCGCATTCTTTCTGACGGCAGCCGATATGACCTCGTCCTGCTGGATCTCAGAATGCCCGGGATTGCCGGTGTTCAGGATGTCAGGGATCTGATGAAGCGGCATGGCGACCAGCCGGTCGCGATCCTGTCCGGGATGGCTGCGCCGATGGAGGTGCAGATGTTGCTGGAGAATGGTGCCCGGGGTTTCATCCCGAAAACCATGCCGGCCGACGGTCTGGTCGCGGCCGTCCGGCTCATCCTTGCCGGTCAGGTCTTTTCGCCCATCCATCACACAACCGACCCGGAAAACGCGCCGGCGCCGCTGACTCCGCGAGAGCGCGAAGTCCTGTTCTGCCTGCAGCGCGGCGAGGCCAACAAGGAAATCGCCCGCAGTCTCGACATTCAGGAGACAACGGTGAAGCTCCATCTGCGATCCCTTGCCCTGAAGCTGGAGGCCCGCAACCGGACCGAGGTTGTCGTCAAGGCCATCCAGGCCGGCCTCCTGGCCTGAGACGCCGACGCGGCAACGTCCGAGGGGCTTGGCGTTGCGCCGATTGAGTCGGTTCGGAGCCTTCGAGGCTGTCGGACCGGCTTATGGTCAAGGACAGCCGCTCCGCCGTGTTGGTCGAGTGGCCGCGCCTTGTGGACCACAGTCTACAAAAGCTCGGTCTGCCAAGACGTCTCCGCTTCTGTCTGACAGCACTGCCATGATCTCGGCAATGTCGGACGATCACGCGCGTTCATCAGCATCCGGAATGGGCGCCGTGCAAAGTGGTAAGTCCAATTTCTTCTATTTGATATACCAATTTAATATACCGAATTTGCAAAATGGCCTAGTAAAATGGTTGACAGCATCTGATTTTTGTCTCCCAATCGGACTACAAAAAAACCTAAGGGGAGTGAATATGCTTAAATCAGGGAAGGAGCGCCGCTTGTCGCGCTCTCGGTGGGCGCGTGCCCTTATGCTGGGTGGTGCGGTTGCCGCATTCTCGGCGCCATCCTTTGCTCAGGACGACGAAGTCGAAGACGTTGTTGTCATCCAGGGAATTCGCCAGACCATTCAGGACTCGATCGAGACCAAGCGGAACGCTGACACGGTTGTCGAGGCACTGTCGGCCGACGACATCGGTGATCTGCCGGCGCTGTCGATCGGTGAGGCGCTTGAGACGCTGACAAGCGCGGCGTCCCATATCGAGCAAGGCGGCGCGACCGAAATTTCGATCCGGGGCCTCGGTCCCTATCTCGGTTCGACCGTGATCAATGGTCGCGAGGCGGCGAATGGGAGTGGCGATCGCTCGGTCAATTTCAGCCAGTTTCCGTCGGAATTGTTCAATTCCCTTGCCGTTTACAAGACGCAGGAGGCCAGCTTCATCGAGGGGGGCGTGTCGGGTCAGATTTCGCTCTCGACCCTGCGTCCGATCGATTATGGCCGGAGCCGGCTTCAGCTTGAGCTGAAGGGCAATTATAATCCGGACAATGCGGACTTGAACATCAGCGAGCGCGGCATTGGCCACCGGGCGACGCTCAGCTTCGTCGACAGCTGGGAGACCGGTGCGGGTGAATTCGGCCTGTCCTTTGGATATCAGAGCAACCGCTCGACCAATCCGGAACAAGAGGCGCGGACGACGAGCGCATTCCGCGATTGCCGGAATGTTGTTTCCGGTGACCCCAACAGCGACAATTTCGGTGTCGACAGTCTCGGCGACCCGGATGAAAACTGTGATGGGGGTGGCGGTGACTTGGTCCTTGAGATCGATCCCGCAACCGGTGTGGCACCAGATGCCAATACGCCCTTCGTCTTCGTTCCGAGCCAGCGCCATTTCCGCCAGAACATCACGGATGATGCGCGCGACTCGATCTTCTTCGCGGCCCAATGGCAGCCGAATGCGCGCTGGGACATCAATGTCGACTTCCAGCAGTCCGATCGCGAGTTCACCGAACTGCGCAGTGACCTGACGATCGACGGTAATTCGGTCCTGAATGTCGGCGAAAGTGGTGAGATCGTCCCGTTGTCCGTGAGTTCTACCGGCGCTTTTCTGGGCGGCACGACCTATGACGGCGCGGAAGTCAGCTCGCACTATATGGAGCGCATCGAGGAATACACCGGCTATGGATTGGCGGCCGAATACCAGTTGACCGACGACCTGACGATTTCGGCCGACTACTCGTATTCGGAAACGATGCGGCGCGAGAACATCATCCAGTCACGCTTGCGCAGTGACACGGACGGTGACACCGGGTCCGAGGATGTATTCGTCGGAATTATCGTCGAGGACGATGCGCAACGTTTCGTCTTCGGGGACTTTGATGTCACCGACCCGGCTAATTTCGATGTCGGCCCGCGTACCCGGGAAGATCTCAACCAGTTCCGCAACAACAGCATCGAAGCGTTCCGGGCTGATTTCGACTATCTGTGGGACAATGGTTTCATCACCAATGTCAGGGGTGGCGTCCGGCATTCGACGCTGGAATATGACTCCGTGCCTCGCGTCCGCCGCGAGAGCGATGGCAGCCCGCTGTCTGTCGGTGATGGTGCCGCTGCCAGCGCGGCCTGCATGAACAGCGTTTTCCCGGAGAATGATTTTCTTTCTGACGTCGTGGACGGCCCGCTGATCACGAATGTCGACAGTGCCGGGAATGTTATCACCGATGGAACGGGCAATTCCTGGGTGACTTTCGACCCGCTTTGCCTCGCCGAGGCCATCCTGGGTCGTGCACCGAATATCCCGGATGCGAGCGATGTGTTTTTGACCTCGGCTGAAATGGGTACCGGTCAAAATCCGCTCCAGATTGTTGATGTTGCAGAAGAAACGATCGCTGCCTATCTGCAGGCTGACTTCGCCGGCGAAATGGGTGAACTGCCGGTCCGGGGTAATTTCGGTGTTCGTGTCGTGGATACGGAAGTGACGTCGAATGGCTATCGCGGATCCCTGACGCTTGATCGCGACGGGGCCAATGTCATCACCGGCATCGGCGTCGACAATAGCAACCTCATCGAGATCACGGCCAATCACAGCTACACTGAGGTTCTGCCGAGCGCGAACCTGGTGGTCGAGCTGCGCGAAGACGTGCTGTTGCGCGGTGGCATCTACCGTGCGCTGTCGCGGCCGGATCCGTCCGATCTGGGTGTGGGGCGCAGTTTCTCGAGCAGCATCGACAATGACGGCGGATCGACCGACGTGGCCGATGTCATCGCCCAGGTCACCGGCTTCGGAAATCCGGAGCTCGACCCTCTGATGTCGTGGAATTATGACGCGGCGCTCGAATGGTATCCCAACGAAGACACCATTCTGGCCTTCGGGGTCTATTACAAGAGCTTCAATGGTGGTTTCACAAACGTCGGACAGGTGGAGACATTCACGGTCGATGGGCAGGACCTCCAGGCTGTTGTCACGACCCAGGCGGTGGACAGTGAGGAGAGCACGATTTCAGGCTTTGAAATCTCGGCTGCGCACTCCTTCAGCTATCTGCCGGGTGCCTGGAGCGGTCTCGGCTTCCGGGTCGGATACAACTACGCCGACTCTGATTTCGAGTTTGAGGATGCTGTTTTCGGTGCATCGACCATCATCGCCGCCGATGGCAGCGAGATCGAACGGGTTGGCATCGTCGCGCCTGCCAATGTTCCCGGCCTGTCGGAGCATGTCGCGTCGGCGCAGCTTTACTACAGCATCGGTGATCTCGATCTGCAGGGGGTCTACAAGTATCGCAGTGGCTACTTCCAGCAGTTCATCGCGACGCCGGGTAATCTGCGCTACATTGATGAGCGTGGCATTTACGAAGCGCGGGCCTCTTACCAGATCAATGACGCTGTTCGCGTCAGCGTTGAGGCGATCAACATCTTTGATGAGCCGCGTGTCCAGTACAACCCGACCCAGGACAACTTCGCGGAAGTCAATGTCTATGGGCCGCGTATCTATTTCGGTGTGCGGGGACGTTTCTGATCGAAGCGTCGCGACCACCTCAACAATACCCTTACCCTCAAGGGAACTTCGGCGTCTCCTGGTGCCCGGCTTGTCCGGGCACCAGCGGGGCGCCGCTTCATTTGTGAATATGGCCTGGAAAATTTGTAGTCCAATTTGGATAATGCTATGATTTTTCCGAGGTCTATCCGACCAGGTCAAATTTCAAGAACGATCAGAAACGGCACTCACCACAATGACCACAGACAAGCGCCTGTATAATCAGATTGCCCGCCGCATCATTGCCCTGATTGACGAAGGCAAATTTCCGCCGGGCAGCCGTTTGCCCGGTGAGCGGGATCTGGCGACCCAGCTGGGCGTGAGCCGTGTCACGGTACGCGAAGCGCAGATTGCGCTGCAGGCCCAGGGACGGATTGAGGTTCGCACCGGTTCCGGCGCGAAAGTGCTTCCGGCAACCCCGTCCAGCGATGCGCTGCCGACAATCGAGGCTTTCGAGTTGACCCAGGCCCGGACGCTTATTGAAAGCGAGGCGGCCGCCTTGGCCGCCACGATGATCACCGACGAAGAGCTGGAGCAGCTTGATCGACTGGTCTCGAAAATGTCGGATGACAGTGAGAATGACGAGGCGTTGCACCAGGATGCGGATCGGGAATTCCACCTGACGATCGCCCGGGCATCCAAGAATGCGGCAATCATCGATATGATTGAACGCCTGTGGCGGTTTCGGACCGAGATCGATGAGATCCGGAATGCGTATGATTCCATTTGCGGAATTTCTCCGGAAATGCGCCTGTCGGAGCATCGGGACATCGCTCTCGCCTTGCGGGAGCGGGACCCCGAGAAGGCGCGGGCGGCGATGCGACGCCATTTCGCCTGTATCGTGGAGGCGATGCTCAACACGGCCGAGCAAAAGGCGATCGAAGAGGCGCGTCGGCGCACCAGCGAGGCCCGTGAGCGCTATCTCGGCAATGGCGAAACCGTCCCGCAGAACGCATAGGCCAATTGACTAGGCCATTTTATCAAAATTGGACTGTGAAATATCTTGTCCGCTTGGTCCGGGGTGGTTATGCTCTCCGCTGAAGCTTCATCAATAGAAGCCAAGTGGAGGAAGCATGACCCCGATCCGACTCGGCCCATCGTGGCTGGTGCGCAGCGTCGCACTCGTGTTTTTGGCCTTGATAGGTTTGCCGGGCGGGGCAAGTGCCACCGACTTCCTCGTTACCGACCGCCAGGCCTATGAGGCAGCGCTTGACCGGGTGCAGCCCGGTGACCGGATCGTGCTTGCCGATGGAGTCTGGGAAGACTTCGAAATTGTTTTCGAGGCGACCGGCACGGTCGATGCGCCGATCTATCTGATGGCCCAGACGCCGGGCGCGGTCATACTGACTGGCCAGTCCAATTTGCGGATCGGCGGCGAACATCTGGTCGTTTGGGGACTGACCTTTCGGGACGGCTATTCGCCGACGAGCGAGGTGATTTCTTTCCGGCGTGACAGTCAGACGCTCGCGAACCATACGCGCTTGGTCGAGACGGTGATCGAAAACTACAATCAACCGGATCGCGAGACCCAGGACTCCTGGGTCGTGGTCTACGGTCGGAATAATCGTATCGACCGCAATGCCTTTGTCGGAAAAACCAACCGTGGGCCGACAATGGTCGTGCGGCTGAATTCTGAAGGCAGCCAGAACAATAATCACGTGATCGAACGCAATTATTTCGGACCACGCCCACCGCTTGGCGGTAATGGCGGCGAGACCTTGCGGATCGGGGTCAGTCAATACTCCCGGGTCAATTCCGGTACGGTCGTGCGGCAGAATTATTTCGACCGTTGTGACGGCGAGGTGGAAATCATCTCGATCAAGTCAGAAGGCAATCTGATCTCCGAGAACGTGTTCTACGAGTCCCGTGGCTCAGTCGTCTTCCGTCACGGCGGGCGCAATGAAGTGTCGCGCAACATCTTCTTCGGAAACGGCGTCTCCGATACCGGCGGTATCCGCGTCATCAACGACAACCAGATCGTTCGCGACAACTACCTGGAAGGCTTGCGCGGCCGCAAATTCCTGGGCGCGCTTGTTGTCATGAACGGCGTCCCGAACTCGCCGGAGAACCGCTACCACCAAGTTGATAACGCCCAAATCCAAAACAATAGCTTTGTCGACGTGCTGGAGCTTGGTTTTGCGGTTGGCAGCGATGATGAGCGCAGTGCCGTTCCGGTCAACAGTGAAATGAGTCGCAACATCTTGCTCTCTGACGAGCACGAGCCGGTTGCCATTTTTGATGATGTGGCGGGGATCCGGTTCGCCGACAATGTCTCGAACAATCGACGTTTCGACGTCATTGGCTCGGCGGCGATAGCCGACTTCTCGCTCGCGCGTGCCGACAACGGCCTCATCTACATGCAAGGCGACGCCGTCGAGGACGGGGTCGGTGCTCCGCGTGACCTGCAGCCAATTGCGCGCAGTGCGACCGGGCCGCGGCACTATGAAAAACCGGCTCAGATACAACAGGTCGGTTCGGTTCTCGAGGTCGAGGCAAGTGAGGCCGCTTTGGTCGAGGCAATCAGCAGCGCCGAACCCGGCGACATCGTCCGTATCGCCGATGGCGACGTCACCGTGTCCTCGCCCATTCTGATCACTCAGCCGATCACGATCGAAGGTGGTGATGGTGTGGACCTGATAGCGTCGGAGGCGGGCCTGTTCCTGCTTCAGGCCGGCGGCGAGCTGACCTTGCGCAATGTGAGCCTGACCCAATCGAGCGCCGAGACGGCACTGATCCATGCGGTGGGCGAGCAGTATCGCGGCGCCTATCGCCTGCATGTCGAGAATGTGGCGCTTGCCACGAGTCGAACCGACCGCGTCGGCCCGTTTATCGCCGCCGACAATGCCACCTTCGCCCGCGTCGTCATCATTGATCGCCTGCAGGTCAAGAACTGGCCGGGTTCCCTGATCGAGCTGAGCGGCGAGGGCCTGGACGGCTGGTATCTCGCGGATGAAATCAGGGTGGAGAACAGTGATCTGGCGTCGCTCGCCGGGCCGCTGATACGCTTCGGCCGGGAAGGGCGCGACGAAAGCACGTTCGGGCCCCGCTTCAGTCTGACCGACTCCGTCCTTGATGGCGTCGCGCAGGGCGCTGCGGCCTTGTCTCTGGACGGTATTGACCAGCTGCACCTGACCAATAACAGGATTGCCATGTCGGGCGTCTTTGACATCCGTCGCCGGGTTCTGGGCTGGCCGTTCGAAATTGGTGGCAATGATGCCGATGACCAGGCGGTTTTGAACTTGCGGGGTGTCAATGGCGAGGTTCTCGAGGCGAATCTGGCCGGAGCCCCCCAATGATCCGGGCGCTCGGCCTCGCCGCCGCCCTCTTGGGAATCCCCGCCTGTGCCTCGGCCCAACCGAACCTCATCCTGACCGAAGCAGGCGTTGATGCTTTCGAGCGCGCGGAAACGCTGCCGCCCTTGATTCAACATGCGCATGACGCTGCTGTCAGGCGTGTCGAGACCAGTATCGGGGCGGGCCTGATTGTGCCGGAACCCACCGATCCGGGCGGCGGATACTCGCACGAACGACACAAGGAAAACTACAAGATCATCCACGATGCCGGACTATTGTTCGCCATCACGGGGGATCGCCGATATCTCGAGCACGCCGAAGCATATTTGCTGGCCTATGCCGACATGTATGGCGATCTGCCCCTGCATCCCGAGCGCCGTAACCAAGCGCCTGGCCGCCTGTTCTGGCAGAGCCTGAATGAGGCTGTCTGGCTGGTCTATTCGATCCAGGGCTATGACGCGATCCGGAGCGCCTTGTCTGACGAGTCGCGCGTTCGCATTGAGGCCGACCTGCTTCGGCCGATGGCGGAATTCCTGTCCACAGAGTCGCCCCAAACCTTCCAGCGCATCCACAACCACGGCACCTGGGCCGCTGCGGCTGTCGGTATGACCGGCTATGCGCTGGACGACCCGGCCCTGGTCGAGCGTGCCTTGCTTGGGTTGGACCTTGATGGACGCGCGGGATTTCTGGCTCAGCTCGATCAACTTTTCTCGCCGGATGGTTATTATACCGAGGGGCCGTACTACCAGCGCTATGCCCTGATGCCCTTCGTCTTGTTTGGACAGGCGGTTCACAACAACGAACCGGAACGCGGCATTTTCGAACATCGCGACGGCATTCTCCTGGAGGCGATCCTCGCCACGATCCAGCAAAGCTATGGTGGCCGCTTTTTCCCGATCAATGACGCGATCCGGGAAAAGGGACTCGACACGATTGAGGTCGTTTACGGCGTCGCCGCCGCCTATGCGCTGACCGGCGATACCGGTCTGCTCTCGATCGCGCAGCGACAGGGCGCAACCGTTCTGACCGGTGATGGGCTGGTGGTTGCGACAGACCTCGATGCTGGCGCTGCCACGCCGTTCGATTTCGACACCCGCCTTCTTCGCGATGGACCTGATGGCGACCAGGGCGGCCTTGCGATCCTGCGCATGGGCGAGGGTGAGCTGGCGCAGACCGTTGTGGCCAAACATACCGGTCAGGGAATGGGGCACGGCCATTTCGACAAGCTGTCTCTCATTCTCTATGACGGCGGCCACGAGATACTGACCGATTACGGTGCCGCGCGTTTCCTGAACGTGCCGTCAAAGGACGGTGGCCGCTACCTGCCTGAAAACAGTTCCTGGGCGCGGCAGACAATCGCTCACAACACGGTGGTTCTGGACGAAGTCAGCCATCACGACGGTGATTGGCGGCGCGGTCAGGCGAGCTGGCCGACGGTCTCATTGTTCGAGCAACTTGATGGCGTCAATGTCGTATCGGCGAGTATTGCCGATGCTTATCCCGACACCACGCTCACCCGGACAACCTTTCAGATTTCGGTCGCTGATCGCGCCCGCCCATTCGTGGTCGATATCTTTGATGTCGACGCGCCGACAGCGTCGCAGATCGATTTTCCGATCTATTTTGCGGGACAGCTGACCGATTTCGATGCCCGGTTCGAGCGTTTCACCGGACAGCAAACGGCGCTTGGCACGGCCAATGGCTATCAACATTTGTGGGTCGAGGCCCGCGCCGATGTTGCGAGCGGACAGGCCCGTTTCACTTGGCTGACCGAAAACCGCTTCTATACCTATCACGCGCGTGTCAGCGAGGCTGTTGAGGCCCGCATTGTCCGTACTGGGGCGAATGACCCTGACTTCAACCTGCGGACCCAGCAGGGAATCCTGCTGCGTGTTCCGGGCGCCCGGCAGGCCAGGTTCATTTCGGTGATCGAACCGCACGGACTCTACGACCCGGCCAGTGAAGTCACGGTCGCGAGTGAAAGCGGCATCGCCGACATCCGTACGTTCGAGAGCGAAACCGCGACGATAGTCCAGATCGAGTTCCGTACAGGTCAGCGCGTCAGCGTTGGTCTTTCCCATGACCTCCAGGACGGGGTCCACACAATAAACGCCGACGGCCATCGATACGAATGGACCGGGGCCTACAATATTTTCCGGGAGTGAGAAATGCTGTCAGCACAAGCAGGATCGGTTGATCGGACCGTCCATGATGCCCCACCCAATTTCGTCAAAGCGGATCCCGCCGGAGCTGAACAGGTGGCTCCGGGTATCCGTCGCCAATTGCTCGGCTATGGCGATGCGCTGATGGGCGCCCGGGTCTGGTTTTCCGAAGGCGCCGTCGGTGAAATGCACGCCCACCCCCACACCCAGATGTCCTACGTCGAATCCGGAACATTCAAGGTCACGGTCGGTGATGAGGAGCAGGTCCTGTCGGCGGGTGACAGCTTTTTTGTCCCGTCGCAGAGCCCGCACGGGGCCGTCTGCCTTGAAGCCGGCGTGCTGATCGACGTGTTCTCACCCGCGCGTGAGGATTTTATCCCGAACCGGGGAGGCGTCTGATGCAAATTTCCCGTCTTCGCTGGTGGGTTGTCACGCTCGTCGCGCTCGCAACCGTGATCAATTACATCGACCGGCAATCACTGAATGTGCTGTGGCCCGAAATTTCGGCAGAACTCTATCCGGACCGGACCGAGGATCAGCGCAAGGAGATATACGCCCTCATCTCGGTCATCTTCGTATTCGCCTATGCGTTCGGCCAGGCAATCTTCGGCAAGATATTCGACTGGATCGGCACCCGGATGGGTTTTGCCCTGTCCATCGCCGTCTGGTCGCTGGCGACGGCCGCTCACGCCTTCGCGCGTGGCCTGGCATCCTTTGCCCTGTTCCGCGCTATCCTGGGTGTCGCCGAGGCCGGTAACTGGCCGGGCGCGACAAAGGCGAATGCCGAATGGTTCCCGACGCGGGAGCGCGCACTTGCGCAGGGCATCTTCAACTCCGGTGCCGCGATTGGCGGCATTGTGTCGATCCCGCTCATCGCCTTCCTGTCGGTGTTCTTTGACTGGCACATCATCTTCATCATCATCGGCCTGACGGGCATGCTGTGGCTGGTCCCCTGGATGGTCCTCGTCAAGTCGCCGCCGAAATCACACCCTTGGGTGACCGAAGCGGAGCGGCAGTACATCCTCACTGGCCAAAAGCCTGCGGACACGGAGCCTGCCGATCCTGAGAGCCAGGGCGCCGAACCGGCGCGCGAAGAGGACGGTTACGCGCCGGGAACGGTCGAGCTGTTGTCGCGTCGGCAGAGCTGGGGCGTGATCATCGCGTCGGCCGCGATTGATCCGATCTGGTGGCTATTTGTCTTCTGGATACCGATCTACTTGTCCGAAGTTTACGGCTTCAATGTTCGGGAGATCGGCATCTATGGCTGGGTTCCGTATGTCGGCGCCATGTTCGGGGCCTGGTTCGGCGGCCTTCTGGCGCAGAACCGGATCAAGGCGGGCTGGAGCGTCGACGGCGCCCGCAAGCTGACGATCACGCTGGGGTGCCTGATCATGTTGCCCTGTCTTCTGGCAATGTCGCAGGCAGCCAATCCCGTGGTCGCGGTTCTGATCATGGCCGCGATCCTGTTCGGCTTCCAGACAGCGATCGGCAATGTGCAAACCCTCGCGAGCGATTTCCTGAGCGGGAAATCGGTCGGCACGCTGGCGGGCTTTGCGGGCATGGCTGCGAAACTCGGGGCGGCTGGTCTGACCTATCTCGTGCCGTGGCTGACCTTCGGCGGCAACTACACGCCCGCCTTCATTATCGGTGCCGGTCTCGCCCTGCTTGCGCTTGTGAGCGTCTGGGTCGTGTGCGGCCGTATCGAACCCCTCAAGCCGAAAAACGCGAAAGCCTGACGGCGCCCCAATTTTAGGAGAACAAAATGAAACTCGCTGGAAAAACCGCGATTGTTGTGGGCGGTGGCCGAGATATCGGTCGCGCTGTTTCGATCAGCCTGGCCCGCGAAGGCGCCAAGGTTGTCGTGAATTTCAACAATGACGCGACCGCCGCGCAGGCGACCGTGGACGACATTACCAAGGCTGGCGGCGACGCCATTCTGGTCAAGGCCGACGCGACAAAACTGTCCGAAATGGAGGCGCTGGTCGCCGCGACGCAGGCCGCTTTCGGGCCGCAAATCGACATTCTGGCGACCGTGGCCGGGGGCATGGTTGCGCGCAAAACCCTGGCCGAAATGGATGAGGAGTTCTTCGATTTCGTGATGCGGCTCAATGTGCATTCGGCCTTCTTCGCCATGAAAGCCGCCGTGCCGCACATGAAGGACGGGGCCTCGATCATCAATTTCTCGTCCCAGGCCGGACGCGATGGCGGTGGTCCCGGTGCAACGGCCTACGCCACCGGCAAGGGCGCGGTGATGACGTTCACCCGTGGCATGGCAAAGGAACTCGGCCCGCAAGGCATTCGTGTCAACGCCGTGTGCCCGGGCATGATCGCGACCAGTTTCCATGATCGTTTTTCCAAGGACGAAGTCCGCGAGAAGGTGGCAGGCATGACGCCACTCCGTCGTCAGGGTGCCGCCGAGGAAGTTGGTGAGGTGGTGAGCTATCTTGCATCGGACGAGGCTTCATTTTTGACCGGTGTGTGCCTTGATGTGAATGGCGGCTTGCTGTTCTCGTAAGCGACAAAAGGCAGCCGAGAGATGAATGCTATGGGGCATCGATCCGGGTTTAGCGCCCGCGGCAGGCACGTCGTCTGCTTTGGTGAGGTGATGGCCGAACTTGCGGGTTTGGAAGCAGGGACGGTGCGCGTCGGGGTTGGTGGCGACACTTTCAACACTGCTGTCTATCTCGCCCGTCTCGGCACGTCCGTGAGCTATGCAACGGCTCTGGGGCGTGATCATTTCAGCGGGCGGATCCGCAAGCGCATGGCTTCAGAGGCGGTGCGAGATGATCTTGTCGCAACCTCGGACGATCGCAATTGCGGTCTGTACGCGATCGAGGTTGATGATGCCGGTGAGCGCAGTTTCACATATTGGCGGGCGCAAAGTGCCGCCCGGCAGTTTTTCGATCTTGCCGGGTCCGAGGCGGCACTGAGTGCGATGGCAAACGCCGACGTGCTCTACCTGTCAGGTATTACGCTGTCGATTTTTCCGGAAACCAGCCAGAGAAACCGCATCATCGATCTCGCGCGATCGGTTCGCCGGCGGGGTGGGCATGTTGTGTTTGATACAAACTACCGTCCAGCCGGTTGGTCGTCGGGCGCGGCTGCACGCGACGCGATCTCGGCGTTGAGGCCGCACGTGTCAATCGCCCTTCCTACTTTCGAAGATGAGCAGGCCCTGTTCGGCTTCGAGAGCGTCGAGGAATGTGTCGGCTATTGGCGGCAGGCTGATGTCGCCGAGGTCGTCGTGAAGCATGGACTTCAGGGGGCCTGGTCAGAAGCTGACAATGCTTGGATTGCGCCGCCTGAAATCATTGCACCGGTCGACACGACGGGGGCCGGCGACAGTTTCAATGCCGGCTATCTCCATGCGCGGTTGAACGGTGCGTCCTGCCAAGATGCCATTGTGGCCGCCCATAAACTGGCGGCCGTTGTTCTCGGAGTTCGGGGTGCGCTGCTCCCGGCAGATGTGCCACTCCCGACATGGACGAAGGGGCTGGACAAACAGAATGTGTAATCCCGTGCAACACTCCTGCAATGCCATGGCGCGCGCCAAGCATGCCCCCGAGTATCCGGTTGAGTTCGGCGCCCCGATGATCAGTATCGATGGCACTGTATCGGCGGATGGCGGGTTGCGCGCGAGCTTGTCTTCGTCACAGGGCGTACGGCTGCATCTTGAACGGCAAACACGCTATGTGCTGAGGCCGCAGGCCGCATCGACTGATTTGACTGCAGAGGCCGGGCCGGAGTTCAGGTCGCTACCCCGCCTTGAGGGTGAGTGCGCGAGATTGGGTCTTCTCCGATTATTGCGCCTACCACCACCGTCCCTGGCAGACCGGTCGCAGTGTGCTCTGGTTCTTTGCACGTTGATTTTGTGGGCACAGGAGATGGCTTGTGAGCTCGACCTCAGGGGAGGGGTGAGCTTGTGCCTCGATATTGCCTGGGCGCCGATCCTGGCGGATTCCCACTGTCGGTGGGTGACGGTGTTGTTCGGCCGTTCACTGAAGCAGAGGGTCGAGCTCGAAATTTCTGTGGCAGCATTGTCGGACCGAATCCGCGTGGAGCGGGGTCGCGTGACTGCGTAGCGGTTCGGGAGGTCATTTCGAGTCTTTGTCCGCGATAATTCGTGGTGCTGCGATGATTCATGCCTGGTTTCCGCTGCCATTGGTGAACCTCGAGGGGCGGTTCCACGAAGGCGATATCGACGGCATCAGTGAGGCCGTCCGCGTCTGATGGAGTTGGTTCGGTCCGATAGTCGTGAAATGGATTCAGGCGACTGTGCATGGAACAGTTTCCCGTGCCCCGGGCATGACTTCCCGACGAAGAGAGCGGGCGAGATTTCGAAAGTTTGACGCCGTCGAAAATTCGTTTCGACTCTCGCATCCGTCGGTCGTGATTTCAGTACCCCCGTCTTGCGAGTCGCTGCGAAATCTTCAAGGACGCTACGCCGCCGCCCTGCCTCGGTTTGATGGCATCTTCATATGACAGTCGGCGCGGCCTTGCGGGGCTTGGGGGCGCTGGTAGTGTGGAACACTCATTTTCGCCCCGGGTACGTTGACCTTGCCCCATCATTCAAAGTCGCTCGCTCCGCTCTTCAGGCTCGACCGCGCCAGTCAGTTGTCGATGCAGGAGCAGATCCGGCGCCGGGTCATCGAGGCTATCTACGCAGAAATATTCGCGGCCGGTGCCCGGTTGCCGTCCTCGCGCCGCCTGTCGCAGGAGCTTGGCGTCTCGCGCAACACCGTCTTTCTCGCCTACCAGCAGCTGATCGCCGAGGGCCATCTGGAGACCCGCGAACGCTCGGGACTTTATGTGCCTGGCACGACGGCGGCGAGGCGATTGGCTTCGCCAGCCTTGCCCGCTGCGACCGCGACCCCCGCGAGTGCGGACGTTGTGGCACGCTTCCTCCAGACAGATGTGCAACAGGATTCTGCCTACAAATGCCCGCCAGATTGGCAGAAATACCGCTACCCTTTCATTGAGGGGCGGTATGACCGGTCCCTGTTTCCGGTCACCGAATGGCGCGAAGCGAGCCGCTTGGCGCTGGCGGTTTCCGAGGTTGAGGACTGGTCGCTGGACAATGGCGAAGTCGATGACCCAGCCTTGATCGAGGAGATCCGGACCAAGCTTTTGCCCAGACGCGGCATTACCGCGCGACCTGATGAATTGCTGGTCACCGTCGGTGAACAACAGGCATTATTCTTGGCGCTTCAGGTCATTGTCGGAAAGAAAAGCCAGGTCGCGGTCGAGGAGCCGGGCCTGCCTGAGCTGAGGGCATTGCTCTCCTTGCGGCGGGCGAGCGTCCATCACCAACCGGTCGACGACACAGGGATCATCGTTGATGAGCGGCTGCGTGGAAGTGATCTGGTCTGCGTCTCCGCCAGCCGACAACGCCCGACCGGAGTCACCTTGTCTTTGGAGCGTCGGCGGGCGCTTATGGCTATGGCCGAGCGCGAAGACTTTCTCGTTCTGGAAGACGACTTCGAATGCGAGATGAACTATCTCGGCGACGCGGTCCCCGCGCTTCGCAGCCTCGAGAACGGTCATCGCGTGGTCTACGTTGCGTCCTTGTCCAAGGTCCTCGCCCCGGGCGTGCGGCTCGGATACATGGTCGCGGCGCCGGAAGTGATCGCGGCGGCGCGGCGATTGCGGGACCTGACCACTCGCCGCCCCTCGCCAAACAATCAGCGCGCGGCTGCCTTTTTTCTCTCACTCGGGCACTACGACGCCATGATGCGGCGGCTCACACAAGTTTGCGCTGAGCGATTGATCGCCTTGCGCGACGCCCTGAACCATTATCGCCCGCTCGCGATTGCTGTCGCACCGGTTGAGGGCGGCACATCTTACTGGGTCCGGGGGCCAGACGGTCTGGATGCGGCTGACGTGATCCGTGCCGCCGAGGCCCGCGGGATACTGATCGAGCCGGCGGACCATTGGTTCGGCGATGCCGGTGGCCCGCGCAACATGTTCCGGCTCGGGGTGACATCAATCCCGGCGGCCGCGATCCGGACTGGCATAGCTGAATTGTCTCGTGCGATGCGTGATCTTGACGCGCGCAATACGGCGCGGTCGGCGCCGGTCGCAATGGACGGTGACGCCCTTGTGTCACGATTATCCGGTGCGACGCTGCTCTATAAAACCGTCTACGGGGACCCGTGCACGATTGAACTCCATGCCGACGGGCGAATGTCCGGCCAAGCCGGATTTGCGGGCGAAGATCGTGATGTCGGGCGTTGGTGGGTTGAGGGTGGCCAATGGTATCGGCAATGGCGAAATTGGGCGTTTGGCGAAGTGCTCGGCTTCGCGGTCTCACTTGATGGCGATCAACTGAACTGGCTGGATCAGAAGGGCCATGTCGTGGATACCGCCGTCCTCGCTCCGGCAGCGGCGCATTCATCGGCCTGACTCCGTCGAATCAGCGACCAATCTGGCCTCAAGGCTGTGAGCTGATACGGAAATCTGGCCCTATAGTGCGTGTGAAACTGGTTCTAACCGCACCGTCACGCCCCTGTCATGCTTCCCTCACTGATGCGGCTTGCCGCGTTGTGGCTGCTGCGTGCGGGGAGAATAATGATGTCGTCACTTGGAATTGCGGCGCTGCAATTGGCAGCGGCCAAAGATGACAATCTTGAGCTTGTCGAGCGCGAGACTCGCGCCGTGGCCAAGCGCTTTCCGTGGGTCGACATGGTGGTGCTCGGTGAGCTCGCGATTCATGGCGCCAGCCTTGACAAGGCCGAGCCTGCAGGTGGCGAGACCGAAACCCGGCTCAAGGCGCTCGCGCTGGAAACCGGCCTGTGGCTGGTGCCCGGCTCGCTTTATGAGCGCCGCGCCGGCGCTGTCTTCAACACCACGCCGGTCATCAACCCGGCGGGCGACATTGTCGCCCGTTACGACAAAATCTTCCCCTTCCTGCCCTACGAGACCGGGGTTACGGCCGGTCGCGACTATGTCGTATTCGACATGCCGGGCGCAGGTCGGGTCGGGGTCGCCATCTGCTATGACATGTGGTTCCCGGAGGTCATTCGAACCTTGGTTGGGCTCGGGGCAGAGGTCATCCTTCTGCCGACCATGACCAACACGATTGATCGCGATGTCGAGCTCGCGATCGCACGCGCCAATGCGGCGATGAATCAATGCTTCTTTGTCGATGTGAACCTAGCCGGCGATCTCGGCGTCGGGCGGTCCGCGATTTACGGCCCCGGTGGCGACGTCGTCTATGAGGCCGGTGCCGGACGCGAAGTGATCGCGTTGGATATCGACCTTTCGACAGTGTCGCGGATGCGTGAGCGCGGCTGGAACGGACTTGGGCAGGTGCTCAAGAGTTTCCGCGACAGCGAAGTGGAATTCCCGTTGCACGCGGACATCAAGGCCAGGCGCGCCAGCATGACCGGTATGGGGGAGCTGGCCATGCCGCGCCGTCCGGCCGCGGAAGGCGCCGCGTCGTCGGATGCCCGCAACGATCACAAGCCACGACTGAAAATTTTGGACTGACAGTCTCTCGGCCTCGCGGCCGTATCAATCAGGGGGCCGGTAACACCGGAGGAGTAACATGGGCATGACGACTAGCAAGAGCATAAGCAAACGCGTTCTCTCGGCAGCACTCATGGGCGGGACAGCGTTGACCGGTTTGGGTCTGGCCAGTCCGGCGTTTGGCCAGGAAGAGCGCGCCGCGCGGGACGTGATTACGGTCACGGCGACGCGTCGCGAAGAAACCGTCTCGGACGTTCCGTACAACATCTCTGCGATTGGCGGCGACGCCATCGAGGCGGGGCAGATCCTGGACGAAGCCGAATTGCTGCGATCGATCCCCGGTGTCACCATCGTTGATCGGGGCGCCCGCAACGCCGGCACGCTGAACGCGGCCCGAATTCGCGGCCTTGCCGTTGATGGCAATGGACTGGGCGACTACGCGACTTCGTCGGTGGCGTCGGTATCGACCTATATCAACGACACGCCGATCTTCGCCAATTTTGCATTGCGCGACCTGGAACGCGTTGAAGTCCTGCGCGGCCCGCAGGGCACGCTCTATGGTTCGGGGTCCCTGGGTGGCACCATCCGCTACATCACCCGTGATCCGGAGCTGGGCGAATTTGGCGGTTATCTGTCCGGCTCTGCCTCGCACGTAAATGGATCGGGGAGTTATGGCTTTGGCATTGATGGCGCCCTGAACATTCCGCTGGGCGATCGCGCCGCTTTGCGCCTGGTCGGGAGCTTGGGCGACTATCCGGGCATCACCGACTATGTGAACCTTTATGAACTCGATGCCAGCGGAACGCCCGTCGCACCGAATGGCGTGCTGGACCCGGCGGCGTCCTACACATCCCGGAAAGATGCCGACACGTTCGACACCTGGATGGGGCGCGCGACCCTCCTCGTCGAACCCAATGACACGACGTCCATCAGGCTGGTGCACGCGCGTCAGTCCGATGAAGTCGGTGGCCGTCGCCAGCAAACCGCCGGAGCCGACGGTTTCGGCAATGTCTATGACGAGTATGAAAACGGCTCGATCCAGCTCGAACCGTCGAGCCGCGATATCAACATGACGTCCTTGGAAGCCGAAGTGGACCTCGGTTTTGCAACCCTGACATCATCGACCTCGCACTATGACCACAGCGGTGACAGCATCAGTGAGAACACCGGCTTTTATGCGCAGGCCGGCTGGCTCGGTTTCTACTACAACTACCCGCGCCCGATGGCGCAAGCCGTCCGGTCCTATGCCGATGAGGCGGTCATCCAGGAATTGCGCCTCGTCACCGATGATGGCGGCAATTTCGATTATGTCGTTGGCGGCTTTTATCGCAGCCAGCAGCGCGAAATGACCCAGCAGAGCTATCTCGTCGGTTTCAAGGACTGGTGGGACGCGTTCCTCCCGGTTGCAGCCGGTGCGGTCACTGGCGATCAGGACTGGGACTATCGCCAGACCGAGCATTTCACGGAGATGTCGGTGTTCGGCGAGCTGACCTGGCACGCCAGCGAGGATATCGACATCACATTCGGTGGTCGCTATTTCGACAATGACTCCGAGAATGACAGCTACATGGCGCTGCCGCTCTGGACCGGTCTTTTCCCGGACGTCAATTCCGATTTCGAAACGTCGGAAAGCGATGTGTTGTTCAAGTTGAACGGCTCTTGGCGCTTCTCCGATGACGACATGCTTTATGCCACGATATCCGAGGGTTATCGCCGTGGCGGTGCCAATGCCGTTCCGCTGTCCGGTTTCTACGCCGAAGATCCGCGTTGGCAGGTCTACGGCTCGGACTCGGTCGTCAACTACGAAGTCGGCCTCAAGGGCGACCATGGCGCCTTCATCTATGATGTCAGCCTGTTCTACATCGACTGGGCGGATCCTCAATTCAACACGTCGACGACATTCTGGGGCTTCTTTGCAGTCCAGAACGGCGGGGCTGCGCGCACTTATGGTCTCGAAGCATCCCTGGGAGGCTTTGTGGGCAATGATTGGCACTACGCTCTTGGCTACGCCTATATCGACGCCCAGCTCAGTGAAAACTTCCATGCACCGGATCGACCCGCTCCAGCCGCGCCAATCGCGCTGGATGGCGCCATGTTGCCGGGTACGCCGGAACACCAGTTCAACTGGTCACTGGACCATACGGGCCGGCTGGCTGACTGGACAACATTCACGCGGCTTGACGGGTATTACCAATCCGAAACGCGCAATGCCGTGACGACGTCGCCGACGTTCAACGTGCCGCTCGACGGTTTCTCGATCTGGAACCTGACGACGACGCTTTCCCGCGACAATGTCGATTTGTCCTTGTGGGTGAAGAACATCACCAATGAGGAAGGCGTCACCGGTGTTTTCACCGAGGCCTATATGGGCACAGCGCCGACCGAGGGCTATTTCGGCAATGGCAACAAGGAAATGATTGCCTTGCCGCGAACTGTCGGCGCGACCGTTCGCTTCACCTTCTGATCGGATAGGATCGGGGCGGTCGCCAGGCGCGATCGCCCCGTTTTCTTGCCATGGATGCCGTTATCTCACCCGCAACGCCAAAAGCCCGACTTGACCAGATTGATCAGGCGCTGCGTGCCGGGCGGATCGCGCATGGGCAAGCCGTCGCCGAGGCGCTCACCCGCGACTATCCCGACTATCTCGAAGGCTGGATCATTACCGCGCGAGCATTCCAGTTGGGCGGAGAGTTCGGCAGGATGCGCGAAGCACTGGCGCAGGCGCTGGCGATCGAGCCGGCTTCGCCGTTGGCGCGGCTGATGGACGCCGAAGCCTTGGTTCATCTGGGCGAGCTCCGGCAAGCCAAGTCCGCGCTGATCGCGATGGAGGGCGAGGCGGCCGGCGACGCCAATTGGCTCGGACGGTTGGCGGAAGCCTTTGGTCAGTGTGGCTGTCATGCTGATGCTGCCCGGTGTGCCCGCACGGCAGCCGCGTTGGCACCCGATGTGGCGGTACATCGCTACAATCTGGCGACCCATCTTGTCGCGGTCGGTGAACTCGACGCCGCGGAAAGCGAATTCGACGCGGTGATCGCGCGTGCACCGCATGATTACGATGCCTACTACAATCGCGCGACGCTAAGACGCCAGACGGTCGACCGGAACCATGTCGACGAGATTCGGCGGCTTATTCGCGCGCCGCACCGGACAAGGATGGGGCCGGTCGCGTTGCATTACGCGCTGGCCAAGGAGTTGGAAGACATCGGTGATGGTGCCGCGAGCTTCGAGGCGTTGAAGACCGGCGCGGAGCATCGCCGGAGGTTGATGCGTTACGATGTGACCGGCGATGTCGCCACCATGGCGCAGATCGCCTCGACCTTCGATGCGTCCTATTTCGACAAAGCGTCTCCTGGAGAGCCCGGCGACGGACCGGTGTTCATTCTGGGGCTGCCGCGCAGCGGAACCACGCTCGTGGACCGGATATTGAGTGCTCATTCGGATGTGGAAAGTCTTGGCGAACTCAACGACTTCGCTTTGGCGCTGACAGCGCTTTGCCGTGCGGATGGCGGCAAGTCGGGCCTTGTGCAGGCCGCGGCCGGTCTGGCCCCTGCCGATCTCGGGAAAGCCTATCTCAAGCGCGTTGGCGAACGGGCCGACGGGCGCCGCTTCTTTATCGACAAGGCGCCGGCCAATTTCCTGTATATCGGGCTGATTGCGGCGGCTTTGCCCGATGCCCGCATTGTCCACATGCAACGCGAGCCGATGGACAATGCCTACTCGCTCTACAAGGCCCTGTTCCGGATGGGTTATCCGTATTCCTACGATTTCGGCGATCTTGCCGCTTATATGCGGGCCAAGGACTCGCTGATGGATCATTGGCGCCGTGTCCTGCCGGGCCGTATCATTGATGTGCGTTATGAAGACGTCGTGGCGGATCAGGAAACCGAGACGCGCCGTCTGTTGCAGGCCGTTGGTCTTGAATTTGAGGCAAGTTGTCTCGCTTTTCACCGCAATCCCGGCCCGACAGCGACCCACAGCGCCGCGCAGGTACGCCAACCGATTTACGCCAGCTCCGTGGGTTTGTGGCGGCGATATGAGGCGCAACTTCAACCGCTTGCCGACAAGCTCGGGGTCGCGCCATGAGGCTCGCCTCGCTTGGCCTGTTGCTGTGGCTGATGTCCGGAGCCGCACACGCGCAATCGCCGTTGTCCGAAGACTTCGAAGCCGGACTTGATGAGGCTTGGCGGGGGGCGGCAGGTCGCGGCGACCTTTTGCTGACCGAGTATGACGGCAATCATTCCCTGCGTTTGCGACGCGACGCCTGGACGGCCCGTGTCGTGCCGCTGGATGGCCGTGGCGACGTGCATGTTTCGGTCAGTTTCGCAGCCCTCGATCTTGAGTCCGATGATGCCTGTCTGCTGGAAATTTCGTCAGACGGTGAGCTTTGGCAGGAAGTCGGGCGTGTCGTTGACGGCCAGGACGACGGGCTGACCCTGCACCGGGTCGGCGGCGTCCTCGTCGACCCGCCGTCTGGAGACAGGGTCGCGGTCCGTTTGCGGGTGCTGGGCAATACGCTCAACGACACGTGCTGGGCGGACAATCTTCGGGTTGAGGCGGCCGCTGTTGATCTCTCGCTTGATGACCGTATCCCGTCCGGTAACGGGCCGCTGGGCAATGCCCTGTCGAGCCGGGCGTTCATGAGGCCGGACAATGCCGGGCCGCTGGATTCGACCATTGCCGGTCGACTTTCCCTGCCACCGGTCGCCACGGTTGACGGATTTCGGGTTCATCACGATGAGTTCGACTATGGTGCCGAGCCCGGCATGTTTACCTTGCCCCGCCTCGACACGGATATTGTCAGTGATGGCAGCGCCCTGATCCCGCGAGTGCGGGGCCCGCAGGCCGGGGAGCATCCGCACTGGGAGTGGATCGTCGAGCCCGGTCAGGCTTGGCGGGCAGCGGATGGGCGCGTGCGGGCGGTCCTGCCGATCGCGCTCCAGGAGCGCAACGCCAATTGCGTCCATACCGGTTGGTTGAGTTTCGAGCCAAGCGAGACCGGCGCTGAGGCGACCGCCATACTCGTCATGGGCGCCGAGACATGTGCCTATTTCCAGTTCGATCTCTGGACGCGATTGCCGGTTCTGTTTGAGCCCGGTTCGATCGTTGCAGCGGATGCGGATCTCCTTCGCATCCGCTATCGCGATGAAATCGACAACAGGCTGCGCCGCCGGCCGATCGCCGACTTGGTCGAGCGTTATGGCGACGTCGATATTGAAGCCTTCGGATCGCCGCTCGAAGTCTCGCCTGAGGCCATGACGGTCTATGGCTTGCTGGCGTCGGATGATCTCTACACGGGCGGCTGCGAAACCCGGTTCGGGCCGGACCCCTATTGCGCGACCCTGCCGTTGCCATCGTATTCACTCGCCAAGTCCATGGTTGCGTCGTTGGGGTTGATGCGGCTGGAGCAAATCCATCCGGGGGCCCGGCATGCATATATTGCGGACCATGTGCCGGCGTGTTCGGGGCGCCGGTGGCAGGGAGTGACCTTCGAGCACGCGCTGGACATGGCAACGGGCCTCTATACCTCGAGCGAATACAATCGCGATGAGGACGACCCCACGCTCTGGGCATTCATGTCGCAGACAACGCATGCGGCGCGCATCGATTCCGCGTGCAGCTTGCATGCCCGTCGGTCAAATCCGGGAAGCGAGTGGGTCTATCATACTACCGACACCTACATCCTGGGCACGGCTTTGCAGGCATTCTGGCGCGACCATTCCGGCCGGGCCGATGCCGACTTCTATGACGACCTGTTGGTACCGCTCTGGCGCGAGATCGGGTTGTCGCCGCTCGCCGACCAGACACGCCGCAGTTATGACGGCGCGCGACAACCGGTTTCGGGGTGGGGGCTGACACTGCATCTCGACGACATCATGCGCTTGGCAGCCTATCTCAACGAACCGCATGCGGCCGAGCGGCTCGATCCGGACATGCTGGCGGCAGCACTGCAGCGCGATCCGGCGGATCGTGGATTGCCGGCGGGTGATGACAGTCAACGCTATCAGAATGGCTTCTGGGCCTGGAATGCCGGGCCGGCGCTGGGCTGCACGGATGACGCCTGGATCCCGGCCATGTCCGGCTATGGCGGCATCACCGTCGCGCTGATCCCGAACGGCCATGTCTACGCCTATGTGAGCGATGGACGCCAATTTGCCTGGCGGCGCGCTGCCGCTGAATCCAACGCCCTGGAACCCTTCTGCGAGGTCAGACCATGACGCCTGATACCCCCACGTCGCGCCGTGCGCGCGCTTTGCCGACGGCGGCGCCCGACGGGTTGATCGCGGCGGTCATGCTGGCGTTTCTCGCCACCGCCGGTTTGTTCTACGTGAACATCATGGCCGCCATCGTCGATGGTTTGGTGACGGGTCTGGGCTTCAATGACAGCCAGGCCGGACAGATCGGGTCGGCCAATATCTACGGCGCTGCCGCGGGTGCCCTGGCGGCGGTCTTCCTGATCAAGACCTGGCCCTGGCGGCGCACGGCTCTCATCTGCCTGGTTATCTTGATCGTGGTTGATATCGGCTCGATCTGGATCGACAGCTTCGAGCTTCTCCTCCCCGTGCGCCTGGCCCACGGCGTGGTCGGCGGCCTGCTGACCGGGACCGCTTTCGCGGTCATTGCCCGGACCGCCAATCCCGACCGCAGCTTCGGCATGTTGCTCTTTGTCCAGTTCGGGCTGGGCGGCCTGGCAGTGATGGTGCTGCCACCCCTCGCGCCGGCTTTCGGCACGCAAGCCCTGTTCATCGCGCTGGCCCTGTTCAGCCTCGTGACGCTGATCATGTTGCCATTTCTCGCCAGCTATCCGGCGCGCGACAAGACCGTCAACAAAGTGGTCGGCATTCAGTGGCCACCGCTCTTGCTCACCTATGCCGCCATCTTCCTGTTTCAGGCTGCCAATATGGGGCTGCTCGCCTACATCATCCGGCTTGGCATCGATTACGGGCTTGACCGGGGCTACGTCTCGACGGCATTGGGCCTGGCGACCTGGGTGGCACTGGCCGGCCCGTTATTGGTCATGATTTGCGGGCTGCGTTTTGGTCGTTTCTGGCTTCTCGGCGCGTCAATGCTGCTCACCTTCGCCGGCACGGCCATGTTCCAGTGGAGTGGCGATCCGGCCGCCTACCTGATTGCCAATTGCGGGACCGGGATTACCTGGGGCTTTGTCATCGCCTACCTGTTCGGCATGTCCGCCGAGTTCGACAGTGCCGGCCGGGCGTCGGCCTTTGCGGGGTTTGTGTCGAAGATGGGTCTCGCATCCGGACCCATGATTGCTGGCGCCATCCTCGGCGCAGGCGCTGGATTCGGGATGCTGATCTGGGTTGCGATTGCCGGTCTCGCCGTCAGCCTGGCTTTCATGCTCTGGCCGGCGCGGGTCCTTGACCGCCGCCGCGACGAAACTGGCGCGACCGACGCCGGATAACTGGCCCTACCGGAAAATCGAAAAACCGCTAAATCTGGCCCCATAAGATTGAATGGGGAAACAAATGCTGGATGTGATGCTATCCGTTCCAACGCAGGCGCTGATCGGCGGAACTTGGCGTGATGCCGAGAGTGGTCGACGGTTCGATGTGCGGGACCCGGCGACCGGGCATGTCGTCGCATCGGTTTCCGATTGTGGTGCCGCCGAGACCCGAGCCGCCATCGCCGCGGCGGACGAAGCGCTGGCCTCCTGGTCGGCCATGCCAGCTGCCGGCAGGGCTGCGATCCTGCGTCGCTGGGCCGACTTGATGATCGAGCGGGTCGACGAGCTGGCGCCGGTTCTGACCCGCGAAAACGGCAAGCCGCTGACCGAAGCGCGCGGTGAAATTCTCTACGGCGCGTCGTATCTGCATTGGTTCTCCGAGGAAGCAACGCGGGCGTATGGCGACGTCATCCCGGCACCGGCTTCGGACAAGCGTATTATCGTCACCAAGGCGCCGGTTGGTGTCTGCGCTGCGATCACGCCGTGGAATTTTCCCAATGCAATGCTGGTCCGCAAGGCGGCCGCCGCACTCGCAGCGGGGTGCACCCTCGTCGCGAAACCTGCCGCGGAAACGCCGTTGTCGGCGCTTCTGGCTGCGGCGACGGGGCTGGAAGCCGGTTTGCCGCCCGGCGTGTTCAACATTGTGCCCGGTGTTGACGCTGCGGCAATCGGCGGCGTGCTGACGTCCAGCGAAGTTGTCCGGAAACTGTCCTTTACCGGGTCCACCGAGGTCGGTCGCAAACTCCTGGCGCAATGCGCGCCGACGGTGAAGCGGGTGTCCATGGAATTGGGCGGGAATGCGCCCTTTATTGTCTTCGACGATTCTGATCTGGACGCGGCCGTGGATGGTTTGATGGCCTCGAAATTCCGCAATGCCGGACAGACCTGCGTCTGCGCCAATCGGGTCTTTGTCCAAAACGGTGTGATGGCCGAATTCGCCAGCCGCTTGGCTGAGCGCGTCGCGACGTTGACGGTTGGGCATGGCGACCGGTCCGGCACAGATATCGGCCCTCTGATCAGTGAGGCGGCCTTTGCTAAGATCGAGCGCTTGGTCTCCGATGCGCTTGCCGGGGGGGCGCGCGTCCTGACTGGCGGTGGCAAACACCCGGCCGGCGACCTCTTTTATCAACCGACCGTGATTGACGGCATCACCGCCGACATGGCCGTGATGCGCGAAGAAATTTTCGGTCCGGTCGCGCCGTTGGCGGGCTTCGAGACCGAAGCGGACGTCATAGCGCTGGCCAATGCGACCGAGTACGGGCTTGCGGCATATGTCTATACGCGGGATCTCGGCAGGGCCTGGCGGGTCGGTGAGGCGCTCGCCTATGGCATGGTCGGTATCAATGAGGGTGTTCTGTCCTCGGCGGCGGCGCCGTTCGGCGGCGTGAAACAATCCGGCTTCGGACGCGAAGGATCGCGCTACGGCCTCGATGATTATCTTGAGATCAAATACATGCTGATGGGAGGCCTGTCGGCTTGAACCGGCGGGAGGACATGTAATGGAAAACGCAACACTCTGGTCCCGGCGCGAAGCCGCCATTCCGCGCGGCCTCGGCATGATGCATCAGGTTTTCGCGGCCCGCGCCGAGAACGCCGAAATCTGGGACGTCGAAGGCCGACGCTTCCTCGATTTTGCCGCCGGGATCGCGGTGACCAACACAGGTCACAACCACCCGGCTGTCAAAGCCGCGGTGATGGCCCAGCTCGAGAATTTCTCGCATGTCTGTGCGCAAGTGACGCCCTATGAGAGCTATGTCCGCCTGGCCGAGCGCCTCAACGAAGCCGCGCCCGGAGATACGCCGAAAAAAACGATCTTCCTGACCACCGGCGCCGAGGCGGTTGAAAACGCCGTGAAGATTGCCCGTGCCGCGACCGGGCGCCCAGGCATCATTGCCTTTGGCGGTGGCTTCCATGGCCGGACCATGATGGGCATGGCGCTGACCGGAAAGGTTGTGCCGTACAAGACCGGTTTTGGTCCCTTCCCCGGGGATATTCATCATGTGCCCTTCCCGGCCCCTTATCTGGGCATCTCCGAAGACGATTCGCTGCTCGCACTGGAACGCTTGTTCAAGGCCGATATCGACGCCTCGCGGGTCGCGGCCATGATCATCGAGCCGGTCCAGGGTGAGGGTGGTTTCTATGCCGCCTCGCCCGCTTTCATGCGCGCCCTGCGCGATGTTTGCGACCGGCACGGCATGCTCCTCATTGTCGATGAAATCCAGTCCGGCTTTGCCCGGACCGGCGCCATGTTCGCGGTCAATCACGCCGGTATCGAGCCTGATTTGATGACGGTGGCAAAAGCCATGGCCGGTGGTTTCCCGATCTCAGGCGTGATCGGCAAGGCGGCGATCATGGATGCGGCCAATCCTGGCGGGCTGGGCGGTACCTATGGCGGCTCGCCCTTGGGCTGCGCGGCCGGGCTGGCCGTGCTCGACACGATAGAGGCGGAAGGTCTTTGTGAACGCGCGATTGAGATCGGCGACCGGATAGTCCGGCGCTGCGAAGCGATCCGGCAAGCCGACACGGGCTTGGGCGATGTGCGGACGGTCGGCGCCATGAGCGCGGTGGAGTTCGTTGTCGATGGCGATGCAGCCAAACCGGATGCCGCTCGAACCGGGCGCGTGGTCGCGGAAGCGCGCGCGCGTGGTTTGCTGCTTCTGTCCTGCGGGGTTCGCGGGAATGTCGTCAGATTCCTCCCACCGCTGACCATTCCGTTTGACCAGCTCGATGAGGGGCTGGACGTGTTCGAGGCTGCGGTCAGCGCTGCATAGGCTTGGCATATTCTGATCCGGCCGGGTGATGTCCCTGTCGCGTCTGCAACGCTGATCGCGCCGCAGTCCGTGATTGGTATCGGGTCGCGCGCTGCGATAGGTTCGGGCCAGGACCGGCAAGGGTCCGATATTTGCCCGGGCGGATATCGCCCGACCCACGCCAAGACAGCAGGATGGACAATGAGCAAGCGCACGATCGTGATTACCGGCGGTGCCGGCATTCTCGGGCAGGCGGCGGCGCGGCGCGCGCTGACCGATGGTTATCAGGTGGTCTTGATCGACCGGGCATCGATTGGTGACAAGGCGGGCCTGGCCGGTGATGTCCGGTTCGGCGATGTCGATCTCACGGATGCGGCCTCCGCCAGCGCAGCCATGGCAGACGCCGCTGACCAGTGCGGCGGTATCGATGCCCTGCTCAATATCGCGGGTGGGTTCGCCTGGGAGACCCTGCAGGACGGCGATGTCGAAAGCTGGGAACGCATGTTCGCAATCAATCTGCGGACCGCGGTTGTCGCCAGCAAGGCGGCCTTGCCCTGGCTCACCAAAAGCCAGTCCGGGCGAATTGTGAACATTGGCGCCGCGGGTGCCGTCAAGTCTGACATGGGCATGGGCGCCTACGCCGCGTCAAAGGCCGGCGTCGCACGTCTCACGGAGAGCCTGTCGCGTGAGCTGCTCGGCAAGGTCACCGTCAATGCCGTCTTGCCATCCATCATCGACACACCGGCCAACCGGGCCGACATGCCGGACGCGGACCCGTCCGACTGGGTCGCCCCGGATGATCTGGCAGCCGTCATTCTCTTTCTCGCCAGTGAGCAGGCGCGTGCTGTGACTGGCGCTTTGCTGCCCGTGACGGGTCGTGTCTGATCTGAAGGCCTGTGATCGGCAGTTGGGCGTGCGCTGCCGGATGCCGGTTCACGTCCTCATCGGCGTGCTGGCTGCCTTGACCCTTGCCGCCGGCTGGCGGGCGCCGTCCCATGCCGACGACATCACGGTGTTTGCCGCGTCGAGTTTGCGCACCGCGCTGGAACAGATCAGCGATGATTTCGAGCGCGAAACCGGGCACCGGCTGACCCTGGCCTTCGCCGGCTCACCGGCCATCGCTCGGCAGATCGCGCATGGCGCGCCAGCTGACATTGTCATGTCCGCCAATGCCGGCTGGATGGATTGGCTTGAGGCGGCGGGCTGGATCGAGCCGGACAGTCGCTTTGACCTTGCCGGCAATCGGCTCGTCCTGGTCGGTCATGGCGGCGGCCGCGAGACCTGGCCCGAGTTGACCGTCGCTGCCTGTTTCGCGGAACTCGGTGACAGGCCCTTGGCGATGGCGTTGATCGCCTCTGTCCCGGCCGGGATTTACGGCCAGGCGGCACTGCAATCACGCGGACTTTGGGATGAGCTGTCGCCGCGTATCGTGCAAGCCGACAATGTTCGCGCGGCCCTGGCGCTGGTTGCGCTGGGTGAAGCGCCGTTGGGCCTTGTCTACCAGAGCGATGCGCACGCCGACCCGCGTGTCTCTGTCCTCTATCGCCTGCCGGCGGCCAGCCATCCACCGATCGCTTATCCGGTCGCGATAACGACCGGCAATGATCGCGATGCGGTTCGGCAATTTATCGACTTCCTGCGCGACGACCGGGCCCGAGCGGTGCTGGCGGCGCTGGGGTTTGTCGTTGGCGAATTCTAGGAGGCGGCGCCGATGGACGGGTTGAGTGCGCAGGAATGGCAGGCGGTGACGCTGTCGCTGCGTGTGGCCGCTTGGGCGACCTTGCTCAGCCTGCCACCCGGCCTGTCGGTGGCGCATTTGTTGGCGCGCGGTCGGTTTCCCGGTCGGTCAGTCCTCAATGCCCTTGTGCATTTGCCACTCATCCTGCCGCCCGTGGTGACGGGGTATCTGCTGTTGCTCGCATTCGGCACCCAAGGGCCGGTCGGGGCCCTGCTTGAGCCCTTCGGCATTGTGTTTGCCTTTCGCTGGACGGGCGCCGTGCTGGCCGCCGCCATCATGGCCTTTCCGCTGATGGTGCGGGCGATCCGCCTCTCGATAGAGGCGGTCGATCCAAGGCTGGAGCAGGCCAGTGCGACGCTGGGTGCGGGGCCGGCCTGGGTATTTCTGACCGTGACCCTTCCACTGGCGCTTCCCGGTGTTGTGGCTGGCGCCATCCTTGCCTTCGCCAAGGCCATGGGTGAGTTCGGAGCGACCATCACTTTCGTCGCCAACATCCCCGGCCAGACCCAGACCCTGCCAACCGCAATCCATGCTTTCCTGCAGGTTCCCGGCGGCGAGGCGTCGGCCATGCGCTTGGTAGTGATCTCGGTCGTGATCTCGATATCAGCGCTGATTGCGTCGGAAATCCTGGCGCGCCGCGTCGCGCGGCGGGTGAGTGGCCGATGAGTCTTCGGGTCGCGATCCGGCACCAATTGGGTGATTTCGCGCTGGATGCGCAGTTTGAAGCGCCGGCCGGTGTGACGGTGCTGTTCGGGCGCTCGGGTGCCGGCAAGTCCAGCCTGGTCAGTGCGGTGTGCGGCCTGTACCGGCCGCAGCACGCGCACATCAGTATTGATGGCCGCTGTCTCAATGACACGGATGCGGGCGTGTTCACGCCGCCGCATCGCAGGCGGCTGGCGTGTGTGTTTCAGGATGACCGCCTGTTTCCGCATCTGAATGTCCGGGGCAACCTGCTTTACGGTCGGCGTTTCGCGTCCGGGCGAGCCGGCGCTGGCGATCTCGGCCCCGTCGTCGACCTGCTCGGAATTGGGGCGCTGCTGGATCGGCCCATCGCGGCTCTGTCCGGCGGTGAACGGCAACGGGTTGCGATCGGTCGCGCCTTGCTCAGCAATCCGGACATCCTGTTGGCAGACGAGCCGCTGGCAGCATTGGACGGGCCTCGCAAAGCCGAAATCCTGTCCTATTTCGAACGCTTGCGTGACGAACTCTCGATCCCGATCCTCTATGTTTCGCATTCCGTGTCGGAAGTGGTTCGGCTGGCGACGACGGTCGTTGTGCTCGATGACGGAAAGGTCATCGGCCAGGGCAGTGCGGCGCAGGTTCTGGGCAATCCGGCCCTTCTGCCGTCGGGGGCCGACCAGGCGGGCGCCATAATCAGTGCGCGGGTCGAGCGTCGCCATCCTGACGGCGTCACGGAGTTATCGGCTGGTGGTGTCCCGCTTTTCCTGCCGGACTTTGTCGGACCGGCAGACGGATCGGTTCGCTTGCGCATTGCGGCCACGGATGTCCTGATTTCGCGCGGCCCCCCGGTCGGTCTGTCGGCGCTTAATGTCTTGCCCGCGGTTGTCGAGCGTGTCGCGGTTATCGACCCTGCGGCGGCACTCGTGACACTCACCACGCCGGCGGGGCCGGTGCTGGCGCGCGTGACCCGCCGCTCTGTCGCGGCGCTGGATATCTCCGAGGGGGCATCCTGCCACGCGGTGGTGAAGTCACTGGCGATTGCGATGGACGAGATCGGTCAGGCCTGAGTGGCTTGTGGTCGCCTCCCGGGCCGTTCTCGGCTAGATGTCCGCAATGACACGCGAAACCGACTTCGAAATATTCCTGGCCGTGGTTCCCGGGCTTGAGCCGACGCTTTGCGCAGAATTGTCGGAAAAAGGGTTTGCAGCCCCGCGCCCTGAACCGGGTGGTGTGACCATACAGGGCGGCTGGCCGGATGTGTGGCGGGCCAATCTGGAAATCCGTGGCGCCAGCCGCATCCTGGCCCGGATCGACGCTTTCCGCGTTGTCCACCTGTCGCAACTCGACAAGCTCGCCCATCGGGTCGACTGGAAAGGCTTGCTTCGTCCGGATGTCCCGGTCCGCGTTGAAGCAAGTTGCCGCCGCTCGAAAATCTATCATGCCGGTGCCGCTGCCGAGCGTGTCTCGAAAGCGATCGAAGCGATCTGCGGTGCGCCGGTGAATGACGAGGCGGCCTTGTGTGTACGGGTCCGGATCGAGGACAATCTGTGCACGCTGAGCGTCGATACCTCCGGCGAACTCCTGCACCGGCGCGGTTTCAAGGCTGAGGTCAACAAGGCGCCGATGCGCGAAACCCTGGCGGCACTCTTCCTGCGTGAAGCGGGGTTTGACGGTGTCGAGCCGGTGCTGGACCCGATGTGCGGCTCCGGAACATTCGTGATCGAGGCCGCCGAAATGGGGGCGGGCCTCCTGCCGGGCCGCGGCCGGGCATTTGCCTTCGAACTTCTGGCCGGTTTCGATGCTCAGGCTTGGTGCATGATGAAGGCTGAGCGTATTGAACAGGCCGCCATCGCCAGGTCGGAAACCCGTTGTTTCGGCTCGGATCGTGATGCAGGCGCGATCCGGATGAGCCGGACAAACGCCGAACGCGCCGGTGTCGCGGCCATGACGGCGTTCGACATCACACCTGTCATGGAATTGTCCTGCCCCGCCGGAGCGCCAGGCTTGGTCATTGCCAATCCGCCGTATGGCGCCCGGATCGGGAACAAAAAATCCCTGTATGCGGTGTATGGTGCGCTGGGCGATGCACTGCGGATGCGGTTCTCCGGTTGGCGAGCCGCGATTGTGACCACCGATCCCGCGCTGGCCCGGGCCACGCGCCTGCCATTCGGACCGCCGGGGCGGCCGGTCGATCATGGCGGGCTCAAAATCCGATTGTACACGACCGGGCCCTTGCGCTGAGTTCGCGAGGTTCGCGACCGTCTATTCCCGGACCACAGCCAGCTCGAACGGGCCGACCGGCAGGCCGGCTCCGTCATAGAGCGGGCAGATCGGTGCGTCGGCCCAGCAATAGCGCACATGGCTGACGGGTCCCGCATCCGGAGCCAGCGACAGCACGATGTGATCATCGGCCAGCCGGGCCGGAACATAGCGGCATTCGTCGGCACTGCAGGCTTCATAACCGCCCGGCGCATCCGTGCTCATGGCATGCAGACCACCCTCGACATCGTCGAAACGCAGCACGATTTGATCATCCGCTCGGCGAGCGTCGCGTGGCCGTGCACCCCAGCCGGTCCCGGCGCCATCGTGCAGGACGTGGAGGGCGGCGCGGGCTGCGCGGCGCCCGACTTCCTGCTTGTTGGGCGGATGAATGTCGAGCCGGTCACCAATATCGATGGTGACCACCAGGCCGGCGCGTGGATCACGCTCGGCGACCCGGCGTTGGGCATCGCGCACCCGGGCCCAGCCGGAATTGACCGGCTGGTCCGCCAGGGCGCCGAAATTGGCCAGCTGCACGATCAGGGCCGGCATGTCCGCACCGAACTGGTTCCGCCAATCCGCCAGGAGTGTCTCAAGCAACCCCTCATAGGCGTCGGCCCGCCCGGTATTGGATTCGCCCTGATACCAGATCATGCCGGCCAAGCGGGTGTGTTCGAGCGGTGCGACCATGCCGTTATACATGCCGGTCAACCCGCCGACGGATTCCCATGGCGCCCGCGGTGGTGATCCGATCGAGGATGGAACCGGCGCAAAGCGCCAATCGCCGGCCAGCGCCACGGTGCTGCCATCGGCAAAGCGCAGGCGGACAGCCTCGTTCGGGCCGACCATGCCGCCGGCACCCCAGGTGTTGAGGACATTGACTGCGATCATGTTGCTGCCGGCGCGCAGGCTGCCTTGCGGCAGGTCATAGGTGCGGCCGGACCCCCAGCCGAAGGTCGCGCCAACGAATTGGCCATTGACCCAGCTGGCATCAACCTCGTCGATCCCGCCGAGATCGATCCAGGCGTCCTGGGCTGCCTGCACGGCATCCAGCTCGATTTGTCGCGTGAACCAGACCATGCCCAGATGCCGGTCCATCCCTTCGATGTCCCAGCTGCGCCAATCGCCCATCTGCGCCGGTGCCGGCTGGCCGGGTTCGGCCATCACCGCCTCATCGGTCCATGGCGCCGTGCCGGCGGCGTCCTGCCACCAGGCTTCCCATTCGACGCCGAAGCCGGCGCTGGCGGCGGCACGATCGGTGGCATAGAGGGCCAGCGTGTCGAGCGAAGCGTTGAAGTCGCCGGTCGTGCGCAAGCCATCGGCACTGATCCAGGCTTCGATCTGGGACCCGCCCCAGGAGGCGTCGATCAGTCCCATCGGGACATCGATACGGGCTTGCAGCTCACGAGCGAAGAAATAGCAGACAGCCGAGAAATCAGGGACGCTGTCGGGTGAGGCAATCTGCCAGACATCCGGATCGGCGTGGTCGGCCTGCGGCGTGACCTGGCTGTCATGGGCGATGGTCAGCAAGCGGATGGCGGGATTGTGCGGGCCGGATATCTCACTGCCCGGATTGAGCGCGCGAAGCACCGGGAATTCCATGTTGGACTGGCCGGAACACAGCCAGACATCGCCGACCAGGATATCATCGACCCGTTGCGCGACACCCTGCGCGGTGACGACTTCCAACGCCAGCCGCTCGCCGGCCGAATGGGGTGCAAAGACCGCCTGCCAACGGCCTTCGTCATCGGTTGTGGCGTCCTGGCTGTCGATGCCCAAGCGCACAGTGACCGTGGTGCCCGGCTCGGCCTGTCCCCAGATCGTGGCCGGCTGGTCGCGCTGGATCACCATGTGATCGGTGAAGATCGGGTCGAGCAGATTGAGGGTGGCGGGATTGTCCTGCACCGTACGGGCGGCAGCAACGGTCGGCTGTCCGGCCGAACAGGCGCCGAGGGCGAGTGCAATCACCAGGGCCGGCGACAGACGGGCATTCGGGCGGGCAAATTCGGTCATGTCTACCAATTCCACATCGAGCCGTCGGTCAGTCTGGCGACGGGAAGCTGCTTGGGGTCATAGGGGTATTTTGTGGCCAGCGCCTCGTCGATATCGACGCCGTGGCCGACCGCCTCGCCGGGATGGAGATAGCCGTCATTAAACGTATAGGCGTGCGGGAAGACGGCGTCGGTTTCTTCGGAATGGCGCATATATTCCTGGATTCCGAAATTGGGCACCCAGAGGTCGAAATGCAGCGCCGCGCCCATACAGGCCGGCGACAGGTCGGTGGCGCCATGACAACCGGTGCGCACTTGATAGAGCGCGGCCAGCCCGGCGATCTGGCGCAGATGGGTGATGCCGCCGGCGTGCACCACGGTGGTGCGGATATAGTCGATCAATTGTTCCTCGATCAGCGTTCGGCAGTCATGGATCGAATTGAAGATCTCGCCGACTGCGAGCGGGGTCGTGGTGTGTTGGCGTACGAGGCGGAAGGCGTCCTGGTTCTCCGCCGGCGTGCAGTCCTCCATCCAGAACAGGCGAAAGGGTTCCAGTGATTTGCCCAGCCGGGCCGCCTCGATCGGGGTCAGGCGGTGGTGGACATCGTGCAACAGCTCGATTTCCGGCCCGTAGGTGGCGCGCAGGCGTTCGAAGAGTTTTGGCGCGTGGTCGAGATAGGTCGAGGTCGTCCAAACAGTCTCGCTCGGCAAGGCACTGTCGGCGGGCTCGTAATAGAGACCACCCTTGCCAACGCCATAGGCCCCCTTGACCCCCGGTACGCCGGACTGGGCCCGGATCGCCTTGTAGCCCATGTCCTGATAGCGGCCGACCGCGTCGACGGTCTCCTCGATATCGGCGCCATTGGCATGGCCATAGACCAGGACGCCATCGCGTGAGGCACCGCCAAGCAATTGATAGAGTGGCATGCCCGCCGCTTTGGCCTTGATGTCCCAGAGTGCGGTATCAACAGCCGCGATCGCCGACATGGTGACGGGGCCGCGACGCCAATAGGCCCCGCGATAGAGATATTGCCAGATATCCTCGATCCGGTGCGCGTCGCGGCCGATCAGGAGCGGAATCACATGCTCTTCCAGATAGGCGACGACGGCCTTTTCCCGCCCGTTGAGCGTCGCGTCGCCGATGCCGTGAAGGCCCTGGTCGGTCTCTATTTTCAGCGTCACGAAGTTGCGACCGGGGCAGGTCACGATGACTTTGGCTGCGATTATCCTCATGGCGGGCTCCGGCACGCTTTCTTGTCAGACAATTGATTGACGCGCCACTGCGGCTCTGTCAACTTCACGGTAGATCCGGACATAAGGGGACAGGGGATGGCGACGAGAGCGGGCGCGCGACAGCGTTTCGGTCGGGCGATTTGCCGATGAGATTGCAGGCCGACCTGATTGCTGGCCTGCCGAAAGGGCTTGCCCGGCCGGGCTATGACCGTAGCCAGCCGGTCGGGATCGTGCACCTCGGATTGGGCGCTTTCCACCGCGCGCACCAGGCGGTCTGTTTCGATGCGCTTATGGCAGCGGGCGAGACCGGTTGGATGATCCGCGGTGCCTCGTTGCGCTCGCCCCGTGTTGCCGGCCAGCTCAATCCGCAGGACGGACTCTATACCTGCCAGATCCGCGACGCCGATGGCGAGCGGCGCCAGATCATCGGGGCCATTCGCGACGTTCTGGTCGCGCCGGACGATCCTGCAGCGCTGGTTGCCGCGATGGCCCATCCCGATACCGCCCTGGTGACACTGACCGTGACCGAGAAGGGTTATCTGCTTGATCCGCAAAGCGGTGCCCTGATGCTGGAGGCGCCGGAAATCCGCGCTGATCTCGCCGACGCGGCCCACCCGCGCAGTGTGCCCGGTCTTCTGGTGGCGGCGTTGGCGGCGCGCAGGGTGGCAGGCCTGCCACCCTTCACCGCCCTGTCCTGCGACAATATCCCGGACAATGGACGGCGTACGCGCCAGGCGGTGCTGGCCTTTGCCCACGCGCTCGATCCGGATTTGGCCGGCTGGATCGAAACCGAAGCGGCCTTTCCCTCTTCCATGGTGGACCGCATCGTACCGGCGACAACGGCGGCTGATATTGACGCGCTCGAGGCCAGTCTGGGTTATCGCGACGAGGCCATGGTCAAGACCGAGGGTTTTACCCAATGGGTGGTCGAGGATTGGTTCTCTGACCGGCGCCCGCCCTTGGAATCCGTCGGCGTCGAGATGACCGACGATGTCGCCGCCTGGGAGCGGATCAAGCTGCGCCTGCTCAACGGCTCGCATTCGACACTGGCCTATCTCGGCGCGCTGGCGGGCCACCGTTTTGTGCACGAGGCGATGGCAGCGCCGGGCTTTGACGCGCTCGTCAATGCGATCTGGGATGAGGCCCAGTCGACGCTGGATGCACCTGCGGGCTTTAACGCGGCGGCCTATCGCGCTGCCCTGGTGCAACGTTTTGCCAATCCGGCGCTGGAACACAGCCTGGTCCAGATCGCCATGGACGGGTCGCAGAAACTGCCGCAGCGCTTGCTGGCGACCTTGCGGGACCGGCTCGCGGTTGGTCTGGCCTCGCCGGCGATCTGCCTCGCCATCGCCGCCTGGATGCGCTGGCAGACGGGTGTGGATGAACAAGGCCGTGCCTATGACGTCGATGATCCGCTGGCAGACCGGACCCATGACGCCTTGGCCAGGGCCGGTGCCGATCCAGCGGCGCAGGTACAGGCATTGCTGGCAATCGAACCGGTGTTCGGGCGCGACCTCGCACGTCGCCCCGACGTGGTGGCGGCGCTGACAGACGCGCTGGCGGGGCTTTTGGATCGCGGTGCGGCCCGCTGTGTGGCGGCCGGGCTTGCCCGCCCGGTGCAGCCGGCGGATGCTTGAGGAGAGGCGGCGATCAGGATCACCAGCAAACGGGGAGGGCGTGTGAGCCGGACCAAGAAACGCACCGGCGGCGTGACGATGGATCACGTCGCGCGCGAGGCCGGGGTTTCGCTGATGACGGTATCGCGGGTCATGAACAATGTCCCCGGCGTCAAGGATTCGACCCGCGAAGCGGTGATGGGGGCGGTCAAGGCGCTGGGCTATTCCCCCAACGCCGCAGCGCGCAGCCTGGCCCGCAATGGTGCCGGCCGGATCGGGCTGCTCTATTCCAATCCGTCGGCGGGCTATCTGTCGCAATTCCTGGTCGGCGCGCTTGACGGGGCACAGACCAGCGGCGCCCTGTTGGTGATCGAGAAGTGCGACACCTCGTCGGACAGCGAGTCCGCAGCTATCGGGCGCTTGATTGCGGGCGGTGTGGCCGGCGTCATCCTGCCGGCGCCGCATGCTGAGTCTGACCGGGCCATCGCGGCACTGCGCGAGGCCGGTGTTGTCGCGATCGCGGTCGGGACCGGCCATCCCCGCCCTGACACCCACGCCGTGCGGATGGATGATTTTGCCGCCGCCACCGAGATGACGCGACACCTGATCGAACTCGGCCATCGCCGTATCGGTTTCATCAAGGGGGCCGTCAACCAGACTGCCAGCGTCGAGCGCCTGTTGGGCTTCGAGACCGAGATCCGGCGCGCCGAACCGCCGGCGGACCCCTTGGTCGAACCCGGTGATTTCACCTATCGGTCCGGCTTCGAAGCGGCTGAACGCCTGCTCACGCTCGACGATCCGCCGACCGCCATTTTCGCCTCCAATGACGACATGGCCGCCGGCGCCCTGGCGGCGGCGCATCGCCGCGGCCTGGATGTGCCGGGCGATCTGTCGGTTGCCGGTTTCGATGACACGCCGCTGGCCACGGCCGTCTGGCCGGAGCTGACAACAATCCGCCAGCCGGTCGCCCGCATGGCCGAGGCTGCCCTGCGTCTCGTTCTGCAGGAATCGCGTGACCAGTCGCGCCGTGATGCGCGATCGCTGATCGATCAACTCCTCCCGCACCAACTCATCGTGCGGGCCTCGACCGGACAGGTGCCGGGCAATTCCTGAAACTTTGGAGAGGGCGGCCGCGAAGGCTTGACTTCGTTGTCAGACAAAATGATGTTAGCGCTATTAAAAAGCCCGGAATGGGCACCATGCCACAGACAATCCTCGGGGGAGGAATGACCCAGCTTACTGACTGCCTGCCGGTGGACCGGAAGGACGCTGTCCTGATCGGCCGTCTGGCCCTGCCTGAAGGCCCGGCTCCGGTGCTGGTCCGCGATGGCCGGGTACAGGACATTTCCCGTTTCGCCCCGACGGTGTCTGACGCCCTGGCGAGCGCCGACGCACTACCCGGCGTGGGGGGGCGCGATCTCGGCGCGCTGGATGATCTCGGCCTGGTTGCCGATTTCGGCCCGGAACCGTCGGGTGCGGTCAAATTGCTCGCGCCGATCGACCTGCAATGTGTGAAAGCGTCTGGTGTGACCTTCGCCATCTCTGCCATCGAGCGGGTGATCGAGGAACGCGCCCAGGGTCATGCTGACCGCGCGCGCGATATACGCGACGCCCTGCAGGCCCGTATCGGCGCCGATATCGCGTCGGTCAAACCCGGATCCGACCAGGCCGCGCAACTCAAGGCAGCCCTGATCTCCGACGGCCTCTGGTCGCAATACCTTGAAGTCGCGATCGGGCCGGACGCCGAGATCTTCACCAAATCACCGACCCTGTCTGCGGTCGGCTGGGGTGACCGGGTGGGGGTGCGGTCGGACTCGTACTGGAATAACCCCGAGCCGGAAATCGCGCTGGTCTGTGATGCGAGCGGCCGTGTGGTCGGTGCCACGCTCGGCAATGACGTCAATCTGCGTGATTTCGAGGGCCGGTCGGCCCTGCTGCTGGGCAAGGCCAAGGACAATAATGCCTCCTGCGCTCTGGGTCCCTTCATCCGCCTGTTTGACGCCCGTTTCGGCATTGATGATGTTCGCCGGGCGGAGATTTCGCTGGAGATCACCGGGCCGGACGGATTCACCCTGACCGGCCAGAGTTCGATGTCGCAAATCAGCCGTGACCCGCTCGAACTCGTCGGCCAGGCGATTGGCAAACATCACCAATATCCCGACGGGTTCGCCCTGATGCTCGGCACCATGTTTGCGCCGGTCGCGGACCGCGACAAGCCGGGACAGGGTTTCACCCACAAGATTGGTGACCAGGTGACTGTATCGACGCCGCGTCTGGGCGCCCTGGTCAATGAGGTCACGACCTGTGATCTGGCACCGCCCTGGACGCTGGGGATATCCGGCCTGATGCGCAATCTGGCGTCCCGTGGCCTGTTGGGGAGTGCAGCATGAGCGGCGCGATCTATCCCTCCCTCAAAGGTAAGCTGGTCGTGATTTCAGGCGGCGGGTCGGGTATTGGTGCGGCGCTGACGGAAGGCTTTGCCCGCCAAGGCGCCCGGGTGGTCTTTCTCGACATTTGTGACGGGCCGGCCACAGAGATTGCAGACCGTTTGTCTGCTCTCGATCCGGCCCCGGTCTACCGCCATTGCGATCTGACCGATCTGGATGCACTGCATGCGTGTTTCGACGCGATCCGGACCGAGCTCGGCACGGTCGATGTCCTGATCAACAATGCGGCCAATGACGACCGTCACACCATCGCCGACGTGACCCCGGAATACTGGGACAACCGGATGGCGGTGAATCTGCGTCACAAATATTTTGCCACCCGCGAAGTCGCCGCCGGCATGAAGGCGCAGGGCTCCGGCGTGGTCATCAATCTCGGTTCGATTTCCTGGCACCTCGCCCTGCCGGACCTGTCAGTCTACCAGACCGCCAAATCGGCGATCGAGGGCATGACCCGTGCCTTGGCACGCGAGTTGGGGCCGGACGGGATCCGGGTGACCTGCATCGTGCCAGGCAATGTCAAAACACCGCGACAGGAGAAATGGTACACGCCGGAAGGCGAGGCCGAGATCGTTGCCGCGCAATGCCTCAAGCTGCGGGTTGAGCCCAAGGACATACTGGCCATGGCCCTGTTTTTGGCGTCCGATGACGCCCGGGCGTGTACGGGCCACGAGTATTTCGTCGATGCGGGCTGGAGATAGACGCATCATCAAAAAGGGCCAAAGGCCCGTATGGGGAGAGTTGGACAATGACAGATACGGCAGATAGCGCCGTGAGCACTTCGGCTCCCGCCGAAGCGCCCAATATGGGCTATATCCTGGCCATCGCGATCGTCGCCACGATCGGGGGCTTCCTCTTCGGTTACGACAGCGGCGTGATCAACGGCACGGTCGACGGCCTGCGAGCCGCTTTCAACTCGGAAGACATCGGTACTGGCTGGAATGTCGCGTCGATGCTGCTCGGTTGCGCCATCGGCGCCCTGATTGCCGGGCGTGCGGCCGATATTTTCGGGCGTCGCACCCTGCTGGTGGCCGCCGCGATCTTCTTCATCGTCTCGGCCTGGGGGTCGGGCATGGCCAACGGGTCGACCGAATTCGTGATCTACCGCCTGCTCGGTGGTCTTGCCGTCGGCGCGGCCAGCGTCATGGCGCCGGCCTATATCTCCGAGATCGCGCCGGCGGCCATTCGTGGCCGTCTCGCGACGATCCAGCAGATCGCCATCATTGCCGGCCTCTTTTTCTCTTTCCTGTCAAACTATCTGCTGGCGGAAACCGCCGGCGGTTCGACGGTGGAATTCTGGCTCGGCTTCGAGACCTGGCGCTGGATGTTCTGGATGGAACTCCTGCCGGCCGTGATCTTCCTGATCGCGCTGTTCTCGATCCCGGAAAGCCCGCGCTTTCTGGTCTTCAAGAAGAAGAATGAGCAGGCGACGGGCGTACTGACCAAGCTGTTCGGACCTGTCACGGCCAAGCGCAAGGTTGGCGAGATTGAGTCCTCGCTCGCTGCCGATCACCAGCCCAGCCTGCGTGACCTGATCAGCCCCATCACCAAGAAGATCCGCCCGATCGTCTGGGTCGGTATCGGTCTGGCCAGCTTCCAGCAACTCGTGGGCATCAACATCATCTTCTACTATGGCGCTGTGCTGTGGCAGGCGGCGGGCTTCACCGAGAGTGATGCCCTTCTGACCAACGTCTTGTCAGGCGCCCTGTCCATCGGTTCGGTGATCGTCGCCCTGCTGGTCATCGACAAGCTCGGCCGCAAGCCGATGCTGATCATCGGTTCGATCGGCATGGCGGTGACGCTGGGCCTGTGTGCTTTCGCCTTCTCGACCGGCGAACTCATCGACGGGTCGCTGAGCCTGTCCGACAACATGGCCCTCCTGGCCCTGGTCGCGGCGAATGTCTATGTGATGTTCTTCAACTTCTCCTGGGGTCCGGTCATGTGGGTCATGCTGGGCGAGATGTTCCCCAACCAGATGCGTGGCTCCGGTCTCGCGATTGCGGGGCTTTTCCAGTGGGGCACCAACTTCCTGATCTCTATCACCTTCCTCTCCCTGCTCAGCTCGATCGGGCTGGCCGGGGCCTACGGGATCTACACCGTGTTCGCCGTCATCTCGATCTGGTTCGTGATCAAGATGGTGCGCGAAACCCGCGGCAAGGAACTCGAGGATATGGAAGGCTAGTCAGTCACGACCCACCTTCGGCCCGGGCGACCCTCCGCCCGGGCCGATTTCTTTTATGCAGTCATTGACGGAAACGGCATGGCAAAGCCCGAACTGATCTGGGACTTGAAGGCGGAACTGGGCGAAGGGCCGGTGTGGTCGGCACGGGAGCGCTGTATCTGGTTCGTCGATATCAAGGGTCGAAAACTGCACCGCTACGGCGTCGACGACGGTGCGAAGTCGAGCTGGGACACGCCGGATCAGACCGGCTTTGCCCTGCCAGCGGAAGATGGCAACCTCATTTGCGGCGTGCGCGGCGGGTTGCATCGGTTCGATCCACACGATAGCCGCTTCTCCCTGATCGAAGCCGTTGAGCCGGACCGGCCGCAGAACCGACTCAATGACGGCTATGTCGCCCCGGATGGCTCGCTCTGGTTTGGCTCAATGGACGATAGCGAGGCCGCCAGGACAGGGGCCCTTTATCGCTGGACGCCGGACACGGGCCTGGTGCTGAAGGGCGATGGCTATGGCGTCACCAATGGTCCGGTCCTGAGCCCGGACAGCAAAACGCTTTATCATCACGACACGCTGGAAAAGACGGTCGAAGCTTTCGACCATGAGGCTGGGGCGATATCCAACCGGCGCGTCTTTGCCGTGATGGATGAGGGCTATTGCGATGGCCCCTCGATGGATAGTGCCGGCGTGCTGCATGTCGGCCTGTTCGGCGGCTGGGGCGTCGCGCGCTATGCGCCGGACGGCACAAAGCTAGGCAAGATCGATTTTCCGGTCGCCGCTGTCACCAAGGCGGCCTTCGGGGATGATGATCTGCGCACGCTCTACTGCACCACGGCCTGGCTGCACCAGACACCGGAAAGCCGGGCGAAGCAGCCGCTCGCCGGCGGTCTTTTCCGGGTCCGTGTGGACGTGCCGGGCCAGCCGCAATCCCTGATCAGGCTGTGAGCTTGCGACTGGTCGAGGGCGGCTATGAGCTGGCGGTCAACCCGGAGCTCGGCGGCGGCGTCACCGCACTGCGCTGGCAGGGCCGAGACATATTGCGGCCGACGCCGGCGGGTGCGAGCGATGTTCTCAAGGCGGCCAGTTTTCCGCTTGTCCCCTTTGCCAATCGCATCGCGCAGGCGCGTTTCGACTGGCGGGGCGATGGTGTCGAGCTGCCTGTCCTGCCCGCCTTTGCGCCGCATGCCCTGCATGGCACCGGCTGGCAATCAGCCTGGACCCATATCGAACAGGCCGGGCCGGGCCTTCTATTGGCCCTCGATCACCCGGCCGGCGCCTGGCCCTGGCACTGGGCGGCCCGGCAGCGTTTTGTCCTGTCGGCGACCGGGCTCGAGATCGCCCTCTCCCTGACCAATCTGGACGAGACCGACATGCCGGCCGGACTGGGTTTCCATCCCTGTTTCGCGCTGGCCGGCGAGCGGACCATCCGTTTTCGGGCCGATCATGTCTGGCCGGTTGGTGAGGACCTCATTCCCGACCGGCCGGCCGCGCCGCGCCAGGTCGCGGACTTCCGCCATGGCCAATCAGCTCGCGGTGAACGGCTGATTGATCATTGTTATTCAGGTTGGGATGGTTCGGCCCGGATTGACTGCGAGGCGGGCCGGGTCCGCGTAACGGCTTCGTCCGACGCCCGCCACCTGCACGTCTTCATTCCGCCGGGTGAGGGTCATGCCTGTCTGGGACCGGTCACCCACCGCCCCGATGCCATTCACGGGGCCGCGGGCGAGATGCCGGTCCTGGCACCGGGTCACACCCAGACGATCACCATGCGGATCGCGCTGGATCAGTCGTAGCTGTAAAGCCGCAGCCGCTGCAGGCCGATTTCGCCGGGTGGGAGCCGCAAATGGCGACCCTGATGGCTCTCATCGCCATTGAGGATGCGAGCGCCTACGAATTCACCGTCGACGAATTGCCCTTCGCGGATCTGGTCGATGCCGGCGATGGCACCGGGGTGGAGGTTTGACTGGAAGGTCAGCGTGACACCGTGTCCGAGCACCAGGAATTCTTCCGGCCCGGTCTGGATGATCAGGCCGCCATGCGTCTGGGGCGTTTGGGCGTCGCGCGGTGTCCACGGATCGATGAAGCGGACGGTGATTGTGTAATCCCCCATCGCGACGCTTTGATCGCTCAGATCGGGGGTGCCGTCATGGCTGACCGGTGGCCGAAAACCGGTGAGTGTGTCGTGGCCTTGGTGCTCCATCAGCAGGGCGGACATTACCGCCAGGCGGGAATAGGTCCGGCCGAGCAGGCTCGTCTCGGGTGACGGCGTGTTTTCGATGGAGAAGGGGCTGAATCCGATCGCGTCCAGCGCCCCGAATGCGAACAGGGCATCGGCCGGAGCCTCGGCCCGGCCGGCGCGATTGGCTTCGGGGATAAAGAGCGGATTGTCAGTCGTCCGGAAGGCCGAGATCCGGTCGGTGAAGTCGGGGAAATAGATATCGGGCGCCAGAAAATTGAGCGACGGGGCGCCAGCCTGCCAGATGTCGAACAGGTGCGGCAACGGGCCGGCGCTGGGGTATTGGCCGGGTGAATGACCCGGCCGATTGAGCGCCGCATTCACGAACATCGGGAGGTCATGCTCTGCCTGCCCGGCCATGGCGATCGCGTCGACATAGCGGGCAAAATGCCAGGCCATGAACATCTCGTCAGTGACGTCGCTGGCCCCGAAAACATCGGTCCAGCTGCCGGTTTCTCCGGATCGGTCACGCGCTGCCAGCACGGGGTCCGGAACCGGTTCCGCAAAGGCTGTATTGGCGACAGCGCTGTAATCGCGTGCGTTCGGCAGCATGCCGATCTCGTTTTCGATCTGGACCATGATCACCGTGTGCTGGCGGTCGACCTCGGCGAGGTGGGCCATCAGGGCAGTGAAGGCGCGGCGGTCGGCGTCGAGACTGGCGTCACTGAAGGGCGAGAGGATTTCCTGGGCCCGGCCATCCTCGCCCCGGGCGCGCGGAAATCGTTCGCCATCGCGCTTCACCCAGGCCGGGGCATCGCTCGACATCGAGTTCTTCCAGCTGGCAAACCACAGGATGACGACCCGCATGTCGTGGGCGCGCGCCTGTTCAAGCAATCCGTCGACCAGGGCAAAGTCGAATTCACCCTCAACCGGTTCGATCAATTCCCAATAGACCGGAGCCAGCAAGGTGTTGAGGTTGAGTGTGTCCAGGGTCGGCCAGGTCGCGTCCAGGGCGTCGAGGTCGGAGGCTGTGGAATTGCCGAGCTCGCCCCCCAGAATGAGGAAAGGCGCGCCATCGACAATGAGTTGCTGCGTATCACCATGCGGGCGCAGGTGCGGCCGGGTGTCGTTGTCGTCGGCCTGCGCCGAAACCGGCGCTAAAGCCAGTGCCAGGAGGATGGTGAGGGCGCGAAAAACCATGACGCCGCCGATCAATGATTGTCGCGCGGATTGCCGAATGTCTCGACGATACGGCGGTATTTGACGGCCGGTTCGAGGGCGGCACCGGTTTCCAGCTGGCCGATCGTGTCGCGCTGAAGCTCCTGCCAGGGCGTTTGCGAGGCCGGATAGGGATAACCGCCCGCGGCGTCCAGCGCATCACGGCGGTCGCGGATATCGTCTGCACTGACCAGCCAGTTCACGGTCGCAGTGTTGAGGTCGATCCGCAGTCGGTCGCCGGTGCGCAAGAGCGCGATATTGCCGCCTGCCGCCGCTTCCGGCGAGGCGTGCAGGATGGAGGGGGAGCCGGACGTGCCTGACTGGCGCCCGTCTCCGACGCAGGGCAGGACATTGATGCCGTGCTGGATGAGATAGGATGGTGGTCGCATGTTGACCACTTCCGCCGCACCGGGGTGTCCGATCGGACCCGAACCGCGCATCACGAGGATACCGTCATCACCGATATTCTCGGCCGGGTCGTCGATGCGGCGGTGATAGTCTTCCGGTCCGTCAAATACGTGCACCGTGCCCTGGAAGGCGTTTGGATCATCAGGGTCGGACAGGTAGCGGTCGCGGAAGGCCTTGGCGATAACGCTGGTTTTCATCAGGGCCGTGTCGAACAGATTGCCGGTCAGCACGATGAAGCCGGCATCCTTGAGGAGTGGCGCGTCAAAGGGCCAGATCACGTCTTCCAGGACGATTTCGGCGTCGCGGCAATTCTCGCCGATCGAGCGGCCATTGACGGTCCTGGCATCCTCGCGCAGCAGGCCTTGCTGCATCAGCTGGGCGGCGACGGCGGGAACACCGCCAGCCTGGTGAAAGTCTTCGCCGAGATAGGCGCCGGCCGGCTGCATGTTGACCATGAGCGGGATTTTGTGGCCGTGCGTCTGCCAGGTCTTGAGTGGCAGGTCGACACCGGAATGGCGCGCCAGGGCAGTCAGGTGCACCGCCGCATTGGTGGAGCCGCCAAGGGCGGAGTTGATCGCGATCGCGTTGAGGAAGGCGTCCTCGGTCAGGATGTCGGACGGTTTGAGGTCTTCATGGACCATCTCCACGATCCGCTTGCCGGTCTGGTAGGAGACTTGGCCGCGCTCGCGATAGGGCGCCGGGATGGCGGCTGAGCCGGGCAGGCTCATGCCGAGCGCTTCTGTCAGGCAATTCATCGTCGAGGCGGTGCCCATCGTGTTGCAATAGCCGACTGACGGGGCCGAGGTCGCCACCAGTTCGATGAAGCCCTCATAGTCCAGCTCGCCGCGCGCCATCATTTCGCGGGCCTGCCAGATGATCGAGCCGGAGCCGATCCGTTCGCCCTTGCGCCAACCATTGAGCATCGGTCCGACCGACAGGGCGATGGCGGGAATGTCGACGGTCGCCGCCGCCATCAAGCAGGCCGGTGCGGTCTTGTCGCAACCGACTGTCAGCACAACGCCGTCAAGGGGATAGCCATAGAGCAGCTCGACCAGGCCCATATAGGCGAGATTGCGATCAAGGCCTGCCGTCGGTCGCTTGCCGGTCTCCTGGATCGGATGGACCGGGAATTCAAGGGCGATGCCGCCGGCTTCGCGGATGCCCTCGCGAACGCGCTTGGCTAGTTCGATATGGTGGCGGTTGCAGGGGGCAAGGTCGGACCCGGTCTGGGCAATGCCGATAATCGGCTTGCCCGAGCGCAGCTCCTCCAAAGTGAGGCCGTAATTGAGATAGCGCTCAAGATAGAGCGCGGTCATGTCCGGGTTTTCCGGGTTGTCGAACCAGGCGCGTGATCTCAAGCGTTTTGTCATGAAGCTCTCTATTGCAGGTCGTGACACCATTCTCTGGGCGCCAGAATACTCCGACAAATAGATTGCATTTTGACAGCAAGCAAGATGCTGCGTCGCCCCGGCGCGACGCGACATGTCATGAATTGCAGCAGAATCAGCCGGAGTCGTCGCCGCCCGGACGCTTTTGGCTGCGTCGCAGGGCGCGGGCCGTATCGCGCAGGGCGGCTCCGACGAGGTCTTCCATCGCGCTGCGCGCCGCTTCCGGGCCGCCGGCGGCGATGGCATCGAAGACGCGCCAATGGTCCGGCATCGGGTCACGCGGAAGCTCGTCCTTGCGTGCCTTGTAGACCGTGGTCCATCGCACACCCGCCCCGATCGTGCTGGCCAAGCTGCGCAGTGGCATGTTGCAGGAGGCATCCAGCACGGCGTCGTGGAAGGCGCGGTCCGCGATCTGGCCGGCCTCGGTGGTGAGCGTGTGTTTTTCCATGTTCATCAGGGCTTCGCGCATCACGGTGAGATGGTGTGGCTCGCGGCGTTCGGCGGCCAGTGCGGCGGCGGCTGGCTCAATGATCATGCGCAGTTCAAACAGGCCGTCGATCAACTTGGGGTCAGGCTCGGAGGCGAAATACCAAGCCAGGACATCCGGATCGAGCAGGTTCCAGCGTGTCGCCTGGGTGACCCGGGTTCCGGTCTTCGGCCGGCTCTCGACCAGGCCCTTGGCCGAGAGGATGCGCACCGCTTCGCGATAGGCGCTGCGCGACACTTTCAGGCGTTCGGAAAAATCGATCTCATTGGGCAATGTCTCGCCCGGTTGATATTGGCCGGAGACGATGGCGACGCCGAGATCATGGGCAATCGTGCCGTGGATGCGGGCCGGATTGCCGGTACGCCGACGCGGTTTGTCCTCGGTCCTGTCGCTCGGCGCCATGTCGATTGTCCTTCCGTCCTGCGCCTGTCGCAGGTCTGGTCCGGCGGCAATAACCACCGCGATTTCTGATGCTTTTGTTCCTACGGTCATACTTCCCGGGGGCAGGGGTGTCTATATCAGGGCATTTACTCCGACAAATGCATTGACCTTCCCCCCATGCCTCGTCTTAGTATCGCGCAAATAGTAAGCGCCGGACGGTCTCTAATCCGGCCTGTGATAGGGGAAGACACCAGTATGAGCGCCCAGACGCCTGCCTTCGATATTGTCCGGCTGACGCGCCGGATTGCCGCACCCGCGGCCCTTCTTGCCACCCTCGCCAGTCAGGCAGCCTGCGCCGCGCAGGACGTTGACCGGCCTGGTCCGGACGCGATCTATCGCGACGCCAGCCAGTCGGTCGAGGCTCGTGTCGAGGACCTGCTCTCGCGCATGACGCTGGAAGAGAAGGTCGCCCAGATGATCGGCATCTGGCAGAACAAGGCCGAGATTCAGACCCCGTCCGGCGATTTTTCGCCCGAGCGTGCCTCCGAGAACTACCCCAATGGTCTCGGCCAGATCTCCCGCCCCTATGACCGCCAGGGTGTCGAACCCGGCACAACGGCGGCCGGCGCCAATGCCGGCGTACTCAATCGGGAAGAACGCGAGACGGTTGAATACATCAACGCCGCCCAGCGCTGGGCCATTGAAGAGACCCGCCTGGGAATTCCGCTCCTGTTCCACGAAGAGGCCCTGCACGGCTATGTCGCGCCGAACGCGACCAGCTTCCCGCAATCCATCGGCCTGGCCTCGACCTGGGACACCGAGTTGCTGGAGGATGTGTTCAATGTCGCCTCGCGTGAAATGCGCCTGCGCGGTGTCCACCTGACGCTGGCCCCGATCGTCGACATCGCCCGCGATCAGCGCTGGGGACGGATCGAGGAGACCTATGGCGAGGACCCCTATCTGGTGTCCGAACTGGGCATTGCCGCCGTGCGCGGTTTCCAGGGCGATGATCTGCCATTGGCGCAACACCGCGTCTTCGTGACGCTGAAGCACATGACCGGCCATGGCCAACCAGAAAGCGGCATGAATATCGGCCCGGCACAGATCTCCGAACGGGAATTGCGGGAGAATTTCCTGCTGCCCTTCGAGCGCTTGGTCGAGGACACAAATGTCATGCAGATCATGGCTTCCTATAACGAGATTGATGGCGTCCCCAGCCACGCCAATCGCTGGCTCCTGACCGATGTCCTGCGCGATGAGTGGGGCTATGCGGGCCTGGTCGTCAGTGATTATTTCGCCATTCGCGAGCTGATCAGCCGACACGGCATGTATGACAATATCGAGGACGCGGCTGTCCGCGCCCTGGAAGCCGGTGTTGATGTCGAGCTGCCGCATGGTGATGGCTTTCTCAGCCTGCCCGACATGGTGGCCGCGGGCCGGATCAGCGAAGAACAGATCGATACGGTCGTGCGTCGCATCCTGCGCCTGAAATTCCTGACCGGCGTCTGGGAAAACCCCTATGCCGATGCCGATGCGGCCGTTGCCGGAACGGCCACGGATGATGCCATTGCCCTGGCCCGCACCGCGGCGCAACGTGCCATGGTGCTGTTGGAAAACCGGGACAACACCCTGCCGCTTGATCCGGATGCCATCGGCACACTGGCCGTGATCGGCACCCATGCGGTCGACACCCCGATCGGCGGCTATTCCGACCAGCCGCGCCATGTGGTCAGCATTCTGGAAGGTTTCCAGCAGGCCGCCGGTGACCGGTTCGACGTGGTCTATTCCGAAGGCGTGCGCCTGACCGAGAGCCGGCAATGGGCGGCCGACCAGGTCGATCTCGTCGATCCGGCTGTCAATGCCGAACTGATCGAGGCGGCCGTGGCAACTGCCCGCGAGGCCGACGTCATCCTGATGGTGCTCGGCGAGAACGAGCAGCTCAGCCGCGAAGCCTGGGCCGACAACCATCTGGGCGACCGCGCCGACCTGCAATTGGTCGGCCAGCAGCTCGACCTGGCCCGCGAGATATTCGCTCTCGGCAAGCCGACCATCGTCGTGTTGCTGAATGGCCGTCCGCTGGCGGTCAACTTCCTGTCCGAGAATGCCGACGCCCTGATCGAGGGCTGGTATCTGGGTCAGGAAACCGGCAATGGCGTCGCTGACGTCGTGCTGGGCGAGGTCAATCCGAGTGGCCACCTGCCGGTGACGATTGCCCGTTCGGTCGGCCAGCTGCCGGTCTTCTACAATCACAAACCCTCGGCCCGCCGCGGTTATCTCTTCGATGAGGAAGCGCCGCTCTACCCGTTCGGCTATGGCCTGTCCTACACCACGTTCGACTATTCCGAGCCGCGCCTGGTCGAGGACACAATCACGGTCGGTGAGAGTGCCTTTGTCGAGGTTGATGTGACCAATACCGGCGACCGGGCCGGTGATGATGTCGTCCAGCTTTATATCCGCGACGATCTCGCCGTGGTGACGCGGCCGGTCCTGCAACTGGCCGGTTTCCAGCGGATCTCGCTCGCGGCCGGCGAAACGCAGACCCTGCGCTTCGAGGTCACCGAGCGTGCGATGTCATTGTGGAATCTCGACATGGAACGGGTGGTCGAACCCGGCGCTTTCACCCTCTCGGTAGGCGCCGATTCAACCGACCTGCAGGCGGTGACACTCACCGTGACGGCAGACTGAACCGACGTAACGACACGCAACCGAAAGGCGGACCCATGCGCTGGATGTCTGACTGGCATATTCTTCCGGCCGCCCTTGCGGTCATCCTGGTCGCCTGTCAGCCGGTGGCTGGCAGCCAAGAGGCCTCCTCCGAGGCGGACGTCGGGACAGATTGTGCGGGTGCAGCCGCGATCTGTCCCGGTCGTCCCGCGGCGGACGGGTTCGCGCTGGTCGCCGACGGGCTGGCCGCGGCCATCATGACCGATCCGGCCGATGACCCCGGCCTGCTGCGAGCCGCCGGCGACCTGGCCGAAGACCTGGCCGCCGTCTCCGGTCAGCCGGTCGCTGCCGACGCGGACGCATCCGCCGGTCGCGCCATCATCGTCGGCACGCTGGGCGGCAATGCCCTGATCGACGCCCTGGTCGCGGACGGGCGGCTCGACGTGTCCGGCGTTGACGGTGTGTGGGAAGCCTATCTTCACCAGGTCGTCGACAATCCGGCACCCGGCATCGACCGGGCGCTGGTCATCGCCGGCGCCGATATGCGCGGCGCGATCTATGGCGTCTATGACGTTTCCCGCGCTGCCGGGGTCTCGCCCTGGCATTGGTGGGCCGATGTGCCGATTGACTGGCACGACCAGCTCCAGGTCTCGGCAGGTCGCCGGATCGACGCGCCGTCGGTGCGCTATCGCGGCATCTTCCTGAATGATGAAAACCCGGCCCTCTATGGCTGGGTCAATGAGACCTATGGCGGTTTCAACCATGATTTCTATGAGCAGGTCTTCGAGCTGATCCTTCGCCAGCGTGGCAATTATCTCTGGCCAGCCATGTGGGGCAAGGCTTTCTCCGACGATGACCCGCTCAACGCACCGACTGCTGACCTGTATGGCGTCGTCATCGGGACCTCGCACCACGAACCGCTGATGCGGGCGCATGTCGAATGGGCGCGCTATGGCGAGGGGCCTTGGGATTTCGCGGCCAATGCAGACACCTTGCGTGAATTCTGGCGCGAGGGTGTCGAGCGCATGGGCGATCATGAGAGCCTGGTCACGATCGGCATGCGCGGCGATGGCGATGAAGCCATGACCGAGGGCACGGCCATCACCTTGCTGGAAAGCGTGGTTGAGGCGCAGCGCGAGATTATCACCGACGTGACCGGTCGCCCGGCCTCCGAGACGCCGCAGGTCTGGGCGCTCTACAAGGAAGTGCAGGATTATTTCGACCAGGGCATGGATGTGCCCGAAGACGTGACCCTGCTTTTCGCCGACGACAATTGGGGCAATATCCGTCGCCTCCCGGCCCGTGGCGCCACGCGGGAGGGCGGTTTCGGCGTCTATTACCACTTCGATTATGTCGGTGATCCGCGGAATTATAAATGGCTCAACACCAACCAGATCGAGCGCACCTGGGAGCAGATGAACCTGGCCTGGGAACACGGCGCTGACGCGCTATGGATCGTCAATGTCGGTGACTTGAAGCCGATGGAATTCCCGATCAGCTTCTTTCTTGACCAGGCTTGGGATCCCGAAGCGATGACGCTGGAGGCGATGTCCGGCTATACTCGCGACTGGGCCGCCGAGCAGTTCGGCGAGGCTGAGGCCGAGGCGATAGCCGAGCTCCTGACCCGCTACACGCAGTATAATTCGCGGCGCAAACACGAGCTCATCACGCCGTCGACCTTTTCGCTGACCGGGTTTGACGAAGCCCGGCGTGTCCTGGCCGACTGGCAGGCATTGGCCGATATGGCGGATGCCGTACGCGCCCGTCTCGCCCCGGAATATGACGATGCCTTCGTGCAACTGGTCTGGTTCCCGGTGCATGCCAGCGCCAATCTGACGGCGCTGCATGTCGAGACGGCCCGCAACCGGCTCTACGCATCGCAAGGCCGGGTCGAGGCCAATGCCGCAGCGGATGAAGTCGAGCGCCTGTTTGCCCGCGATGCCGAGCTGACCCGCATCTATCACGAGGAGGTGGCCGGCGGGAAATGGAACCATTTCATGTCCCAGACCCATATCTCCTACACCTATTGGCAGCAGCCGGAGGTGGATGTCTTGCCCAGCCTGGTGCGTATCGAACCGCGTGCCGGCGCCCATCTTGGCCTGGCCCTGTCGAATGGCGGCGAGACCTTCCATTTCGAACGCTACGGCATGGAAACCCGCCGTATCGAATTGTTCGACCGAGGTACCGAGACGGCCATGGCCGAGCTGTCCAGCAGCGTGCCCTGGATAAACTTGTCGCGGACAAGCGGCGGGGTCGGTCCGGTGAGCCTTTCCATCGATTGGAGCGCGCTTGAACCCGGCCGACATACGGGCCGGATCACCGTAACCGGTTCGGGGGATGCCCTGTATGAAATCCCGGTGGCGGCGATCCAGCGTCCCGCGATCACGGATGCCGGCATCGCCATCGAGGCCGACGGCCATGTCACGCTGGAAGCCGCCGGGCATGCCCGGGCCGTGGATGGTGACACGGTGCGCTGGATCGAGATCCCTGACATCGGCCGGACCGGGTCCGGCATGACGGTCCTTCCGGCCAATTCGGCCGACTTCGAGCCCGATGGCACCGGCCCTCATCTCGACTATCCGGTGCAAATCTGGACGGCAGGCCATGTCGAGATCGATGTGACCTTGTCGCCGACACTGGATTATCTCGATCGCGGCGGCTTGCGGTTTGGGGTTTCGCTGGATGATGGCCCGGTCGAGGTCGTCAATATTCATGCCGATGACCGCCATGAGGTCTGGCAGGAAAATGTCCGGACGAACGTGACGGTGCAAACGACCCAGCATGTTGTCGAGACACCCGGCCGGCATACTGTCCGCCTCTGGCTGATCGACCCCGGCCTGGTCTTCCAGCGTGTCTCTGTGCGCACAGGCGACCTTCCCGACAGCTATCTGGGACCGCCCGCCAGCACGCTCAGCGAGTAGGCCCAAACACCGATATCGCCATGGCGCGTGCGCCTGGCGGGATGGGCAGGAGGGGAACGGGATGTCGGCCAATGCCGATAACCGGTTTGATTTGAAAACGTGACATCGCCGACATCCCGTTCGCGGAGATTTCCCGGACGCTCTCGCCCCCGATTCCAATGCGCCAGGTACTGAGGGTCGGTCGTTTAGTGCCCCTGGACCTGATCGCACGCCCTGCCGGAGCATCGGGATGTCATCCCCGACACGCGGACAGGCTCCGCTCGTTTCCGGGCACAAGTGAC